>NZ_JBHVOC010000001.1:0-451060 GCF_044142145.1 Streptomyces sp. BK79
TACCCCGGGCCGCGGTTCCCCGGGGGGCCGGGGTAACGGGGGCGGGTCCCGACCCAGGCCGATCGTCACGCGGCCCTTACCGACGAGAGGTCGACGATCAGAAGGCAGGTATCGTCCGCGCGGTTCAGCTCTGCTGCTGGCTGCCCTGGAGGGCCTGGCCGGTCATGTCGGCCACCTGATCGGACGGCGGGGCCTGGGCGTCGACCTCGGTGCCGAAGTCGGAGAACTGCATCACCGTGCTCATCTTGAGCTGCTGGGGCGCCGCACTGCTGTCGGGCTTCGCGGAGGCGGACGCCGGTGCCTTGACGGTCATGTCGATCTGCTGACGGCGGAGCCGGCCCTCGTCATCGAGCCATACCTGCATCGGCATGGTGGGGCCGAGCTGCTTGCTCATCTGTTCGCCGCCCGGCAGTTCGGCGACATCCACCGAGACCCGGTAGTGCGTGGTGTCGACTCCATCGATCTTCTCGGTGCCGACCTTCGTGACGTCCTTGTCCGTGATCGCCTTGGCATAGGCGGCGGTCTGGGCCGGGTCGCCGATCTGCTGATTGCTTAGCCCCTGCTGTTGGGCGACCTTCTTCAGGTCGATCCTTATCCAGGGCTTGCCGCCCGGGGCCTTCTCGCCGGGCACCTTCTGGTAGAGGACCTGGTCGACCACACGCTGCTCGATGCTCTTGCCCTGCGCGGTGACGGTCATGACGCTGTTGCCCTCAGCCATGTCGAGCACCCCCTCCCCGTCAGAGGTGATCGCCTTGCCTTCCGCGGAGAGATTCATCTTGATCGTCATCCGCGCCGACTTGGCCTGGGCCGTTTTGTCGTACGCCGCCCGCACCTCCGTCGTCCCCTGCTCCTGAGCGCCGCTCTTGCTGGCGCCGGCCGACGCACCGGCTCCCTGAGCCTTCGATTCACCGCCGCCACCGCCGTCACCGCACCCCGTCACGACAACGCTCCCCACCACCGCGGCCACCACGATCGCGCCGGCCTTCATCCCCCTGCTGCGCATGTGAATCCCCATCTCCTCAACGACTATCGACCGCCGCCGAATGGCGCCGATCCATCGGTCTCCGAATGCCCCAGCCATGCCCGAACACACTTATGCGGGACGCTTATTGACGACTTGAACGGAATGCGTTCGACCGTCAGTGCGTCTACTCCGGTGGCGCCTTCGCCTGAACCCATCGGGCGGCGAAGGCGCCCTCCGCGACTTCGCGACAATCTGGAGACCAAGCTGCGCTTTCGGTCTTCTTTCTTTACTTTCCGCGGCCTCGCATAAGGCTCACGGCGAAAAAGACAGCTCCGATGACCACGAGGACACCGAAGATGATGCCGAGCCACGGCGGACCGTCGGGTCCCCCGCCGGGTGCCGCCAGTTCCAGTGCACGCATCTTTTCGTCCTTTCCGTTACCAGGTCTTCTTTATCTTCGCCGAGCACCCCGGCTTGGCGCTGTACGAAGTGCTGGCACCGGCCGACGTCTCGCCCTGGGTGTTGGCCGACGCACGGTAGTAGCCCGCTGAGCACTCCGCCTCGCCCGTCCAGCCGGCGGAGGCGTCACTGGCGCTCGCTTCATACCCCCCGCTCACTCCGGGTGTGCCTGCTCCCACGGAGAGGCTGGGGTGGATCGCGCCGTCGTCATTGACGCTGACGCCCCCTCCGAGACACGCCCCGAAGGCACACACCTCGAGGTTCAGTCCCTGGGAGGCGAGTCCGCTGGGGTCGATGCGGTTGACGGGGTCGCCTTCGGCGTAGAGGTAGGGGTTCTTCTCCTGGCCGGAGGGGTCGGGGCTGGTGAAGCGGCCGATGTTGGGGTCGTAGTAGCGGGCCGCGTAGTGGTACAGGCCGGTGGGGTCCTGGAAGCCGCCGGCGAACCGGTACGGCTGGGAGACCTTCTCCGTGGTGGTGGAGCGCTGGACGCCGCGGGGGCTGTAGGCGTAGGTGTTGGCCTTGGTGCCGGTCTCGTCCGCGAGCGCGACGACGGAGCCGATCGCGTCGGTGAGGTAGTAGTACGACTTGCCCCCGGTCGTCATGGAGTTCAAGGTGCCCCCGGGTTCCCGGTTGAATCCCATGTCCACACCCGCGGTGGTCTTGGCGGACAGGCCGAGCGGCCCGTTGTGGAAGAACGTGTCGCCGAGCTTGATGCGCTCGCTCTGGTCGGTCGAGCCGTACTGTCCGGCGTAGGTCTTTCCGGCGACGGTGATCGACGTCATCTGGCTGTGGTCGGACCAGGTTTCGCCGGTGCGGGTGCCCTCGGGTGTGGCGGCGCCCGCGGTCTCGTTGCCGGTCTTGTCGTAGGACCAGTTGGTGCCGCTGCCGTTCTTGGCGGTGATCTGCTGGGCGTCGTTGACGCTGTAGGTGGTGCCGCGCGGGCAACCGGGGTCGACGCCCTGGCTGGTGAGGTTGCCGGCCTGGTCGTAGCAGTACTGCCAGGAGGAGTTCAGTGTGGTGCCCTGCTCCTCCTTGGCGTAGGAGAAGCGGCCTGCGCTGTCGTAGGAGTAGGTGGTCTTCAGGCCGGTGACGGTGTCGGTGCGGGTGCGGATCTTTGCCCCGTCCTTGCCCGCGTTGGAATACGAGTAGGCCAGGTCGACCAGGGTGCCCTTCGGTGACGTCGCCTTGATCTTCTCCGGCCTGCCGGACTTGTCCGGGGTCACCGTCTGCACGGTGCCGCCGGGATAGGTGGTCGTGGTGCGGACGTCGTTCGCGTTGTACTTGTACGTGGTCGTCCTGCCGGTCGGGTCCTTCAGCGCGGTGAGCTTGTTGACCTCGTTCCACGTGTAGTCGGTGACACCGGCCGGATCCTGGTAGGTGTCGACGTTGCCGGCCGGGGTGTAGGTGAGCTTGGTCTGCGAGCCGTTCTGCAGCGTGCGGACCGTCTCCCTGGACAGCGGGTCGAACTCGTACTTGGTGACCCCCGTGCCGTCGTCGCGCTGGCGCAGGTTGCCGTCGCCGTCGTAGTGGTAGCGCACCGTGGAGTTGGTCGAGGAGACCAGGACGACCCGGTCCCGGTTGTCGTAGGTGTAGACGGTCTTGACGCCTCGTCCGTCGGTCACCGTCTCCGGGCGGCCCAGCGCGTCGTAGGTGTAGGTGGTCGGGCCCAGCGGAGCGGGCGGCGTGGCCTTGGCCAGGTTGCCCCTGGTGTCGTAGGTGAACGACGTCGACACCGATCTGGTGTCCGACATGCTGGTGGTGGCCTTGCAGGTCTGGCCCTCGAAGCCGCCGCAGGTGGGGGTGGCCGGGTTGTGGTCGAAGGTGCGCTGGCCCCCGCCAGTGCCGGTGACCGCCACCGACTTGGTGTTGCCCGCGGTGTCGTAGGTGTAGTCGGCCTTCTCACCGTCGGCACCGGTGAACGACTTCGGCAGGTCAGCGCCCGCGATGGTCTGATACCCGGTCAGAGTCGCGGTGGCACCCGTGGGGAGCTTGGCCGAGGTGGGGTTGTTGCGTCCGTCCCAGCCGTAGGCGGTGACGTTGGCGCCGGTGCCGCCCACGCCCATCGCGTCGGTCGCGGTGTCGATGTTGTGGTTGGCGTCGAACGTGCGCGAGCGGGAATGACCCAGCGCGTCGGTGACCTTGGTGACGCCGCCGTCCGCGTTGTGTTCGTATGCCGTCGCGTGCTGCTCCGGGTCCGTGACCGTCGTCGTACCCGCGGTCCACGGGTCGGTGTTCGAGTACGCGTAGGTGTAGGTCGGCCCCGTGTGTCCGGACCCGTTGAAGTCGGTGGCCCGGAGCATCGAGCGGACGCGGTTGTCCTCGTCGTAGCTGAAGACGGTGACCCGGCCCTCCGGGGTGGTGATCTTCGTCAGGCGGCGGGAGGAGTCGTATTCGAAGGCGGTCGGTTTGCCCTCGGTGTCGATGGTCCTCGCCAGGTCGCCGGCCGCGTTGAGGTCGAAGACGGCGGTGCGGCCGGTCTGGTCCTTGGCCTGCCACTGGCTCGCGCTCGTCTTGACCAGGTCGAGCCAGCGGCCCGAGCGGGTCTCGGTGAGCTTGAAGCCCTTGTGCTCGGTTCCGTCGTCGTGCTGGTCGACGGTGATCGTGCCCTTGTTCCGGTCCGTGACCTTGGTCAGCGTGCCGTGCTCGTCGTAGGTGTCCTTGGAGCCGGACTTGCGGTCGGTGAGGGTGTAGGTGCCGTCCGCGTTCTTCTTCAGGTCCTTCGAGTAGCCCTTGGGCGTGGCGAAGGTACCGTCGGCATTCTCGGTGAAACTGACGGTGGCGCCGGTGGCGTCGTAGAGGATGACCTCGCCGGAGAAGAACTGGAGGTATCGCTCGTACTCCTGCCACCATCTCTGGGACACCTTGCCCCAGGGCGCGTCGAAGGAGTTGTACGTCCGCGCCAGGCGCAGCCTCTGTCCGACGCCGGCGACCTCGAAGTCCGTCGCGGCGAGCATCATGTTGCCGGTGGACAGATTGATCCTCGCCACCAGCGAGTCGGTGATGCGGAAGTCCGAGATCTGGTGCCAGGGCACCGAACCCTGGTCCTCCGGGACGTACACCATCGCCGCGGCATCGGCGGACGGCGCTCCGGACGCCTTCTTGGGCGGCTCGGGCAGCTCACCGGTGCGGGCCCGCTCCTTCTGCTCCGCCCGCCACGCGGCCCGCGCCTTCGTGGGCTCGGCCTCCGGCTTACCGGTCACCGGCCTGGTCGCACCGACCTTCACCGGCGGCACGTCCAGATCGGACTTCTTGCCCCACGCCGAGGTCGAACCCGGATCCGCCGGCGCCGGTGCGGCAAACACCGGGGCCGCCGGAACCACCAGCGACAGCGCCGCCACCGCGGCCATGAGCCCGTAGCGCGAGAATCTCCGGGCACGCCGAAACGGCGTGCTTGCAGCACGCGAGTGCATTCAGCTTCCCCCCACGGAAAGTCAGACCCGGCAACCCCTGCGGTCACCGGAGCCACACAACCTGGCACAACAACCGCACAAGGTGACGCGGCGTGCCCCGCATCAGCCGTCACATACGGCCCGGAATCAGCCGTGCCGCTTAGGCCGGAAGAAACCCGGATGTAACAGGACGAGACGGGCCGCTCTCATGGCAGCAGGGGGAATTTCACCCTGGCGGCCAGCCCGTCCATGACCTGCCCTTTTCGGTTTTCCAGCGGATCTCGCGCATACCCGACCTGAAATGTGCCGTTTTCAAACAGCTTCAGATCGCCGCGCGCCCCTCTTCAAGATCCCAAGGACGGCTGTCACCTTGGCAAGGGATAAATGGTTGCCACATGACAACTTGTCTTGAACGAGATGGTGCGCCGGGCTGTCGGCACTGGCTGCCGGGGGCGGGTCCCCGCAGTGGCCGGGGCGCGCTCAGCCGCCGACCGGTGCTCCCACGTTGTCCCGGAACCGGCCGATGACTCCTCGCCTTCCGGGGTTCCCGAGGCGCGGCCGCAACCGAGCTTCTCGGTGTCCTTCCACACCACCTGGGTGAAGGGGCCGGTGTCGGGTGAGTAGCCGGGCCGGTCCCAGTCGTAGCCGCCCGTCCAGCGGGCCTCGTACCACCGCCGCACCGCCTCCTCGCACGAGGCGGGTTCGTCCTCGTAGGTGGCGAACCAGTAGCGGTTCTCGCCATAGCCCTTCGATCCCGCCCCCGACGACGTGCCGTGATCGCCAACGCGATCACCCGATCGAGCACCCCCGCCACCCGCACGCACATCCCGAGATCACAAGCGCACCCTCACACCCCTGGCCGGCATCAGTTCTCTGACGGAATGCGGACGGCGATCGCTTTCGCCAGGCGGTCCGCCTCCCGCGACATCGGCCCGCCCTCCTGCGAGAGGGTCACCAGGCCGAGCACGTCGGAGGCCTCCTCCCGCGTCAGCAGCGCCAGGCGCTCCGCCGTCTCCGCCGGCGTGGAGAGGATCTCGCTCAGGTCGCTCTCGTCGAGGTAGTCACGCTCGTAGTCGTCCATGACCGGGCACCGTACCCAGCAGCGCCCCGCCCACACGGCACCTGACGCAGGTCAGCCCCGACCGGCGTGTGCGGGTCGGGGCTGAGCCAGGGTTTCAGCCGAACGATCACCCATCGTTCGCGGGCGGTGCCGTCATGCTGTCCGGCTCAGGTCCTGGGGCTCCACTCCGTGGGCGAAGGGCAGGCCCCGGGCGTAGCGGGTGATCTCGGCGGCCGCGTAGTCGGCCATGCGGCCCAGCTCGCTGCCCAGCGAGCCCGCGATGTGCGGGGTCAGTAGCACGTTGGGCAGCCGGAACAGCGGTGACTCGGCGGGCAGAACCTCGGGGTCGGTGACGTCGAGGACCGCGTGGATGCGTCCGGACGCCAGGTGGGTGATGAGCGCGTCCGTG
Source organism: Streptomyces sp. BK79 (assembly GCF_044142145.1). Classification (NCBI taxonomy): domain Bacteria; kingdom Bacillati; phylum Actinomycetota; class Actinomycetes; order Kitasatosporales; family Streptomycetaceae; genus Streptomyces; species Streptomyces sp. BK79. The sequence goes on from NZ_JBHVOC010000001.1 coordinate 6,282, forward strand.
TCGACCAGGGAGCCGCGCGCGGTGTTGATCAGCGTGGCGCCGTCGGGCAGCATCGCCAGCCGCCTGTCGTCGAACATGTGGCGCGTTTCGGGAAGTTGGGGGGCGTGGATGGAGACGACGTGACTGAGCCGGGTCAGTTCGTCGAGGCCGACGGGCCGCGCCCCGAGGCGGGCGGCGCCGGCGTCGTCCAGATAGGGGTCGTGGACCAGGACGGTGAAATCGTACGGCCGCAGCAGTTCGATGACGCGCCGGCCGGTGCGCGAGGCGCCGACGATGCCGACAACCCGACGGTAGTTGCCGTGACCGGCGAAGTAGGGCAGCAGTGGGTACGCGGCTCGCCGCTCACGGTAGGCACGTGCGCTTTCCAGGATCCGCTTGCCGGTGAGGAGTATGGCGGCCACCGTGTACTCGGCGACCGGCAGCGCGTTGGCCGCCGCGGCACTGGAGACGGTGATGCCGCGCTCCCATACGGCGTCGGTCACGTGGTGCTTGACGGACCCTGCGGCGTGGACGACGGCCCGCAGCCGGGGCATCGCCGCGAGTGCTCGCTCCGTCAGCGGCGGACAGCCCCAGTGGGTGAGCAGCACCTCCGTGCGGCCGAGGGCCTCGGCGGCGCAGGGGTCGGCGAAGTCGGTGACCAGCAGGTCCGGATCGAGGTCGGCCGCCTCGCGGAGCAGGTCGATGGCGCCCTCGTCGCGCAGGGCGTCACGGGTCTCCCGCGACATCGCGAGAGCGGTGCGGGGACGCCGCGGGCGTGGGCCGGGCGCGATCGTGGAAAGGCTTCCTGCGGCCGGCGTCGTGGGGTGCCGTGCGGTCATCGTCACTTCACCGCGCCCGCGGTCAGCCCTGAGCGCCAGAAGCGCTGGAGGCAGACGAAGGCGATGATCAGAGGGAGGACCGAGACCAGGGCCCCCACGATCGTCAGCATGTAGAACTCCGGGTTCTGCTGGGAGGACTTGCTCCAGATCGCCAGGCCGAGGGTGACGGGATAGAGCTTGTCGTCGCTCAGCATGTACAGCGGCAGGACGAAGTTGTTCCAGCTCGAGGTGAAGGTGAAGAGGAACAGGGTGACGAAGCCGGGCGCGATCATCGGCAGGCCGACCGATCGGAAGACGCGCCACTCTCCCGCGCCGTCCATCCGGGCGGCCTCGATCACCTCGTCCGGGATGTACCCCTCGGAGAAGACCCGGGCGAGGTAGACGCCGAAGGGGTTGACCAGCAGGGGGACCAGCACGGCCCAATAGGTGTTGTCCAGGCCCGCCTTGCCGGCCAGCAGGTACTGGGGCAGCACGAGGACGGCACTCGGGACGAGGACGCCCAGCAGCACCAGAGCGAACAGCTTCTCCTTGTGCGGGAAGTCGTACTTGTCGAAGGCGTAGCCGACGGCCGTGCTGACGAAGGTGGAGGCCAGGCAGCCGAGACCGAAGTAGAGGATGCTGTTGAGCAGCCAGCGCCCGTAGATTCCGTCGCTGTAGGTGAACAGGTCACCGAGGTTGGCGAAGAGGTTGAAGTCGGCGAAGGTGAAGCCGCCGGTGCCGACGAGGTCACCGTGGTCCTTCGTACTGGCGACGAGGAGCCAGGTCAGAGGCAGCAGGGTGTAGCAGGCGAAGAGGGCGAGCAGGCCGTTGACGACGGCCTTGGAGGTCCACGAGCGGCTCGGGCGCGCGGGGCTGCGGTCGCCTGGGCGTAGGTCTTGCTCGCTGGGCCGCCTGTTCGGTCCGCTCCCCTCGCCGGCCGTGTGGGGGGTGGCCTGCCCGGTGACGGTGTGCGTGGTCATGCTGCCTTCCAGCGGTTGCCGAGCTTGGTGACTGCATAGGAGAGGACGCCCGCCAGGAGGGCGATGAGGATCGCCGCCGCGGAGGCGAGACCGGGCTGGTGGTCGACGAACGCCGCCTTGTGCACGTACATCACGGGTGACCAGTCACGGTTGATGGCTTCCGACTGGGTCGTGAGCATGTAGGGCTCGTTGAAGAGCTGGATGGCGCCGACGCAGGTGAACAGGAGGCTGAGGACCAGGGCGGAACGGATGTGCGGGACCTTGATCCGCAACGCGGTGCGGATCGCCCCGGCTCCGTCCATCATGGCCGCTTCGAGCGTCTCCCGGGGGATCGCCTGGAGCGCCGCGTAGAGGATCACCATGTTGTAGCCGACGTAGTGCCAGGTCACGATGTTGACGACCGAGGGAACGGCCAGCTGCGCGGAGAAGAAGTCCACGCTGACGCCTGCGGAGCCGAACCAGTCCATGAGCGGGCTGAGGCTCGGCGAGTACAGATACACCCAGATGATCGCCGCGATGACGGTGGGCACCGTGTAGGGCAGGAAGAGGGCCAGCTGGAACAGCCGCTTGGCCCGTGCGACGGTCGAGTCCAGCAGCAGGGCGAGCAGCAGTGCCGTGCAGGTCATGAGTGGGATGTAGATCGCCACGTAGGTGGCGACGTGCAGGAACGAGGCGCGCAGGGCCGTGTCGCCGAGTGCGTCGGCGTAGTTGCCGAGGCCGACGAAGACGCTGTCGGTGCCGCCGAAACCGAGACCGGAGGACTCTTCCTTGAACAGGCTCGTCCAGAGCGCGTAGCCGATGGGGGCGACCATGACGAGCGTGAAGAGGGTGAAGAACGGTATGAGGTAGGCCGCGGCGGCGCGCTGTCGGGCGCGTCCGACCGAGGGGCGGGCGGGTGCTGGGGGTGGCGCTGTCATGGGTTCTCCTGACCGGGGCGCCCGCGGCGGCGGAGCCGGAAGGAACAGTGGGTCGAGTGGTGAGGCGGCCGGGGTGGCACCTGCTGTATCCGCCGGGGCGCGTGGCCGGCGCGGCGGTCGGGCCCGGGGCGCGTGGCCGGCGCGGCGGTCTCCCGGGGGGCCGGCCGGCGTGGGGTCAGCCGACCGTTTTCAGTCCGCGGTCGTCGAGTGCCTTCAGCGCCGCCTGCTGGGCCGCCTGGAAGCCGGCCTTCCAGCCTCCCTTGGCTACGGCGCTCTCGAACGCCTCGTTCACCGACCCCTGTACCGGGCCCCAGGTCCAGTCGCCGACGACGGTGTCCACCTGGTCGGCGGCGACCTGGTAGAGGTCGTTGGCGAAATAGCCGTCGGAGGCTCGGGCGAACTCCGTCGCCGCGACCTTCTGCAGGCCGGGGGCGGCGGGCAGGACACTGCTCGGTGCCTCGGCATCCGCGAGTCGCGCCTTCATCGCGGCCGGATCGGTGGTGAGCCACTCGATGAACTCGGCCGCGCCCTCGACGTGGTCGCTTCCCTTGGGCACGGCGAAGGAGGTGCCGCCCCAGGTACCGGTGGCCGGTGTGCCGTCCCAGGTGGGCAGCGGCGCCACGGCCCACTTGCCCTTCTGCTCCGGCGTCTGGGATATCAGACCAGCCCCGCTCCAGGGGGCGCCGATGAACGCGGCCACCTGGTTCTTCTTCTTGGCGGTGCTCTCCTCCTCACTCCAAGCGGGGTGGTTGAGCACCAGACCGTCGCGCACCAGGCCGTCCCAGAACTCGGCGACCTTCAGGGCGGGCTCGTCGTCGATGGCCACCGTCCAGGCGTCGCCCTCGACGCCGAAGCCCTGCGAACCGGCCTGCCAGGCCAGTCCGTTGATGAACGGGATGTCGCCGCCCTTGGGGACGTTGAGGATACGGCTCCCCTTGTCGGCGGCCTTGATCCTCTCCGCCGCCTTCGCGAACTCGGCCCAGGTGCCCGGAACCTCCACACCGGCCTTGTCGAACAGGTCGGTCCGGTAGTAGAGGAGTTGCGGGGTGACGTCGAAGGGGACCCCCCAGGTACGGTCACCGGGGGTTACCAGCGACCGGAGGCTTTCGGGGAACGTCTCGACCAGCTTCCCGGAGTGCTCGGTCAGATCTTCCAGGTTCCCCTGGCTGGCGAACTCGGGGAGCATCGCGTATTCCATGCCCACGACGTCCGGTGCGTTGCCGGCTTTGATCGCGCTGTCGATCTTGGAGTAGCCGTCGGTACCGGCGGTGATCTCGGTGTACTCGACCTTGATGTCCTCGTGGGTGGCGTTGAACTTCTCGACGACCTCCTCGGTGCCGACCATCCAGGACCACATGGTGAGGGTGACCGGCTTGCTGTCGGAGGCCCCGGAGGTGCCGCCGCCCTCGCCGCCGCAGGCGGTGGCGAGGAGGGCCAGGCAACTCAGGGAGGCGGTGAGAGTGAGGCGGGACATGCGGTGGGCGGGCTTCATCTGCACTGGCTCCTCGATGAGCAGGCGCCTCAGCGACCGGAGGCGAATGCGCTCATCTTTTGCGCACAACGATCGCCCGTCAAGAGCAAATGACCAACTCGATCAAAACAATCAATTGTCGACGGGTCGCGATCACCGCGGCGGAGCGCAGGACGCCCGCACCGTGAGCCGCGGCACCAGGGAGACGTGCCGGCTCGGCGCCGCCGCACCGGGCTTCGCTCCGAGCCGGGCGAACATCATCTCGACGGCGGTCTCCCCCACGGCCTGCCGCGGCGGAGCCACGGCGGTCAGCGGCACGTCGGCCAGCGCCGCCATCTCGTCCTCGTACGCCACCAGCGACAGGTCGTCCGGCAGGGAGAGGCCGCGTTCGCGCAGCCTTTGCACCACGCCGATCGCGGTCTGGTCGTTGTGGACGATCGCGGCGGTGATCCCGCCCTCCGTCACGGACCGGTACAGCGACCGGGTCGCCGCCTCCAGGCCGGCCGGGTCCTCCGGGTCGACGTTCACGGGCGGCGGCACCGGGAGGCCGCACGCCGCCATGGCGGCCTCGTACCCCTCCCGGACCTGCGGTGACGTCGGATTGTCCTGTGCGAGCAGGGAGATCCGCTGGTGCCCCAGCCCAGCCAGGTGGTGGACGGCCGCGGCCGCTCCGAGCGCGTGGTCGGAGCGTGCGCTGTCCAGCCCGGCCAGCCGGCCCCCGAGAGGGACGCGCCGGTCCACCAGTACGGCGGGGACCCGTAGGGCCAGCAGTTGCTGCTCCTGCTCGGGGCTGGGCACTCCGCGTTCCCAACTGGGCTGGATCAGCAAGCCGTCGACGCCGCCGTCGAGCATCCGTCCGATCTGAGCGGTGTCCTCCTCGGACCGCCAGTGGGCGATCCCGAGCACCAGTCGGCCGCCGCGCGCCGCGACGGCGTCCTGAGCGCCCCTGACCAGCTCCGCGAAGTAGTGCTCCATGCTGGGCACGACCATGCCCAGGACCACTCCGGTGGGTGGCAGCGGTGCGGGGGCGTCCACGTCCACGACCACGTCGGCGACGGCCGGGCCGGAGCCGAGCGGCTCGGGCCACGCGACCGAGCCGTGCAGCCGCGTCAGCCGCCCCTGTTCGGCCAGCGCCTCGACATCGCGCCGCACGGTGACGGCCGAGACTCCCAGCTCCTCCGCCAGCTCCGTCACCCGCAGGTCGCCCCGCCTGCGCACGATCTCCAGCACCCGTTCGTGGCGCTGATTGACATGCGACCGCATCTGCCGTCCTCCCGAAGACCCCCCGATTAGTGCACGTTCCACCGTACTCTAGTGATCGATTCTTATGAGTCTTACGTATTGAGCATCTTGCGCGCATCGTGCTAGAAACCCACCACCACAACCCGCACACGCGCCCCCTTCCGTGTTCCTCCTCCCCCCCCTCTCCTCCCTCTCCCCCTCCTCTCCTCCTCCGCTCCTGTCCTTGGAGACGCCATGCCCACACCCTGGTCCCGCCGCGGATTCGTCAAGGCGACGGGAGGTGCCGCCGCCGCACTGGGGCTCCCCGCGACCGCCTCGGCGGCAGTCCTGGCCGCCTCCGAGCCGGCCCACGCCGCGTCGGCGGCATCCGCCGACTTCGAAAGCCTCAGAGCCACCTGGCGCGGCCTGGTACTCGGCTCCGGCTTCAGCCCCACCGCGGAGCCGTTCGCCTCCAAGCTCGCCCGGCTGGGCACGGACGCCGCCGCCTGGCGGACCACGATGCGGCCCGCGCGGGGCTCACTGTGGCCGGGCATGGTGTGGCTGGACCCCGATCCCGACACGGACACGGAGTCGTACGCCTACTCCGCACAGATCCAGTCCACCTTTCAGCGGCTGCGCTCCATGGCGGAGGCGTACGCCCAGCCCGGCACGGGCCTGACCGGGGACGACGCCTTCGCCCAGGAGGTCGTGACCGGCATCCGGCACGTGGTCACCGACGTCTACCACGCGGGCCAAGCCCGCTACGGCAACTGGTACAACTGGCAGATCGGCGGGCCCCACGCGCTGCTCGACGCGGCCACCATCCTGTACGACCACCTGGACGCCGAGCTGATCACCACGATCACGGATGCCGTCCGCGCGTTCGTGCCGGAAAGCGCGGTGGCCTCGTACACGGGCACCTCCACCGGCGCCAACCGCGTCGACCTGTGCCGGACGATCGCGCTCAGCGGCCTGGTCGGCGAGGACGCGGACCGGCTCGCCCTCGCGGCCGGGGCGCTGTCCCCGGTCTTCCCCTACGTGACGTCCGGGGACGGCCTCTACCGTGACGGCTCCTTCATCCAGCACACGTGGGTGCCCTACGCCGGATCGTACGGTGCGGACCTGTTCACCGGCCTGAGCCTGCTCTGCGCGCTGCTCGCCGGCTCCCCCTGGGAGATCACCGACCCGGCCCGGGAGAACTACTTCGACGCCGTCGAACGAGCCTGGGCCCCCTTCCTCTACAACGGCCTGTGCATGGACGCCGTCTCCGGACGCGCCGTCGCGCGGGGACTGCCGCCCGGCCATCCCAGCGGCGCCAACGACGACCATCTGCGCGGCCACTCGATCATCGCCTCGATCGTCGCCCTGGGCCGCGCCGCGAGCCCCGAGCAGAACGCGCGCTGGCGCGCCCTGGCCAAGGGATGGATCCAGCGGGCGTACTTCAGTCTTCCGCACACCAACCCCATGCTCGGTGTCTACAAGCTCGCCCAGCTCCAGAGCGTCGTGGACGACGCCTCGGTCAAGCCCTTGCCCGAGCCGCTCGCGCACCGGCTCTTTCCTTCCCAGGACCGGGCGGTACACCGCCGTCGGGGGTGGGCCGCCTGCCTGTCCATGGCCTCCGAGCGGATCGCGCACTACGAGTGGGGCAACGGGGAGAACCTGCGCGGCTACCACACCGGCGCCGGCTGGCTGTCCTGGTGGGGGGACGACTTCGCCAACGAGCAGTACTCGCAGACCTTCTGGGCCACCGTGGACCCCTGTCGGCTGCCCGGTATCACCGCTTCCAGGAAGCGACTCGCCGACGGCCAGGGCGGCCAGTGGGGGGCCGAACGCCCGGCGGTGAAGTGGGTCGGAGGCACCACCGACGGCACGTACGCCGCAGTGGGCCAGCATCTCAAGGGGCTGGCCTCGACGCTGGAGGCACGCAAGTCCTGGTTCTTCCTGGACGAGGGCATCGTCTGCCTGGGCGCCGGCGTCACCGCCACTGACGGCGAGGCGGTCGACACCGTCATCGACAACCGCCGCCTCGGCCCCGCCGGCACCCACGCCCTGACCGTGGACCACCACCGCAAGCCCGGCACCCCGGGCTGGACCGAGACGCTGAGCGACCCCGGCTGGGCGCACATCGCCGGCCATGGAGGCTACGTCTTCCCGGCGGGCGGCCGCGTCACGGCCCTGCGCGAGGAGCGCACCGGCCGATGGAGCGACATCAAGACCGGCTCCTCCACGGCGCCCCTCACCGATCGCTACCTCACCCTGTACGTCGACCACGGCACCGACCCGGTCGACGGCACCTACGCCTACGTGCTGCTGCCCGGCGCCAGTGCCGCCCGCACCGCGGCCCATGCCGCTGGCGCGCGAGGGCTGCTGAGAACACTCGCCAACACACCCCGTGCCCAGGGCGTCCACGTCCCCTCCCTCGGCGTCACCGCCGTCAACTTCTGGACGGCGGGAACGGTGGGCGACCTCACCGTGAGCGACCCCTGCTCGGTGCTGATCCGGCGCGGGAGCAACGGCACCGCGGTCGTCTGTGTCTCCGACCCGACCCGCACCCTCACCACGCTCACGGTGACGTGGCGCCACTGGACCTCCGCGGTCCTCTCCCGACCCGCCACAGTCGAACACGCCGTGCCGGGACGGAAGCTGACCCTCACGTTCGGCGATCTCACCGCCGAGGCGGGCGCCACCCAGAAGGTCACGGTGAGGACGGCATGAGGGCGACTGTACGCCGTTCCACCGCGCTGCTGGCGGGGCTGGCCTGCTTTTTGACCCCCGCCACCTCGGCGCGCGCGGCGATCGTCTGGGACGGCGACGCGGCACGGGGCACGGGAGTCTTCGGCAGCGTGGAGTGCGCCGAGCCCGGCAGCCTGGTCACCGCCGCCAACCAGGACGGCCACGGAACCATCTTCCGGTTCACCAAGCCCAGCGGCCTCGTCCGCTGCGAATCCCGGGGCATCTCGGTGGGCGGCACCCGGTACGCCTTCGCGCCCGGCTCGACCTACTGGCTGGGCTGGGAGTCCCAGCTGTCCACCGTCAGCGGTGACTTCGTGGTCTGGCAATGGAAGTCGTATCCCAACGCGGCGCAGAACTACCCTCTGATCATGACCGTCAAGGACGGCTCGGTGCGCCTCTTCCACGTCAGTACGGACGCCGCATGGCACCTGATCTGGTCGGCGCCGGTCTCGGCCGGGGCGTGGAACCGGTTCGCCCTCGGTGTCCACACCTCCGCCTCGGCCGGATCGGGCTGGGTGGAACTCTTCTTCAACGGCACCCGGCAGACGTTCGCCGACGGCGGCACCCGCTACGCGGCACGCACCTGGGACAGCGCCAACGAACCCAAGTGGGGCGTCTACGACCGGGACACCCCGCAGAGTGCCGCCGTGAACCGACTGGACCGGCTGCGCGTGGGCACCGCCTATTCGGACGTCGGCTGAGCTGCCGTGCACAACGAGAGAGACAGAGGTGACCGTCGATGACCGAACGACCGACGGACGGCGTCTTCACCGTGACCGACGGCGGATTCGCCCTGGACGGCCGGCCGGTACGGCTGCTGTCGGGCGCGCTGCACTACTTCCGGGTGCACGAGGCCCAGTGGGCGCACCGGCTGGGCATGCTGCGAGCGATGGGGCTCAACTGCGTCGAAACGTATGTGCCGTGGAACCTGCACGAGCCGTTTCCCGGACAGTACCGGGACGCGGAGGCGCTGGGCCGGTTCCTGGACGCGGTACACGCGGCGGGCCTGTGGGCCGTCGTCCGGCCCGGTCCCTACATCTGCGCCGAATGGGAGAACGGCGGACTGCCGCAGTGGCTCACCGGCACCGTGGCAGGGCGGGTCCGCACCAGGAACCGGGCGTACCTGGAGCCGGTGCGCCGCTGGTTCGGCCGTCTGCTGCCCCAGGTCGTGGAGCGCCAGGTCCACCACGGCGGTCCGGTGATCATGGTGCAGGTCGAGAACGAGTACGGCAGTTACGGCTCCGACCAGGAGTACCTGCGCGAGCTGGCCGAACTCCTGCGGGACAGCGGGGTGACCGTGCCCCTGTTCACCTCCGACGGGCCCGAGGACCACATGCTCACCGGCGGTTCGCTGCCCGGTGTCCTGGCCACCGTGAACTTCGGCTCGGACCCGGCCGGGGCCTTCCGCACGCTGCGCCGCCACCAGCCCGCCGGGCCTCTGATGTGCATGGAGTTCTGGTGCGGCTGGTTCTCCCACTGGGGCGCCGGTGAGCCCGAGCCGCGCGAGGCCCGGGACGCGGCGGCGGTACTGCGCGAGATCCTGGAGTGCGGGGCGTCGGTGAACATCTACATGGCACACGGCGGGACGAGCTTCGGCGGCTGGGCGGGCGCCAACCGCGCGGGCGACCTCCACGACGGCGCCTTGCAGCCGACGGTGACCTCCTACGACTACGGTGCCCCCGTCGACGAGCGGGGCAGGCCCACGGAGCTGTTCCGGCGCTTCCGGGAGGTACTGGCCGACTTCGCCGACGCCCCGCCGCCTCCCGTGCCGGCCGCCTGGCCGGTCCTGACGGCACCGGCCACGGCCGTGCTGGACGCGTGGACGCCGCTGGACGAGGTGATGGACGCCCTCGGCGGAACGGAGAGCGTCTTCGGCATGGCGCCGACTTTCGAGGAACTCGGTGTCGACCGGGGCCTGGTGCGCTACCGGGTCCGTGTTCCCGGCCCGCGCCCGCCCCTGCCGCTGTCCCTGCCCGGCGTGCGGGACCTGGTCCGGCTGTCCGTGGACGGCGTCGACATCCCGGTCGGCACGCCGGTCGCGGGCCCTGCCGAACTGGAACTGTGGGTGGAGTCCCTGGGGCGCGTCAACTACGGACCCCGCCTGGGCGAGACCAAGGGACTGACCGGCGGGATCCTGCACGAGCGGCAGTACCTGCACGGCGTGAGCGCACGCGGCCTGCGGCTGGACGCGTTCGACGACGGAAAGGCGGTGGCCGGGCTGCCGTTCCGCCCACCGGAGCGGGGCGAGCCGGGCCTCTACCGGGGCGACGTAGACATATCGGAACCCGGGGACGCGATGCTGGAACTCCCCGGCTGGGGCCGGGGTTTCGTCTGGGTCAACGGTTTCTGCCTTGGGCGGTACTGGTCCGCAGGCCCGCAATCCGCCCTGTACGTCCCCGGCCCCGTACTCCGTTCCGGGGGCAACGAGGTGTGGGTACTGGAGACGGAACGAACCGGTGGCACCAGGGTGCGGCTGGCCTGAGATCGTTCCTGTCCGGCGCCGGGGCCGCACGTCCAACCACCCGTCAGAGAAGGCTCCGACAGGGTGCCAAACGGCTGCCGGAGCCGCTGAGCATACGGGCCGTGCTCGCCGATCGGCAGGTACGGCCCGGTGAACTCCCGGGCTCAGCCGAGACCCCGGTGAGCGGCCCACAGCGTCGCGGCGCGGCCGGCCGCGTCGACCACCAGAGCCGCCAGTTCCGGTTCGTCGGGGACCGGGAACGAGACGTAGGCGCCCCGGCCACCGCCGACTGGCCGGCCATACGCCTTCACGGCGAGGTGACCGTCCGGGAGGAGCCGGATGTTGAGTGTGGTCAGTTGGAACTCTTCACCACGCCGAGTGTCCGTCCAGCGGAGGGCCTGCGGGATCGTGACGTTGATCGCCGCAGCGCTCACTTCCAGGTCGCTGCTCATGGACGGATGCTCTCACGCGAGTCGCTCAGACCGCGAAGCACGCGGTTTCGTCACCCCCCGATCCCCGGTCCCGCGGGCGAGGAGGACGGTGCGATGCGACTGGGAGGACACACTGCGACGGGCCGAGCCGCAGCGTCGGCTCGCCGAGGTCGCGGCCCACCGCGCCGCGGTGACGGCACGTACGTGGCACATGTCGCCCGCCTTCCAACGAAAACCCCAGTCGGACGCGGACACCGGCGTGCGTATCGCGGCCGTGCGGGCACTCGTGTCGGTCGACGCCATCGAGGAGCTGGCACGCGCGGCGACCGCCGAACCGTCCCGCGAGGTCCGTGTCACCATCGCCAAGGCCCTGACCACCGTGCCCCCGGGGCCGGGCGGGGGCACCGCGCCGGCCGGCCCCGGGCCCGGCCTGGTCCTGTCGGCCCTCACGCAGCTCGTCGATGATCCCGACGCACTGGTGCGTGCGGCGGCCTACGCGGCGCTGGGCACCGCCGGCTGCCCGGCTCCGTTGGCCGCACGCGCTCGGACAGCCCTGTCCGACCCGGCCTGGCAGGTCCGGGCAGGGGCCGCCGCCGCCCTCTCCCTCGCGGCTCCGGGCCTCGCCGTACCCGCCCTCGCCAAGGCCCTCGCCGACCCCAACGCCGACGTCCGCAAGGCCGCCGTGGCGGCCCTGACCCGGCACCGTGACGCCGAGGACGCCCGAGCGGCGCTGGCCACGGCGACGACGGATCCGGACGCCGACGTCAGGGCGTACGCGGCCCGGGCGATGTGAGCGAACCGCTCAGAGTGTGAGATCTTCCCTGCTTTTCCTACCGACTTACTAGGGAAACCTTGACGGCGTTCCCCGGGGATGCGCAGGATGATGAACATGTCCCGTACACAGCAACGACTCGTTCGTCGTCGGCATGTCGACTTTGGTCACGTCGCCAGTGCCGTCTGCTGTCCCGCGTAGGGCACACGGCTCACCTTCACCCGCGCCGCTCCGCGCACGCCTTTCCCGGTGATCGGGCGTAGTCACCCACCACGCCCGCCGGCCGCACACTTCTGAGGGACAACCGCCATGACCACGGCACTTCCGGCCCAGACCGCCCCACACGATCCGGCCTCCTCCGGCCTCGACTTCGACGCCCCCCGTCTCCGCCTGGTCGGCGACGAGCGGCGCGGAGGTGCTCGGGAACAGATCCCCGCGCCGCTCGTCGCCTACCTCGTGCTCGTCCCGGAGGGCACCGACCCCGCCGAGCTCTTCGTCAAGGACGGGCCACGGCCCGAGATCCGACCGGTCGGCGCCACGGCCCCGCCCCCCGCACGGGGGACGGGAGACGATGTCGTCCGCATCGATCCGGCACGTCATGTCGCCGAGGTGGACGGCCGCGAACTGGACCTCACCTACCTGGAGTTCGAGCTGCTGGCGCATCTCGTCCGGCATCCCCATCACGTGCACGCGCGCGCCGGGCTGGTGGCCGCGGTCTGGGGTTACGACCACGTCGGCGACGGCCGCACGGTCGACGTCCACATCGCCCGCCTGCGCCGCAAGCTGGGCGCGGCCCACCGGCACCGGATCGTCACCGTTCGCAGCGTGGGTTACAAGTACGTGCCCGACCAGCAGGAGAGTCCCGACGCCGCGCTCCGCGGCCGACCTTGAGGAGTCGACTTCCATGGGCCTTGCCTCCGCGCCGCCCCGCTCCGCCTCGCCGGCCGACCCGGCCGGACCCGCCCGAGCGCACTGGCTGCGCGTGGCCCGCGAGGTGGCGGACGACCTGGCCACGGACGCGGTGATCAGGGAGCAGGCGGGCAAGGTGCCGTTCGACGAGGTGTCCCGGCTGCGCGAGGCGGGACTGCTGACCTTCCTGATGCCGGCCGGGCCCCAGGAAGGCGCCCCGGACCGGCTCACCGCCTACGCCGTCGTCCGGGACATCGCCGCGGCCGACGGCGCGATCGGTCAACTGCTCGGCGCCCACTACTTCCTGTCGTGGAGCGTCCGGTTCTTCGCCGGGCCCGCTCTCGCCGCGCGGATCGAGGAGCGGTCCGCGGCCGAGGAGTGGTGTTGGGGCGGCGGTTTCGCGCGCCAGGAGCCGCCCCTGATGCTGACCAGGACGACCTCCAAGGGACTGGTGCTCAACGGTCGGCAGACCTACACGACCGGGGTCCTGGTCGCCGACCGCCTCGCCGTGCGCGCCGTGCGGGAGGACACCGGTGAACCCCTCGCCGTCGTGGTGAGTCCCACCCGCCGCGGTGTGGCGGTCGACGGCGACGCCGACCCCTTCGGCCAGCGGCTCGCGGCCGGCGGCAGCGTGGAGTTCGACGACGTACGAGTGGGTGCCGACGACGTGCTCGGCTCCCTGTCCGCGGACGAGGACCTGCTGTCGCCCCGGGCCTGTCTGGCATCTCCGGTGGGACGCCTCTTCTCCGCCCAGCTCCTGCTCGGCCTGGCCGAGGGAGTGCTCGCCGAAGCCCGCGAGTACAGCAGGACCGGCCCAGCGGCCCGATACCCCGCCTGGCCGGCCGGCACCCCGCACGACCCGCAGGTGCAGACGGCCTACGGAGAACTCACCGTCCTCACCCGCTCCGCGTCGGCACTCGCCGACCAGGCGCTGGACGCCCTGCGCGGCGGGCTGGAACGCGGCGAAGACATCACCTACGACGAGTCCGCGGACATCGCCGTCCTCGTCGCCATGGCCGAGACAGCCGCGGCCGGGGCGGCGCAGGAGTCCACCGCCCGCGCCCTGGACATCATCGGCGCCCGCTCCACCTCCGCGCGGCTGGGATTCGAGCGGTTTTGGCGCAATGCCCGGACCCACACCCTGTACGAGCCCGTCACCCACCGGCTCCGCGACGTCGGGCACTACTTCCTCAACGGCGCTCACCCCCGGTTCGTCCTGCCCGTCTGACCAGGAGGCACGCGGGGTGCCGTCCGGTCCGGACGTCGAGGTCAGACGCCTGCCCGACGGCCGCCGCCTCCCGCGAGCGGTTCGCCTCCCGCAGGTCGACGGACGCCGGCCGGAGCCGTACGGGATAATGCACCCATGCGCATTTCAGCCAGAGCGGACTACGCGGTACGTGCCGCACTGCAGCTCGCCGCCTCACGGGACGACGGGCCGCTCAAGGCGGAGTCCATCGCGCACGCCCAGGACATCCCGCACAAGTTCCTCGAAGGCATCCTGAACGACATGCGCCGGGGCGGTCTCGTGCTCAGCCAGCGCGGCGGCAACGGCGGCTACCGGCTGGCCAAGCCCGCCGAGTCGATCAGCATCGCCGACGTCATCCGCGTCGTGGAGGGGCCCCTGGTCTCGGTGCGCGGGGTCCGCCCCCCTGAGCTGTCCTACTCCGGCCCCGCCGAGTCACTGCTCCCCCTGTGGATCGCGTTGCGGTCCAACGTGCGCGAGATCCTGGAAGGAGTGTCGCTCGCCGACGTCGCTTCGGCCCGACTGCCCGCGTACGTCACCGCGTTGGCCGACACCCCGAAGGCCTGGGTGAACCCCTGACGCGCTGAGCCGTCGACCGGTGGTTCCACGACGCGTGGCTCCACGACGCATGGTTCCACGACGCGAGATGCCCACGTCCATCATATGAACACCCCCTTGGGGTGGGCGCCACCTTCTGCCACGATCCCTACCAGCCAGGTGGGAAAGATAGGAATGGGGGCGGCCATGGATACACGCGACGGCGCGGACCTGCCGCTCTCCCTGCTGACCTCGCGCCGCCACATCGACCTCGGCCGCACGTCCAGCGCCATCTGTCGGCCCGCCTGAGGCCGCCGCCGCGACAGCCTCCGGCCGCCGGCGCCACGCGCGTCGCGCATCTGCCCACTGCGGCGCACGTCCGCACCCGGACCCGCGACGGCGTTCCAGCCGCCGCGGCCCGACGTACGCAGCGCGGGCCCACGCCTACACCCTGCCCATGAGCTTCGCGCTCTCGCGCTTTCGGCATCTCCCCGTTCGCCCCTTCCCGAGAGGACACCTCCGTGTCTGCCGCAAGACCGCTCACCACCCTGCGCACCATCGCCGTCGTAGCAGCGTTCCCGCTCCTGCTCAGCGCCTGCGGCTACGGATCCGACGCCGCCGACGACGACAAGCGGACCGAGGTCGCGGCGGGCGCCGAGAAGCTGTCCGCCGACGAGGTGAAGATCGGCTACTTCCCCAACCTCACGCACGCCACCGCCCTGGTGGGCGTCCAGGAGGGTCTGCTCCAGAAGGAGCTCGGCGGCACCCGGATCAGGACATCGACCTTCAACGCGGGCCCCTCCGAGATCGAGGCGCTGAACGCCGGCTCCATCGACATCGGCTGGATCGGCCCCTCCCCCGCCATCAACGGTTACACCAAGTCGGGCGGCAGGAACCTGCGCATCATCAGCGGTTCCGCCTCCGGTGGCGTGAAACTCGTGGTCGACCCCGACAAGATCAAGTCCCTGGACGACGTCAAGGGCAAGAAGATCGCCACACCGCAGCTCGGCAACACCCAGGACGTCGCGTTCCTCAACTGGATCGCGGAGAAGGGCTGGAAGGTCGACGCGCAGAGCGGCAAGGGCGACGTCTCCGTCGTCCGCACCGACAACAAGATCACCCCGGACGCCTACAAGTCCGGTTCCATCGACGGCGCCTGGGTGCCGGAGCCGACCGCGTCCAAGCTGGTCGCCGAGGGCGCGAAGGTCCTCCTCGACGAGGCCGACCTGTGGCCCGACAAGAAGTTCGTGATCACGAACATCATCGTGCGCCAGGAGTTCCTGAAGGAGCACCCGGACGTCGTCGAGGCGGTGCTGCGCGGCTCGGTGAGGACCAACGAGTGGATCAACGCCAACCCTGAGAAGGCGAAGGTCTCCGCCAACGCCGCGCTGGAGGAGGAGTCGGGCAAGGCCCTGCCCGCCGAGGTCATCGACCCGGCCTGGAAGTCCATCACCTTCCTCGACGACCCGCTGGCCGCCACCCTCAACACCGAGGCGGAGCACGCGGTGAAGGCCGGTCTGCTCAAGAAGCCCGACCTGAAGGACATCTACGACCTCGGCCCCCTCAACAAGGTCCTCGCCGCCGAGGGCAAGGAGCAGGTCGACGACGCCGGCCTCGGCGCCGGACAGCCCGGCAACTGACGAGCGACGACCGATCCGACGAGTACCCAGGAGGTGACGACCATGGCCACCACAGTCGCCAAGGCCGCCCAGACCGCCCAGGTCGCCCCGGCGGTGACGCACGCCGCCCGCATCGAGCACGTCTCGAAGTCCTTCCCCGCTCCGGGCACCTCCGGCGGGCGGCAGCTCGTACTGGACGACATCACACTCGATGTCGCACCGGGCGAGTTCGTCACTCTCCTGGGTGCCTCCGGCTGCGGCAAGTCCACGCTGCTCAACCTGGTCGCGGGGCTGGATCTGCCGTCCGCCGGC
Organism: Streptomyces sp. BK79; assembly: GCF_044142145.1. Classification (NCBI taxonomy): domain Bacteria; kingdom Bacillati; phylum Actinomycetota; class Actinomycetes; order Kitasatosporales; family Streptomycetaceae; genus Streptomyces; species Streptomyces sp. BK79. The sequence goes on from NZ_JBHVOC010000001.1 coordinate 22,685, forward strand.
TCCATCGGCACGGATGGCCGGCCCGCCCTGATGTTCCAGGAACACGCCCTGTTCCCCTGGCTGACCGCGGGCAAGAACATCGAACTCGCGCTGAAACTGCGCGGCGTCGCCGGACCGGAGCGCCGCGCCGAAGCGGAACGGCTGCTGGAACTCGTACGACTGCGAGGCGCGCACGGCAAGCGGGTGCACGAACTGTCGGGCGGCATGCGTCAGCGTGTCGCCCTGGCCCGGGCGCTCGCCCAGGACAGCCGCCTGCTGCTGATGGACGAACCCTTCGCGGCGCTGGACGCCATCACCCGTGACGTGCTGCACGACGAGCTGACCCGCATCTGGCACGAGACGGGGCTGTCGGTGCTGTTCGTCACGCACAACGTGCGCGAGGCGGTGAAGCTGGCGCAGCGGGTGGTGCTGTTGTCCTCACGGCCGGGGCGGATCGCCCGGGAATGGACCGTCGGCATCCCGCAGCCGCGCCGCATCGAGGACAGCGCGGTCGCCGAGCTGTCCGTCGAGATCACCGAGGAACTGCGCAAGGAGATCCGCCGCCATGGCCAGCACTGACACGGGCACGGGCGTCGAGGCTGGCGCCGACGCCGGGAAGAACGGCTCGTCGGCAGCCGGGGAGTCCCCGGGCACGCACGACAGGCACGATCTGGCGGGGCTGGAGGCCGGCCTCGACGCGCTGGACTCGGTACAGACCGCCCGGACACCGCTGCGCGAGACACTCATCCGCAAAGCACTGCCGCCCCTCAGCGCCGTCGCACTCGTGCTGGTGATCTGGCAGCTGCTGGTGTGGGCCGAGATCGCCCCCGACTACAAGCTGCCCTCGCCGTCCGCGGTGTGGGCCGAGGTGACCGACGCCTGGCGGCAGGGCACGCTGCTCGACTACATCTGGACGTCCGTCTCGCGCGGTCTGCTCGGCTTCCTGATGGCACTCGCCATCGGTACGCCGCTGGGCCTGCTGGTCGCCCGGGTGAAGTTCGTCAGGGCGGCCGTCGGCCCCATCCTGTCCGGTCTGCAGTCGCTGCCGTCCGTGGCCTGGGTGCCGCCCGCCGTGCTCTGGCTGGGCCTGAACAACTCGATGATGTACGCGGTGATCCTGCTCGGCGCGGTTCCCTCAATCGCCAACGGGCTGGTCGCGGGCATCGACCAGATCCCCCCGCTGTTCCTGCGCGCAGGACGGACCCTGGGCGCGACCGGCCTGCGCGGCGCCTGGCACATCGTGATGCCGGGCGCGCTCCCCGGCTATCTAGCCGGGCTCAAACAGGGCTGGGCATTCTCCTGGCGGTCGCTGATGGCCGCCGAGATCATCGCCTCCTCGCCCGATCTCGGCGTCGGACTCGGCCAGTTGCTGGAGAACGGGCGGAACAACGCCAGCATCTCGCAGGTGTTCCTGGCCATCTTCCTGATCCTGCTCGTCGGCATCGCCATCGACCTGCTGCTCTTCAGCCCGCTGGAGCGGCGGGTACTGCGGGGGCGCGGGCTGCTGGTCCCACGCTGAACGAACGGATCGACCGCCCGAGCGGAATGCCGGCCCGAGGATGCCGGCGGCAGTGGTCACCTCGATCGCTTCGGCGGGCGGGCGACCTCACGCAGGGGCGTGGAGCGGCGGGTGCTCGAGCACGCGGGGCTTGTACTCGACCAGCTGGGTGCGACCGTCGAAGGTGCGATGCTCGATCATTTCGAGGGCAACGTCCGGATAGCCGTCGTAGATGCGTTCTGCGCCCGTGGCCCCGGTGATCACCGGGAACATCACGACCCGGAAGCGGTCGACGAGCCCGGCCCGGAGCAGGGACCGGCACAGGCTGAGGCTGCCGATCGTGCTGAGGATCCCCGAGCCACGCGACTTCATGGCGCGGACCGCCTCGACGGCGTCGTCGCGGACGAGCGTGGTGTTGGCCCACGTCAGTGGCTCTTCGAGCGAGGAGGAGAACACCACCTTGGGCGCTTGCGTCAGCTCATCGACCGACGCCTCTTCTTCGGGCCTGAACTCGTCCTGCCCGGCCGGGACCTCGCCTGCGGCGAAGCCGGACATCAGGCGGTAGGTCTTCGCGCCCATCAGGTAGGTGACCTCGGGCTGCTCGCCGAGCCATGCGAGGTACTCCGGGCCCTCGAGGCCCCAGAACCCGGGCCACCCCTCTCCCGATGCGTAGCCGTCGAGGGAGGTGATGAAGTCGACCAGAAGCTCCGACATGGTAGTGCCCCTTCCAAAGGTGTCACGAGCTTGGACCTGCCGGGAACCACAAACTCATCGGCCGCGCTGTGAAGTATCTGAGAAACCCATGACGCTGCAGACGATCAGACCGACGGAGCGGCACTGCTTCGGAGGGCCGTGCAGGGGGCGCCGCGAGATCATGACTCGCGGCGTGCTGCCGGCATCAGCCGACTCGGCTGACGCGTGCAAGGACGTCCTGAAGCCGACGGACGGCGTCCTCCGCCTCCGTGTACTGCTCAGAGCTGGGAAGAACGGTGCCGAAGGCGCCCCCGCGGTCAGCGGGCAGGGCACGCCAGTGCAGGACCGGTTCGAGCGTGTTGAGGGCCCCGGAGAGAAACCAGGCCAGGCGGCCGTGCGTACGCGCGAGGGAGATCGCCAGGACAGCGAGTGTTTCCCGCAGGTGTTCGAGCCGCTTGATCTGCGGCAGGGCACCCTGGACGTCCGCCGGGCCGACGACCTCACGCAGGCCGGCCGCCGTATCCAGAGCGAGGGCCCGCTCGCCCGGTGCCACTTCCCACACATGGTCCTGGATGAGCTGTTCCGCTTCCTCGGCCAGCACCGCGACGGCCCTCCGCATGTCCATGCCGATCACTCTAGTAGTCGGCGCGGCCCTCTGCCCCACGCCACTGTGCCCGACTCCTGACCTGCACCGTCAAATGGTATGACGACCAACGCGTCCTCGGTCCGGGCCATGGCCCGCCACGTGGTGGCCGCCGCGCTGACAGTGCGCCTTCATCACGGACCGACCGTTCGGGAGGCCACGGACCGGCTCCACCGACTCATGAGCACGCGCCTCGCCGCCGCGCGGTCCTCCGGTGAGGGCGTCGGAGGAGGGCGTCAGAGGAAGCGGGAGCTGGACACCGGGCCTGCGGAGGACAGACCCGCCCGGTTGCCCCGCAGCCAGGTGTCGCGGACGGCGGACACGAAGTCGGTGAGCCTGTCGACCGGCTCGGCGGGCGTCGCCCCGTCGCCCTCGTCGGGCGTGGCGTCGGCAGCCAGGATGTCGGCGGCGATGTCCTCCTCCGGCCTGCGGTCGGGCGCGCCGCTGTCGACGTCGCCGTCCTCACCGACGCTCAGCTGCCCGTCCCAGGGCGCCGTCGCCGACTGGTGCAGCAGGGTGACGCTGTCGGCGGCGACGAGGGGCGGGTCGGTCCAGTTGCTCGCGTGTTCGTGCAGGATCTGGCCCGGCGTCCGTTCGACGAGCCGGCCGAGGATCTCGGATCCCTGCTCGGTGCCGGCCACGTCGTTCAGGTCGTACGCGACGACGATCGTGTCCTCGCGCTCGGGCGCGAAGGGCTTCGCCGGCAGTTCCAGCAGCCGGGCCGCCGCGAGTCCGAGGATGCGGCTGCCCCGGTCGGGCAGCAGGGACACCGAGGTGGGACGCACTCCGGCGGCGCCGGTGATCGCCTTCAGCCGTACCAGTCCACGCAGGCACTGGTCGTGGGTGTCCTGCAGCCAGGCGAACCGTCCGCTCATCCCCGCGTCGAAGCCGTACGGGGACAGGGTGGTGAGCACGGTGCCGCCGATGACGTACTGCCAGCCCCGCAGATCGGTGGCGTCCAGGGGGCTCACCCGTCCGGCCCCGGTGGCCCGCTCGAGCATCGCTCGCTGGCGGGCCCGCGCGGGCAGCCACATCGCGTCCTGCGGATCGGGCAGCCGTGCGTGATGACGGCGGGCCAGGGCCAGGTCGCCGGCCATGAGCGCGTTGAAGACCAGCAGATAGCGGTCCGGCCAGTCGGCGAGCCCGCTCTCGTGCGCGGTGAGTACGTCGACGGCGTCGCGGTGCCGGCCCACGCGCTCGTAGGCCGAGACCAGTTCCCGCACGATCACCACGGTGCCCGGCGACTGCCGCAGCGCCTCGCGCAGGGCGGGTATCGCCAGGTGGGGCACGCCGCGCTCGATGCACGCGTAACCGAAGTCGTAGAGCGCGCCGGCCTTGTCGGGGCGGGCGGTCAGGGCGTCGGCGGCCGTGCGCAGATCGTCGAAGCCGGCGCTGCCGGCGATCCGGGCGACCACGAGGGCGAGCTCGCCGAGCGGCAGGTCGTCGGTGCCGGACCGCAACTCGCGCAGGGCAGCCGGGATGTCACCCTCGTCGAGGGACTGCCAGGCCTGGAGGAGTGCGGGGGTCTTCGGGCGGCGATTCCTGCGCGAGAACATGCCTCGGATCCTCACCGATGGCCCCCATGTCCCTCAACCGCATTACGAGGACGGGAAAGTAGGCCGTCACCACACGGACGGCGCCGTCAGCGTCGTGAAGCGGCGGTCCGGGATCCCGGCCGCCGGGTTGCCGGCGTCGTCCAGCTCAGTACTCCACACCCAAGTCGTCAGAGCGGCCGGCGTCCACGCGCGGCCACTGTGCGGTGGGGCGCCCACCCGGCCACTCCCGCAGCGGCGGCCAGTCGGGAGCCCCGCCCAGGGTCCGCGTGGCGTGCCCGAGGCGCGGCCAGTCCGCCGGTGAGTCCTCCCAGGACTCCTGGCGCCCGAAGACCGTGAGGTCCATGAGCGCGTAGCTGTAGTCCACCGCCTCGGCCCCGCGGCGTTTGGTCCTGTAGGTCTCGAAGACGCGGTCGCCGTCGCGCAGGTAGCACACCAGGTGGAACAAGCCGGCCTCCCGGCCGACGAGAAGCGACTCGAGCGAGGGCTGGGCGGAGTACCACGGCATCGTCCAGCCCATGAAGGCTCGGTAGCGCAGGCTCTCCTCGTACGACGTCTGCGCGTCCGCGAAGCCGTAGGCGGTGTTCCGCCCCTGGCACAACACGGCGAAGGTGACGTCACGGGAGTGCAGATAGGCCAGCTCGCCCACGTGGCTCATCACCCAGGTACAGCCTTCGCACTGCTCGGCGGCCGGCCGGCCCGGCCACCACATGAAGTAGTAGGCGATCATCTGGCGTCGCCCTTCGAACGCCTCCAGGAGCGTCATGGGACCGTCCGGCCCCAGCAGCGGGCTGTCCGCGGCCACCTCGACCATCGGAAGCCTGCGGCGCGCGGCGGCGATCGCGTCGCCTTCGCGGGTGTGGGCCTTCTCCCTCGCCCGCAGCCCTTCCAACTGCTGCTCGAAGACCGCACGGTCGACCACCGGCGGTTGTCCCTTGCTCGGGTTCTCGGACACCAGCGGCTCCTGGGATCGCTTCGTCGTGGCTACGGGCCAATCCCCCAGCAACCTAGTTGCCGGTCAGGATCGCCGTCACGCGCATCCGACCCGGCTCCAGGGTCTGCCGCACGATCGGCGCAAGCCCGAAGCCGAAGCCAGCCACGGCCAGGCGGACACCAGCGGTACCGGCAGTTCGGCGCCGCCCGGCCGGCACGATCACAGGTACGTGCTCAACGACTTCTCACAGTTGCCGTCCGGCATCACCGGCTCTGGTACCACCAGAGGGCGGCCGCGGTCGCGGATGCTCCCACAGTGGTGGCGGCACCCCGCGCCAGGCCGTGCAGGACGGTGTGCCCGACGCGTTGAAGCGTCGCCCTGTTCTTTCCATGCTTCCTCATGAGACCCCCTGGATCGCGGGCGGTCCCTGAGCCGCCGCCCCTTCTGATCTCCATTTGCGGCGAGAAACCCGGCTGGATCCAGGGAAGTCGGAGATGTCGGAGCAACCCGGAGAACGGCCCCCTACTCTGGTGTCCGAGTCGGATTTCCGACTCGTAAGGGGGAGCGTGCCACGTGACGTTGTCGCTGTTCAGCAGCAGATTCTCCGCACTGTGGGCCGCCGCGCGCACTCACTTGGCCGCATCGGGCGGCCGTCTGACGCTGGCTCGTTTGCATCGGGAGACCGGAGTGCCGGTGGCCACGCTCAGCGATTGGCGTCGCGGGACTCACGCTCCCCGTGAGCCGGATGAGCTTCTGAGAGTCGTACGGGTTCTGAGTCACTGGGCCGGGCTGCCCGCGCCGGACGCCCGGGAGTGGATCCGCGCGTTGGAGGACTCACGATCCGCGGGCCCAGGTACGGAACCGCTTGAGGAACCGCGGGACGATCCGGCTTTGTCCTGGAGCAACCTGAGCGCCGGCCTGAGTCAGGCGCTGACGCTTGGGTTCGCGGAACCGGCCGTCGAGATCGACGCTGCGTGCCATACGGGTGAAGCGTTGTCGCTCGCCTTGGGCGAGCCCATCCGCTTCGTACACGTCGGAACCTTACGGCCGGCTCGCGTCTCGCTCCGGCTGATGCTGCCGAGTCGCGACATCGACCTCGCTTTTCCCACCACCGTGGACGGGACCGAGAACGCGGAACTCCACAGCCGGTGGCTCTCCTCACGGAACGCGCACGGGCAGACGATCCGCCACAATCTGATGTCGCTACGCACCACCCACGGTATCGAGGTCCACGTACAAGTGAGGGCCTTGCCCTTCACCCCCATGGCTCAGCTCTACGTGGTGAACCGTACGACCGTGCTCTTCTCCTACTCCATGATCACGCGGCGCGGTGCCGAACCACCCATCTCCGCCGACATCTACGACGCGGCGACCAACGGAGTGGAGACGCTCGGCACTTTCCAGGCGGGCATGGACAACGACAGGGAAACCACGTTCGTGGAGCAGTCACAACTGTGGTTCGACTCGGTGTGGAACACGATCTCGACGGAACTCTCGCTCAGCTGAGACCGGGGGACCGCCCGCCTCCCCCCCCCCGCTGGACCACACGACCGTCCCCGGCGCGGGTCGTGTTCAGGAGAAGTGCTCGGCCAAGGGGTGAAACTGCTCGTCGAGGATGCCGAACCCGCCATCGACACGGATCAACTGCCCCGCCACGGCTCCGAAGTCCTCGTCGGCGACCGAGGCCACGGCGCGCGCCGCGTCCTCCGGCTCGACCAGGCGGGACAGCACGGAACGGTCTGTGAGGAACTTCTGCAGGCCTTCGCTGAAGCCCTCCCCGGACGACTCGGTACGCACCGCTCCGAACGAGACCGTGTTCACCCGGACGCCGTACTGCGCCCCGACACCGGCTACATGACGGCTGAAGGTGTTCAGCGCGGCCTTGGCGGTGGAGTGCGCCACGGCCATGCCGATGAAGTCGGTGGCGGTGCTGGAGATGAAGACGATCCGGCCCGACCGCTGCTCCCGCATGAGGGCGAGCACGTCCCGGCTGAGGAAGAACACTCCGGACAGCTCGCCGTTGACCTTCTCGGCGAAGGCCTCCCAGGACAGTTCGGTCAGCGGAACGAACGACGGATGCACCGTGTTGGCGTTGAGAACCAGCACGTCGATCCGGCCGTGCTCCGAGCGGACTTCCTCGACCAGGGCGGCGACCTGCCCGGCGTCGCAGACGTCGGCCCGGGCGGCCTGGGCGGAGCCGCCCTCCCGTGCGATCGCGTCCACGACGGCGGTGGCGGCATCGGCGTTGTTCCGGTAGTTGACGATCACGTGGTATCCGCGCCGTCCCATCTCCCGCGCGGTGGCCGCACCGATGCCTCGGCCGGCTCCGCTGATCAGCGCGACGGGCTTGGGCTGGGTCACGATGGTCTCCCTAGGAAACTCGGCAGGCCGCCGACCGGCCTCCCACTGATTCCCAGGCAACACCGCGGAGATCCATCCTGTCACTGCGGGATGACCACAGGTTCCGCGTGCGGCGCCTTTACGGGCTCTCCGCCGCCAATTCCTGTGCGGCGACCGGTGTTTACGAGGCCGCTGTCGCCGAGGGCATCTCCACCCGGATTACATCGCGGGCCAATGCGACGGCTTCCTCCGCGGCACCCGTGGCACCGAGCGTGGCGCCGCTCGCGTACACGCCGTCGATGATCAGCATGATCCGGTCACCCAGCCGGTCGGGATCGGCCGCGGAAGTCCGCCGTGCCAGTTCCCGCAGCTGTTCCCGGACAGCCTTGAAATGCTCCAAGGAGACCTGATGCGCGGGATGCCCCGGGTCGGGGAATTCGGCGTGCGTATTGCGCAGGGAGCAGCCGCGGGTACCGGGCACCATGGCCCGCACGGCACGAACCACTTCGACGAGCTGCTCCTCGGGCGTGTCAGCCGCCGCGAGAGCCTGCGCGAACGTGCGGTCCCAGTCCTGGGTGCAGCGTTCCAGATAAGCCACGACCAGCTTGTCCTTGCTGGCGAATTCGCGGTAGAGGAGCTGCTTTCCACATCCCAGTTCATCGATGATCTGCTGCATCCCGACCGCGTGCACGCCATAGCGGTCGAACAGGTCGGCCGCGGCGTCCAGGATGCGGTCGTGAGCGTCGGGAGCGGGTTTTCGCGGCATGTTTCCGAACAGTAGCAGACCGATCGGTCCCCGCCCAGGCGGGGCGCATTGACATCCCGTCAGCGGCGCCGTCATGCTGTGCTGCGACTCGTTACGGACCGATCGGTCCGGCTCCTCTGGAGGTTCCCATGTCCACCCCTCCCCCCACCCGCGCGGTCTTCACGACCATGACCCCCAGGGCCTACGGCATGCTTGCCGTGCTCTGCGGCGCGTTATTCCTCGACGCCCTCGACGTCTCGATGAAAGGCGTCGCCCTGCCGGCGATCGGGACCTCGCTCGACATGTCGACCAGCACGCTCCAGTGGGTGATCACCGGTTATGTGGTCGGCTTCGGCGGGTTCCTGCTCCTCGGCGGACGCGCCGCCGACCTGCTGGGCCGACGCAGGGTACTGCTCATCTCGCTGATGGTCTTCGTCATCGGCTCCGCGGTCGGCGGCGCGGCACCCAACGGTGAGGTGCTCATCGCGGCCCGCTTCGTCACCGGCGTAGGCGCCGCGTTCAGCGCCCCCGCCGGGTTCTCGATCATCACCACGAGCTTCGCCGAGGGCCACATCCGCAACAAGGCACTGGCCATCTTCACCGCGACCGGCGCCACCGGCATGGCCTGCGGCATGGTCATCGGCGGTCTGCTCACCGATCTGCACTGGCGCTGGGTCTTCTTCGCCCCGGCCGCCGTCGGACTCGTCGCGTTCCTCGCGGGCCTCGGGCTGATCCCGCGGTCGGCCCGACCGCAGGGCGGCGCCCGGGACTTCGACATCCCCGGTGCCGTGACCATCACCGCGACCATGGTGCTGGTGGTGTTCACCCTGGTCCAGGCGCCGGAGGCGGGCTGGGTCTCGGCCCGCACCCTGATCTCGCTGGTGGTCGCCGCGCTGCTCCTGGCCGGATTCACCGTGATCGAGCGGAAGGTCGACAAGCCGCTGGTCCGGCTGGACCTGCTGCGCTCCCCCGCCCTCGTCCGCGCCAACATCGCCGCGATGTCGCTGATCGGGGCCTGGATCGGCGTGCTGTTCACCATGACGCTGTACTTCCAGGACTACCGGGGCTGGTCGGCGATGGAGACCGGGTTCGCCGTGAGCCCCGTCGGGCTGGTCGCCGCCGTGCTGTCGACCCGGATCGCCGCCCCTCTGGTGGGCCGCTTCGGTGTGGAGCGGGTGGTTCTGGCGGGTCTGACCTCGGCCGTCCTGGCCTACGCGCTGCTGCAGTTCCTGACCGCCGACTCCAGCTACGCCGCACTGCTGCTGCCCGCGTTCCTGCTGATCGGTCTGGGCTTCTCGCTGGCGTACGGACCACTCACCATGGCGGCGGCCGACAGCGTCCCGGTCCAGGACCAGGGACTGGCCGGCGGCCTGGTCAACACCTCGTTCCAGATCGGCCCGGCGCTGGGGTTGAGCGTGGCCACCGCCGTCAACGCGGCGAACACCGGGCCCGCGCCCTCCGAGGTGCTGCACGGCCTGCGGGTCGCGCTGGTGGTACCGCTGATCTTCGCGGTGCTCGGCGTGCTCGCCATGCTTCCCGCGCTGCGCCGGCACGCCGCCCCGCCGGCCGCCGTCCCGCTGCCCCAGGAAGAGACCGCACGCGGATGACGGCCGGGCCGCTCGGCCCCCGGGTGCGCGTCCCGGGGGCCGGCAGGGGTTCACCAGGGCCAGCGCCAGCCCTCGTTGTCCGGCACCACCCAGTAGTGGTCCAGCTCGACCTTGCCGAAGGACCAGCGCCCGTCCCGGTGGACGTAGGTGTCGGTGAACTGGCCGATGCTGTTGTGGATCTCGCTCTCCCGGTCAAACCGTATCTTCTCCTCGAAGAAGGAGACGCCGGTGGCGGACTCCCTGCTCAGTACGTCGACCTGATGCCCGTGGATGAAGTTCTTGAACGAGATCTCCCGGGCACCGGTCTTGAATTCGAGGATCTTCGCCGGTAAAGCACTGTAGAAGTCGCGGACTCCGGCACTTCCGTGCGCCTGCCCGAAGTCGCCGTAGTCGAGGTGCGCATCGTCGGTGAACAGAGCGGCCAGCCCGTCCCACTCCGCGTTGTTCAGGCAGCGGTGGAACTCGGTGCGCAACCGCTGAATCTCACGAATCGCCTCCAGCTCGTGGATCCGTTCGGTGAGTTGCTTCACCGTCTCGGTCAGATCCGTCTCGTAGCTCATCGCACGACCTTCCTTTTCTCGTTCCGGCCCTCAAGGAGAACTTCATGAAGACCCTGGTTGTCTCGGGCGGCACCTCCGGCATCGGAGAAGCGCTCGCCCACAAATATCTGAAGCGCGGCGACCAGGTGGTGGTCATCGGACCCAACCCGGAGAAGGGACGGATGTTCCTCGCCAGGGCGGAGGACCTGGGCGCCGGAGAGCGGGCCTTCTTCCTGCCCGCGGACCTCAGCCTGGTCAGCGAGAACGAGCGGATCGTCGGGGAGATCGGGGAGAACTTTCCCGTGGTGGACGCGCTCGTGCTGTGCGCCCGGTTCTTCCGCTCTCATCGACGCGTCACCTCCGAAGGTTTCGAGCACAATTTCGCGCTGTACTACCTGAGCCGCTTCCTGCTCGGCCACGGCCTGTTCGGCCTGCTGGAAAAGGCCCCCGAGCCGGTCATCGTGAACGTGGCCGGGCCGGGCGTGGAAGCGGGTCAGATCCACTGGGACGACCTGGGCCTCGAACGCGGCTACGACGGCTGGGGCGCCATGTTCCAGGGCGGCAAGCTAAACAACCTCCTCGGCGTCTCCTTCGCCCTCCAGGACCGCGAACACCGGACCCGGTACGTGCTGGACTTCCCGGGCGGTACGGCGACCGGCTTCGCCGGCGAGTTCGACCCGGCCACCGCCGCGCACGTCAAGGAGATGCTGCGGTTCGCCAAGCCGGTCGAGGCAGGCATCGCACCGATCGTCGCGGCCATCGACAGCCCTCCCGCCGAGCCGCTGAGCGCCTTCTTCGAAGGCCGGCGTCTGGATCTGCGGCACCACTCCTTCGACCCGGAGGACGCCCGGCGGCTCGACGTCCTCACCCGGAAGCTGCTGGCCGGCTGAGGCGGACGTCATGCGCGCTCGCGCATCCCGCCGACGGCTGTCACCACCCCCACCGCCGCGACCAGCGACGTCGCGAGCAGGGGTGCGCGGTGGCCGTCGGCGTGGGTGGCGAGCCCGGCGACCAGGGGCAGCATGACGACACTGCCGAGCTGCACGCCGGTCTGGTAGACCGGCACCGCCGCACCGCGCAGGGCCGGTGCCACACTCTGCGCGGCCTGCATGTTCAGCGCCGCGAAGGAGAGCACAAAGGCGGCCGACACCAGGGCGAGCGCGGGCAGCAGCCCGGTCACGTAGGACAGCGGGCCCGGCCGCAGCAGGGCGTACAGCTGACCGGCGAGTGCGCACAGCGCGCCGGCGGTGATCAGCCGTCCGGTGCCGAACCGCTGGACCAGGGGCCCGGCGAACGGCACCGAGACCATGAGCGGCACGCAGGCGGGCAACAGGCCGAGCGCAACCTGCCACGGCCGCCAGCCGAAGGTGTCGCCGGCCCGGTACGTCACCAGCAACAGCAGCCCGATGTACGCCCCGTTGAGGGTGGCCGCACCCACCGTCGCGCGCACCAGCGGGCCGTTGCGCAGGATCCCCGGGCCGAGCGGGGTCGGCGACTGCCGTACACCGCCGGGGATCACCTTGAGACCCCACACCAGCAGCACCAGGGCCACCGGGGCCGGGAACACGAACGTCCCGTGCCAGTGGCCGGGCGCCAGCGCTCCGGAGAGCAGCAGCCCCGCGGTGAACCCGGCCGCGCCGAACAGCGAGTACACCGACACCGCCCGGCGCTGCGGCGGACCGCTGGGGAACGTGGTGCCGATCAGCGCCAGCCCGGCTGGCGCGGTCAGCGCCGCACACGCCCCCTTGACCAGCCGGGAGGCGACCAGCACCGCCATGTCGTCGCTCAGTCCGCCGACGACGGAGGCGAGTGCGAAGAGCAGCATCGCGGCGAGGTAGACGCGGCGCAGCCCGAAGCGGCCGGACAGCACCGGGCCGAGGGTCAGCATGGCGGCGAAGCCGAGGGCGAATCCGCTCATCAGCCACTGCGCCGACCACATGGTCAGTCCCAGGTCGGCGCCGATCGACGGCAGGGCCACCAGCACCACCGAGACCTCGATGGCGTCCAGGAGCATGTTCCCGGAGAGGACGACCAGCAGGGCCCGGTGACGGCGGATCGTCCGCGTCGCCGGGACCGCCGGGCCGGCGACCGCCTCACCCACCGGCCGCCTGCCTCTCCAGCAGCTTGGGCAGCTCGGCGACCAGCTCGATGTGCCGGGCCACGAGGTCGTCCGGCATTCCCGCGATGCTCGCCCAGAAGATGAGGTGCCCGACCGGCAGTCCCTTGGTCCGCTCGTGGATGCGTACCGCGGCCTCCTCGGGGGTGAGCACCTCCAGGGTCGCCCAGGAGCCGTCCTCGGCAGGCTTCTCGGGGAAGTCCTCGACCTTGAGCAGCGGTGGGGCGGGGTGGTCGGTGCCTTCGACGGAACCGACCCTGTAGGTGTTCATCTGATGGACCAGGTGCGGGGCGATCCGGGGCCAGGCGGCCTCGGGGTCGTCGGCGAGGATCACCGGCAGCAGGTCGGAGACCCGGGCGATCCGTGGATCGTGGCCGCCCTCGGCGAGGCCGGCCTCGTAGTGCGCGAACATCGCCCGGTTGATGTGCAGCAGCCCGATACCGAGGCGGCCGGCGATCCGGGCGCCGCGCGGCCCGTAGAAGCCGCCCCACACCGGCACCGGGCGCTGGATCGGGCCGGGCGTGATGCCGCCTTCCTCCCACAGCCCGCGCACCTCGCGGATGTTCTTCTCCACCTGGCCTACCCGGCGGTCGAACTCGGCGCCGAACAACTGGTACTCGGGCACCCGGTAGCCGGCGCCGACACCGAGTTCGAGCCGGCCGCCGCTGATCAGGTCGACGATCGCGGCGTCCTCGGCGAGCTGGGCCGGCCTGCGCAGGTTGGGCAGGACGACCGCGGTGCCGATACGGCAGTTCCGGGTCCGGGCGGCCGCCGCCGCCGCGAACACCAGCGGTTGTGGCAGATAACCGTCCTCGAACAGGTGGTGTTCGGTGAACCACACTCCGCCGATACCGCGCCGGTCGGCCTCCTCGCACCACTCCAGTGAGCGCGCGTAGTGGTCGCCCCACGGCCGATGCCAGGCGTCCGGGTTGCGCAGGTCGAAGAGGATCCCGACGTTCATGTCCTGACTTCCGTTCGTCGTTGGCGTACTCGAAGGACGGCTCATGGGGCCGCGTCGCGCCGGCCGGGTCAGCCCAGCAGGGTGCCACCGCTGGCGTCGATGAAGGCGCCGGTGATCCAGCGGGCCTCGTGGGTGGCCAGGAACGTCACCACGTCGGCGACGTCCACCGCCTCGCCCACCCGCTTGAAGGCCGACAGCTGTGCCATCTGCGCCACGGCCTCGGGGATGTCGAAGACCGGACCGCCGTTGTCGGTGATGCCGGGCGCCACACTGTTGACGGTGATGCCGCGCGGGGCGAGGTGGCGGGCGAAGTGCAGGGTGATCTGCTCGATCGCGCCCTTGGTCATCGAGTAGGCGACCTGGTCGGGGTTGGCGACGCGGGTCAGCCCGGAGGAGATGTTGATGATCCGGCCGCCCTCGCGAAGCAGCGGCAGGGCGCGCTGCACGATGAAGAAGGGCGCCTTGGCGTTCACCGCGAAGAGCCGGTCGAACTCCTCGGTGGTGACATCCTCCGGCTGCACCCCGGCGGGGGTGGTCACGGCCGCGTTGTTGACGACGATGTCGAGGGTGGCGCGGCCGGTCCGTTCCTTCAGCCCGCTCTCCAGTCCGAGGAACAGCGCGTGGACGTCGCCGGGGACACCGAGTTCGGCCCGGACGCCGAAGGCGCGGCCGCCGTCCTTCTCGATCAGCTCGATGGTCTCCTGCGCCGCGTCCTCGTTGGTCGCGTAGTGCACGGCGACCAACGCGCCCTCGGCGGCCAGGCGTTGCGCGGTGGCACGCCCGATGCCTCGGCTGGAGCCGGTCACGAGCGCGGTCTTGTCGTCGAGCTTTCCCATGGTGGAGGTCCTGTTCTTGGTAGTCGTCCTGGAGTGAGGGGGGCGCGCCGAGGTGGTGGCGGGTGGCGGCGCGAGCGGGGTGCGGGGCAGGCCGAGGCCGCTGATCAGGCGGGCCAGCCCGCGGCGTACGGTGGCGAGGCGCATCAGCTCGGCGAAGACCTCCCGCAGCGGTTCGGTGTCGGGCCCGCCGAGCAGCAGGGCCGACTGCGCCTGGATGTCGGTGAGGGTGCGCGCGCCGACCGGATGGCGCTCCCGGTGATAGTCGTCCAGCACCTCGTCGGCCGCCCCGCCGGCCAGGCGCGCGGCCAGCCGCCCGCCGAGGGCGGCCGCGTCCTGCAGGCCGAGGTTGAGTGCCTGCCCGCCGACCGGCATCTGCACATGAGCGGCGTCACCGGCGAGCAGGATCCGGCCCCGGCGGTAGCGGGTTGCCTGGCGCCGGGTGTCGTCGAAGGCGTTCAGCCACGTCGGTGTCCCGTGGCCGATGTCCTCGCCCGTCACCCGCGCCCAGGCCCGCACGACCTCGTCGAAGTCCGGCGGTCCGGTACGGGTGCGGGGTGCGGCGCCGTAGAGGTGCACCATGACCCGGGTGGTGCCGTCCGGCCAGTGGTGTGCGGTCGCCAGCCCGTGCTCCAGTCGCTCGAACCGCCTGGCGGGGATGTCGATCCCGGCGACGTCGGCCCGCAGCATCTCCCGGACCGCGTCCCGGCCGGCGAACTCGAACCCGGCGGCCTTTCGTACCGTGGACTGCCAGCCGTCGCAGCCGACGACGTAGGAGCCGGTCACCCGCTGCCGCGCGCCGTCGGCCGCCGCGCCGTCCGCCGCCCGGTCCGCGGGGACGGTCTCGACCAGCACCCGGTCGCCCTGCTCGGCCAGGTCCACCAGCCGCCGTCCCCGCAGGATCCGCGCCCCCGACTCCACGGCCCGCTCCTGAAGCACCGTTTCGAGCCGGGTCTGGGGGCACTTCCACTGCCCCGCGTAGGGATGGCCGGGGTCGGCCTCCGCCAGGTCGAGCGGGATGCCGCCGAAGTGCCCCGGACCGCCGTCCGGCAGTGGGCCGAGCCGGTCGAGGACGCCGCGCTCGGCCAGCACCTCCATGGTGCGGGCGTGCAGGGTGGAGGCGCGTGATTCGGTCATCGGCCGAGCCAGCCGCTCCACCACCAGGACCCGCGCTCCGTGCGCGCACAGGTCCCCGGCGAGCAGCAGCCCGACCGGACCGGCACCGACCACCACCACGTCGGCGTCCGGGGGGACGTGGGTCGAGGGGGTGGGCATCGGTCAGCGCCGCGCTTCCGCGTAGTCCTTGGCATGGCCCAGGGTGGCCCGGCTGTTGTTGCCGAGCGCGTTGCGGATGAACTCCCGAGCCTCGGGCACGCCCGCGTCCGGGCCGAGGACCCTGCTGATGTTCTCGGCGTTGATGACCACCGTGTGCTGGGAGCCGGCGGTGGTGACACCGTCGGGTCCTTCCTCGAACGTCCAATGTCCGGTGTGCAGTGTCATCAGGGCCGGCAGCGTGGTCTGCTTGTAGGCGATCTTGTGGTGCGGGAAGCAGACTCGGACCGACTCGGTGGTGTGCGCGGAGCCGTCCTTGGTGAGCGTCTCCATGCGCAGCACCTGGAGACCGGGGGTGTCCTCGGTCATCTTGACCTCGTTGACGTGCGGCAGCCGCTCGGGCCACAGGTCGGCCTCGTTGACGAAGTCGTACAGGTCCTTGGCGGAGCCGTTGACGGTGACGCGGTCCACGAAGGACAGGGTCAGCTCCTCGGTCCGGGTGGCTTCCTCCAACCCCGCCTTCACGCCGGGCAGTTCCTCTCGGCTGTTGCGGTCAACGGCCTCGTCGATCCACTTCAGGCCCTCGGGGTCGTCGTCGACGGCGCGGTACTCGTGCAGCAGCCGCAGCCGGGTCTCCCGCTCTCCCCGGGGCTCGATGACCCAGGTGCCGTTCATCGACGCGACCGGCGGCGCGGAAACCTCCTGCCGGAAGGTGATGCGCAGGTTCTCCGGGTCCAGCGTGCGGATCGACGTCCAGTTCTTGGCCTCGCCGTTGGCGGTGGCCCAGATCCGGATGCGCTCCAGGCCCGCCTCGCGCTCCAGTACTTCGACGTAGACCGACGGCGGGAAGAGCCTCGGCCAGTTCTCCACCTCGGCGAGCAGCCGGTAGACGTCCCGGGCGCTCGCCCGGACGGTGATCTCGTGTTCGACCTGACGATTCGTCATCGTGTTCTCCGTCTCAGAAGTTGCCCAGGCCGCCGCAGACGTTCAGCGCCTGAGCGGTGATCGAGGCGGCGGGATCGGAGGCGAGATAGCCGACCAGGCCGGCGACCTCCTCGGGGGTGGAGTAGCGGCCGAGCGGGATCTTCGCCTGGAACTTCTCCAGAATGGCTTCCTCGGAGGTGCCGTACGCCGCCGCGTAGCCCTGCCGCACGCGTTCGGCCATCGGCGTCTCGACGTATCCCGGGCACACCGCGTTGACGGTGATCCCGGTCGGCGCCAGCTCGTTGCCCAGGGCCTTGGTGAAGCCGACCACGCCGTGCTTGGAGGCCGAGTAGGGGGCGCCGAGCACCACGCCCTGCTTGCCCGCCGTGGACGCGATGTTGATGATCCGGCCGCGCTTCTTCTCCCGCATGCCGCCCGTGTTGAGCACCTCGCGGGTCATCCGGAAGACGCTGGTGAGGTTGGTGGCGACGACGTCGTCCCACAGCTCGTCGGCGATGTCGGCGGTCACTCCTCCTCCGCTGCGCCCGGCGTTGTTCACCAGCACGTCGATCGGTCCGAAGCGGGCCACCGCGGCGCGCACCACGGTCTCGATGTCCTCCTTGGAACGCACGTCGGCGGTGCCGCCGTCCACGTCCAGGTTCTCGTTCTGCAGTGTCTTCACCGTCGCTGCGACCGCGCTCTCGTCGCGGGCGCAGATGTAGACACGGTGCCCCTGCTGGGCGAGGATCCGGGCGGCGGCGAGGCCGATCCCGCTGGTGGCGCCGGTGACCAGGGCGACCCTGGCGGTGTTCTCGGTCATCGTGGGCTCCGCTCAGGCGGTGTGGGTGGCGGACAGGTGGTCGTTGACCAGCTGGATCAGCGCGCGGGGAGTGCCGGCCTCACCGACCGCCTCCTCGTCCAGGCTGATGCCGTGCTCACGCTCGATGCGGCTGACGGTCTCCAGCATCGCCAGCGACTCGTAGCCCAGGTCCTCGAAGGACGTGTCGAGGATGTCGCCGTCCAGGTCGACGCCCTCGTCGGTGCCGGCGCCCTCCAGCAGCGTGACCTTCAGCTGGTCGAGGGTGAACTCCTTGGCAGACATGGGGGTCCTTTCGTAGGGGTCACACGTGGACGGGTTCGGCGGCGCGGACGACCATCGCGGAGTTGAAGCCGCCCTGGCCGCGGGCGATCACCAGTGCGCTGCGCGGCTCGGCGGGGCGCGGGGCCCCGGTCACCAGGTCGATCTCGTAGGACGGGGAGAGGGTGCTGTGGACGGTCGGCGGGATCACCTGGTCGCGGATCGACAGGAGCGCGGCGGCCACGTCGAGGGGCGCGGCACCGGAGTACAGCCGCCCGGTGGTGGTCTTCGGCGCGGTCACCGGCACGCCGCGCGGCCCGAACACCTTGGTGATCGCCTCCGCCTCCGCCCGGTCCAGGTCCGGTACGGCGGCGGCGTCGGCGAACACCACCCCGATGTCGTCGGGGGTCGTCCCCGCGTCGGCGAGGGCGAGTTCGATCGCCCGCTGGAGGGTGGGCGCGCGGTCGCTGCCGGGCCGGGGGTCGATCGTCGCGGCATGGCCCGCGATCTCGCCGTACACCCGTGGGGCGCCGCGCCGCCGGGCGTGCCCGGCCTCCTCCAGGACGAGCAGGGCGCCGCCCTCGCCGGGGACGTGTCCGGCGGCCCGGTCGTCGAACGGCAGATACGCCCGTGCCGGGTCGTCGGAGGTGCTCAGCCGGCCGCTGGTCATCTGGGCGACCCATCCCCACGGGCAGATCGACGCGTCGACCGCGCCGGCGATCACCATGCTGGTGCCCTTGCGGAGCTGCCGGCGTGCCTGCGCCAGCGCGTCGAGGCCGCCGGCCTGGTCGCTGACCACGACGCTGCTGGGTCCGCGCAGTCCCTTGCGGATGGAGATCTGGCCGCTGTTGACGGCGTAGAACCAGGCGAAGGACTGGTACGCGCTGACGTGCTGGCCGCCCTTGCTCCACAGCGCGCGCAGCTCGTTCTGGCCGAACTCGAAGCCACCGGAGTGGCTCGCGGTGATCACGCCGACGTCGTACGCCGGCAGTTCGGACGGCACCACACCGGCGTCGGCGAACGCCCAGTCGGCACCGACCAGGGCGAGCCGGGTCATCCGGTCGGTCTGCGGCAGCAGCCGGCTCGGCAGGTGGTCCTCGGCGACGAAGCCGCCGATCTCGCCCGCCAGCCGGGACGGATAGGACGTGGGGGTGAAGCGGGTGACGCGTCCGATCGCGCTCCGGCCGGCGAGCGTGGCCGACCAGTACTCCTCGATGCCGAGACCGGTCGGGGCCGCGATACCGAGGCCGGTCACCAGGACCCTGGCCGTCATCGTCCGCTCCGCTCGGGGTCGGCGAGCACCACCGCGCTCTGGAAGCCGCCGAATCCGCTGCCGACCGACAGCACGGCGTCGGTCTTCCAGTCCCGGGCGGTCCGGGGCACGTAGTCCAGGTCGCACTCCGGGTCGGGGTGGTGCAGGTTCGCCGTCGGTGGCACCACGTCGTGGGCCATGGCCAGGACCGACGCGGCGATCTCGATCGAGCCGATGGCGCCGAGCGAATGCCCGACCATCGACTTGATGGAGCTGACCGGGGTCCGGTAGGCGTGCTCGCCCAGGCTGCGCTTGAACGCGGCGGTCTCGTGCCGGTCGTTCTGCTTGGTGCCCGAACCGTGGGCGTTGATGTAGTCGATGTCCTCGGGTGCGAGCCGCGCCTCGCCGAGGGCGACCCGGATGGCCTCGGCCATCTCGGCGCCGTCGGGTCGCAGTCCGGTCATGTGGAACGCGTTCGAGCGGGTCGCGAATCCGGCGACCTCGGCGTAGATCCGCGCGCCGCGGAGACGGGCGCCTTCCAGCTCCTCCAGGACGAACACCGCGGCGCCCTCCCCGATCACGAAGCCGTTGCGGCTGGCGTCGAAGGGCCGGGAGGCGTGCTCGGGGTCGTCGTTGCGAGGCGTGGTGGCCTTGATCGCGTCGAAGCAGGCCACGGTGATCGGGGAGATCGGGGCGTCGGTGGCACCGGCGATCATCACGTCCGCCGTGCCCTCCCGGATCACGTCCACCGCGTGTCCCACCGCGTCCAGGCCGGAGGTGCAGCCCGTGGAGACGACGGTGGCCGGGCCCTCGGCCCCCACCACCCAGGCCACCTCGGTGGCGAAGGAGCTGGGCACCATGTAGCCGTAGAGGTGCGGCACGGCGTAGGCGTGGTCGACGAGTTCCAGCCGGCCGCCGTCGCTGACCGTGCGGTACTCGCGGTCGAGTCCGGTGGTGGCGCCGACCGCGCTGCCGATCGTCACCCCGGTACGGTGCGGGTCCAGCGTGTCGAGCTCCAGCCCGCTGTCGGCGACCGCCTCCCGTGCGCCGACCACGGCGAACTGCGCGGCCCGGTCCATACGCCGGACCTCCTGGGGGGTCAGCCCGGACAGCTCGGCGTCGAAGTCGACCTCGGCGGCCACCTGGGAGCGGAACGGCGAGGGGTCGAACAGGGAGATACGGCGGGTGGCGGTGCGTCCGTCGGTGAGCAGTTTCCAGAACTCCTTGGTTCCCTGCCCGCCCGGGGCGATCACCCCGATCCCGGTGATCACCACCCGGCGGCCGGCGACGGCGCTCATGAGGCACTCCATTCGTAGAAGCGACGGGCCATGGCGTCCTTGGGCGATCGCCAGGTCGCGGGGTCGTACGCCTCGATGTAGGGCTTGAGGTCCTCACTGATCCGCACGAACCTCGGATCGGTCTTGGCCTCCTCGATCCGCCCCTCGCCGTTGTCCTCGTCGAAGTCCTGGAGGTGGAAGTACAGGCCGCGGAACTCGAAGAGCCGGCGGCGACGGGTGCCCATGCGGGCGGGCAGGTCGGTGCGGTCGAAGGCACCGAACAGGTCCGCGACCTCGCGGGCCGAGCCGGCGGCCATCCTGGCGACGATCAACGTGCTGTGCATCGCTTCCCTTCTGGTGCTCATCGGGTCGGCCCGAACCAGCGGGCCAGTGCCATCGGCAGGTCGGAGCGAGAGCCGGGTGCGGCCCAGGCGACGTGGCCGTCGGGACGCAGCAGGACGGCGGCGGTCCGTGCCAACGGGTCGTCGTCGGGGAGGTCTTCGTGCCGGGTGGCCGTCACGATGTCGACCCGGTCGGTCCACCCCCGTGCCCGGCCGCGCAGCGTGGCGTTGTCCTCCAGGTCGAGAAGCACGCCGCGGCCCGCGCGCAGGAGTTCGCTGCTGCTGGTCTGCCGGCCGTCCCGGAGCAGGGCCAGCCGGGGCATCCGGGCGCCCAGCAAGGGGTGCGAGCCGCCGCCCGTCTCGTAGCGGATGTCGAGGCCGCTGACCTTGGCGGCCAGCCGGCGTACGGCCTCGGGGTGCTCGTCCAGCAGTTCGGCCAGGGTCTCCCGCAGCGGGTTCACCTCGTCGCCGCCGAGGATGAGGGTGCTCTGGGCACGCGTGTTGGCCAGCAGCCGGCGGCCCACCTCGTGCCGCTCGTCGTGGTAGGTGTCCAGCAGCGCCCCGGGGGCCGTGCCGCGCACCACGGCGGCCAGCTTCCAGCCCAGGTTCACCGAGTCCTGGATGCTGGTGTTCATTCCCTGTCCGCCGGCCGGCAGATGGACGTGCGCGGCGTCCCCGGCCAGCAGGACCCGACCGCGCCGGTACTCGGTGACCTGGCGGGCCGCGTCACTGAACGCGCTGACCCACACCGGCTCGGCATCCGAGATGTCGGTGCCCGTCAGACGCTTGAAGACGTCCGCCACCTCGCTGAACTCCGGTGGGGCAGTGCGCCGTTCGGGTGGCGGCGTGCCGCGCTCGCCGACGATGATCCGGTGGATGCCGCCGGGCAGCCGCGCCGCCATCACCATGCCGCCGGGCGTGCGCTCACCGATCATGCGGGGTTCCAGGTCCACACCGCGCAGGTCGGCGAGGAACAGTTCGGTGGTGGCGGGGGTGCCGGGGAAGTCGAAGCCGGCCGTCTTGCGGACGGTGCTGCGTCCGCCGTCACAGCCGACCAGGTACCGGGCCCGCAGGTTGGGCCCGTCGCCGACCGTGACGGTCACGCCCTCGGCGTCCTCGACGAAGCCGGTGACCGGGCACCCGCGGCGGATGCCGGCCCCGAGGTCCCGCGCCCAGCTCTCCAGCACGGCCTCGGTCGTGGACTGGGGCACGGTCCGGGCGGCGCCGTGGGTGGCACCCAACAGGCCCAGATCGAGGGGCAGGCCGCCGAAGTGCCCGGCCTCGCTGGTCTCGATCTCACCGAACCTGGGGAGCAGGCCCCGTTGGTCGAACACCTCCATGGTGCGGATGGTGAAGCCGATGCCGCGTGACTCACCGCTGGGCCGGGGCAGGCGGTCCAGCACGATGACGTCGACGCCCGCGAGGCGCAGTTCCCCGGCCAGCATGAGTCCGGCGGGGCCGGCACCGACCACGATGACTGAAGCGTCCATACTCTTCTCCCCGAATGACTGCGCCGACTCGGCCGAGGACACGCGTGCGCTACTCGCTCTTAAGGTTGTGAGCGATTCGCGCCAGCACATCGTTGGCGGCCAGGAACTCCTCCTCCGAAATCCCGGCCAGTGAGCGGGCCGCATGGGCGTTCACCAGTGCCTCGGCCCGGCCGTGCGCCGCGTCGCCGTCCGCCGTCAGCGCCACCGTGCCGTCCTGCGCCGTGACCCAGCCTCGCGCCTCGAACTCCTTCACGATCGGCGCGTAGGAATCGACGCGGTCGACGGCCAGAAAAGGAGAGAATGCCGCGTCGATACCGGCGACGGTGTTCACCTCGATGCTGATGGCATGCAGCACCTGCCACTGCCGTCGATTCAGGCCCTCACTCGACAACGCCCGCTCGGTGGCCTCGTCGAAAAGCCGATGCAGATGCAGCAGCCAATAGCCGATCCGCTTGGTCGTGTTCTGCTGGAGCATAGGAGTGCCCGCCTCGAAGCGAATGGGGGACGGATACGGGGTCTCGAACAGGCCCCGCTGAATTGATCCGACCCTGACACTCCCGGCTCCCCCGGCACAAGGCGAGCCCGGGGAACCTACGGCGTACCCACAGGATTCACTGCGGCGCGCCCACAGGCTTCACCGCGAGCCGTCCGTGGGGTTTTTCGCGCGGTTCGACTCCGGCATTCCCCGGACAGCCGAAAACCGGCCCCTCTCACGACGCCGCCGCCCGCCTCCGGCGGAGGCGGGCGGCGGCGCGGACGTACGTACGTACGTACGCCCTCAGGCGGCCACGGATCCCAGTGCGGTGGCCAGCTCCCTCCTGCCGGATATGGCGAGTTTCCGGTAGACGCTGGAGAGGTGGAACTCGACCGTGCGCACGGCGAGGAACAGCGTCTCCGCGATCCGCTGGTTGCTGTACCCGGCACGGGCCAACTGGGCGATCTTGATCTCCTGGCGCGTGAGCGCGCGCCCGTTGTCCGGGCCGCTCAGCCGGGCCAGCGCCAGCCGGACCCGCTCCGCCCAGTGGGAGTTGCCGCACTCGCGGGCCACCGCGGCCACCGCCTCCAGGCGGCGTCGCCCGGCGGCCACGTCCTTGCGTTCCACCTGGAGCGTGCCCAGATCGAAGAGCGCCTGCATCAGCTCCGTCCGGGCCTGCCCCAGGTCGAGGAGTTGGACGGCCTCCTCCAGCAGGGGCAACGACGACTCGTCGCGCCGCGCGACGGCCACGGCGTGCAGCGCCGTACCGACGCTGCGGGCCGAGCCCCACTTCCGTGCCGCGATCAGCTCGTCCTCGGCCAGCGCCAGCGCCAGGTCGTACCGCTGCACGGCCAACGCGCCGAACGCCGCCCTCGAACGCCAGGGGACGACCGCCGAGTTGATCACGTTCAGGGCGGCCAGGGCCCGGCCGCACGCGGTGTAGTCGTCCACGGCGTGCTGGAACTGGCCCATGGCCATGTGCAGCGCGCCCCGCGCGGCCAGCACGTGCGGCCGGTCCGGCAGACCCGCGCCGAGCCGGCCGAACAGGCCGTGCTCCAGCAGCACCTCGTTCGCCTGGTCCAGCTCGCCGATGTGCACCAGTGCCTCGATCAGCCAGGCGATGGCGAGGCAGGCCGGGAAAGCCTGTGCCTCGTCGGCGAGAGCCGCCTTCAGCAGGTCCGAAGCCCGGGCCGCGTCACCGGACATCAGGGAGCTGCGGGCCCGCAGCAGCCTGAGCAGGTTCTGGTGCCGCGCGGAGTCGGACCACAGGGGATGCCGGGCCAGCCGCTCGCACTGCGCGTCGGCCGACACCACGTCACCGGTGTAGTGCAGGGCCAGAACGGCGAGCCAGGCACCGTACGCGTCCGCGCGGGCGTCCGAGTCCAGCACGCGTTCCGCCTGCTCGGTGACGATCGCACGGTTCACACCGAGGTTCGCCAGCTCGATGCACCGCACGGCCGTCCGCCGCTCCGACGGCAGCCGTCGGCCGTCCTCCGCCGGCAGCAGCCCCGGGGTGTACGTGAGCGGCCCCCTCGGTGGCGTCGCGGGCCGCCAGAGGTCACGGACGGACCCTTCCTGGTTTCGGTCGCTCGCCCTGTCGCTCACTCCCGCACGCCCGACGGAATTCCGCCACCCTGGCGCAATCGGCGTGGAACGCCGAAAGGAGTCCGTTTCCTGTATTCCCTTGGTTCTACGCTCGGCCGTGTTCACTGTTCCCCCATTTGGCTAGTGATCGGTCTTGAGGCATCACAAAGCTGGTGCGCGGAGAGCGGGCGTGCCGGGTGCGACGGGTACGCACGACAAACCACGCGGCCCGTCGCCGGGCCCGGTGAAGTCGTGCGGTACAGAAGGCGCTCCTGCGCCCGCGTCATTGCGGGCAGGCCGCGCGCATGGTCAGCAGGGGTGGCCCGCGAGCCGCCCCTGCATCGAAATCAGATCAGGGATGGGAAGGGAAAGGAAGAGAAGGACACACCGGGAAGGGCTGATGACAGATGGCGGACACAACGCCGCGCGACGCTCATTCCGCCGGGGCCACGCAGTCGCGCATCGCAGAATCCCTTTCGAGGTGTCATGTCGCCAGTCCTCGGGCTCGTTGCCGACCCGGCCGCGTCTATCAGCACCATCGGCCGTCGCTTCACGGTACACGAACCCCTCCGACGTGCGGGAAGGGTGCCGGACCGTATGGTCCGTTTCATATGTGAAGATGCGGTATACGTGAATCAGCTCGCCCGGTGACGGTTCAGCGCCGCGCGTTCCTCCAGGTCCCTCGCGAAACGCAGCCACTGCTCGGCACACCGGCGGGCGGCCCAGGCGGCGTCGGACAACCGGTGCGCGGGCACGCTGTCGGCCAGCCACTGCCACTGCCCGGCATCCGTCACGTGCGCACTCCAGGTGCGCAGCAGCGTCCGTCCGGCCTCCGAGGAGCGCAGCGACGGGTCGTTGCGCAGACTTCGCGTGCCGGCATGGGCGGCCGGCTCGGGTGGCAGCGCCACGACGGGGCTCCCGTTCCCGGCCGTCGGCGTGCCGGCGGCCCGGGACGCTTCGCCGTCGCCGGAGCCCCGCCGTTCGGCCGCCCGCAGCCTCGGCGGCACCGGGTCCTCCCCCCGCCGCAACCGCTGCCGTACGTCCCTGGCGGTGGCGACGGCGACACCCGCTTCGGCGGCGATCTCCCTGAGGGACGCACCGGGCCGGGAGCGGATGACGCGGACCGCTCGCCGGCGTCCCTCGGCGGCGCCCGCTCCGAGCGGACGGACCCTGCCGTCGCGCCCCGCCCCGGCGTTCAACTGGCCATTCAGGCCGGTTGAACGGGCCCGAAGTGTGGCGATCGTGGTAGGCGAGACACCGACGATCTCCGCGATCCGTCGGTTCGACCACCCCGGGCGGCTCTCGATGAGGCGGGCGGCCGCGGCGGCACGGTCGGCCCGGGACAGTGGCATCCCGTGCCGCGTGTTCAGCCTGACGGCGAGTACGAAGGCGTCTTCGGCGGTGCCGTCGACGAAACAGGCGGCTATCCGCTCCTCGCCGCGCAACCGCGCCGCGCGCACCCGGTGCACGCCGTCCACCACGCGCATCGTGGGCCGGTGCACGGTGATCGGTGGCCAGTCCAGATCCGACTCGGCGAGCACTCTGACGTGCTGGGCGTCCTCCCCTGCGAGACGCGGTGAATCGGAGATCACCAGCTGCCGGAGGGGAACGGACCGCGTCCGCCACCCCTCCCGATCCGTCCGCGTCGCAGGGCCGGGTAACGCCTCTAACATCGAGTCCCCTTCTTCGCACACCCGTCGGTACGTCGCGTCGAGCGCCTGCGCCGCCGACGAGAGGCCACCGTGCTGGAGCCTCAACACCCCTGCACGACAGGAGACTTGTTCGGCATGCGTCGGTACCGTTAGCGAAGTGTCCAACATATTGGCACTCCGTGCTGCGCTAGGGCAAGCAACGCCGTCTGTCTCGGCCACAGCACTCGGCTCTTCGCAGATTCCGGGATGACTGGAGTTTCCGACCGGGAGGGTGGGCATTGTCTTCAGGTGATGACAGGGGATGTCGGCAGTCGCTGGCGGAGCGGTTGAACACGTTGTTCGCAACGGTGCGATGGCGCGACGCCCACGGACGGCAGCGGGAGTACTCGACGGCCGAGGTGGCCAAGGCGGTCACCGCGGATCCGTCCCACCCGGCGACGCTGTCGCGGAGCTACCTGGCGATGCTGAGGAACGGCTCGCACACGAACCCGACGCTGAGTGTGCTGGAGGGCCTGGCGAAGTTCTTCGACGACCACCGTGAAGAAGAGGCACCGCCGATCACGGTCCAGTCCCTGGTCGCGCGGGAGAGCCCCGAGGACGAGTTGCTGCGGCAGCGGCTGGCCAGCCACCAGGTACGGATGATCGCGATGAGGGCGGGAGCGATGACACCGGCTCTGCGGGAACAACTGCTGAAAATGATCGACACCTTCGATCAGCAGGGAACCGACGCCCCCGACGCACAGACCCGAGGAAGCACTCGTGGCGATACGCGAACGTGAGCTGCGCCGTTACTGCAAGCGCCTGTTGCGACGGCTCGACATCCAGCCGCCCGTGTGCGTGGAGGAGTTGTGCCTACGGCTCGGGCGGCACCGCGGGAAGCCGATCCGGTTGATCCCCTGGGACCTGCCCGTGCCCGGCCCTTTCGGCGTGTGGATCTCCCGCCCGGACGAGGACCACATCTTCTATCAGCGGAGGACGACCCGGGTGCACCAGGATCACATCATCCTGCACGAGATCGGCCACATCCTCGCCGATCACCGGGACGACGGGACGGTGGAGGAGGACGTCCTCTTCCCGGGCCTCGACCACCCGCCCCAGCTGATCACCGGGCGGTTCCACCGCGCCTCCTACGCGGAGGACTACGAACGCGAGGCCGAACTGGTCGCGACGATCATCCAGGAGTGGGCCGTGGTCATCGGCCACGCCACCCCCCGCGCCACCGAGGACTCAGCGCTCGCTCCCCTGCGCTCCGCACTGAGCGCCCGGTGGGAATGGACGTGATCCTCCACCTGGCGGTGACCGCCATGCTCGTCATGGGAACCGTGTGGAAGGCCGCCGACCTGATCCGTGCCCCGCACGACCGGCTGCTGCGCCTCCTCGTCCTCTGCCTGTTGCTGCTCACCGCCGGAGACGTCCTCGGCTTCCCCGAGGTCCGCGAACGGATGTTGGCGTTCACGCCGGCCGGCGTCGGCAAGGTCGTCTTCAACGCGCTCTACATGTCCGGCCTGAGCATGCTCATCCTGTTCTTCGTCGCCTCCACCCGTGGCGCCCCCGCCGTCTTCCGCAGGCAGCTGCGACTGCACACCGGTCTGCTGGTCGGCGTTCTGGCGGCCCTCGTCATCAGCATGATCGGGACGCCGCCGGCGCTGCGCGACCACACCCTGTCCAGCCCTCACATCGGACAGCCCGGCATCGCCTGTTTCTACCTGGCGGGCAACCTCTTCTTCATCTACGCCTACGTCGTCTCGGGGCTGTGGGCGCTGCGCCATGCCCGCCGGGCCTCCCGGCATTTGGCCCGGGGCCTGCGGACCATGACGGCCGGCCTGTTCGGACTGGCACTCACGGCGGCCGGCCGGGTCGTCCTGGTGCTGCTGCGCACCGACGTACCCGGATCGCACCCGGAGATGGAGACGGTGAACCTGGTGATCACCGACCTGGCCCTGGCTTGTGTACTGATCGGCATCGTGCTGTTCGCCGGGGTGCAGTTGGCCACCCATCTGCGGTCGGTCCTCAGCCACCGCCGCATGCACGACCAACTGGCGCCTCTCTGGCAGGCACTGGTCACCGCCTACCCGGAACTCGTCCTGACCCGCGAACCGGTCCGCCCTCGGTGGCAGCGCCTACGCCTGCGGCACACCCACGCCCGCTTCTACCGCCGCCTCATCGAGTGCCGCGACGGCCTGGTACGTCTGAGCCCCTACCTCGCGCTGGCGGCGCCCGACACCGACCTGGCCCGCTGCGGCCCGGACCAGCTCGCCCGGCACATCACCAGGGCCCTCGCCCTCAGACCGGAGCGCGAAGACCCCCACACCGCCCTCCCTGCCGTATGGGTCGCCCTCCCCACCGGAAACGACGTCAGCGCCGAAGCCCGCATCCTCATCGCCCTGTCCGCGGCCCTCGACCGGGCCGGCCACGGCCACGGCCACGGTCGACGCCCTGAGCGCCGACGGTGCGGCATCCGTGCGTCGCGAATCGCCGGGGTCCCGCTTCGACGTCCGTGACGTCAGCGTCGAACGCCGGGGCCCCGCACGGTGAGGGGGCCGCCGCGGAGCGGCTGCCCGGGCTGCCGGCGCGACTTTGAGACAGCCCGGGACGTCTGGGTACGTCAGCCGTTCAGGAGAGGTAGATCGCCGCGCCGTCGAGGTTGAAGCCGTACCCGGTCGGCACGACGAGGCCGACCGTGGGCCGGTCGACCCCCATGAACTGCAGCTTGCGCATCAGTCCCGGCAGCGCCGGCTCGGCCGTCGAGGTGCCGAGGACCAGCAGCAGTTCCTCCTTGAAGTACCGCAGCAGCTGGAAGATGTTGAGCTTCACGTAGGCGGCCAGCACGGTGCCCAGCACGACCACCACGAAGAGGATCGAGGTGACGTAGAAGAGCAGGATCAGGGAGCCGAGACTGGTCAGAGTCGACAGGCCGAACTTGCCGATCGCGAACGCCATCGCACCGAAGGCGGCGAGCGGGGCCGCCTTCATCACGAACGACAGGACCTTGAAGACCACCTCGGTCAGCCGGTTGACGGACGCGATGATCGGCTCGCCCGCCCTGCCCACCATCTTCAGTGCGATACCGACCTGCGCGGTCGCCCTCACGTGGGCCATCCTCCGCGCCCGCGAGAAAGCCGCACACCGACAGGCGTCCGAGGACGACACCTCCCACGCCGCGTGGGACCAAGCCGCCTGACACGCGCAGGCGCGAGCACCCGGCGAAGGACATCGGCTTCCTGCACGTGGCCGCGCCGCCGCTGCACGAGGCGGTGATGGAGGCGGGCACCGATGCTGGTGTGAGACGAGGTAGTCCCCACCGCTGACCGCACGGCTTGCCCGGCGTCAGGACGGGGAAGGACTTTCGTCGTACGCGGGAGTCTGCGCCGCAATGCTGAAGGTGACCGGCCCAGCCTTCTCGAACCGCATGGTGAACTTCATGAAGTCGCCGCCTCTGACCACCTCGCGCACGTCCCGCAGCATGAGATGAGACGCGCCGGCTCCAGCTCCACCAGCTCGTTCGCGGGCAGGCGCACCCCCTCCGCGAGCGGCTCGCCGCCGGAGTCGACGATGTCCACCGATGCCCCGTTCGGCGTGCCGGCACCCACGAGCCTGTCGGCTTCGCCGCTCTTGTTGTAGAGCCACACGTATGCGGCGACGTCATCACCCGGCTGCCACGGCCGGCCCTGAGGTTCAGCCACGTGCGCATACCGGATCATGATGTCGCCGACCCGGGCGTTCTGTCCCGGCGCGTCCCACCGGCAGGGGGAAGCCGTCACCCCCGCACCCGCCCGCGGTCACGGCCAGAGCGACGGCAGCCGCCGTGTGGCGGGACCGGAGTGCCCCGGTGTGTCGTGTGATCCTACGATGGCTCGGTGGGCGGTGCTTGTCCGATGAATCTCCGGGTACCGCGTGGGAGTGAGGGGCGTTTCCGTTCGGGCTGAAGCTGTAGTGAAAGTGATGTGTTCGTGACGCGTCTCGGCGGTCCCGGGGACGACCGGGTGGGTGAGTCGGGCGATGAGGCCCTGGCCGCCGCCCGGGAGATCGCCGAGGCGGTGGACGGCCTCGCGCACTTGTGGGCGGTCGCCGCCCAGGGAGCGCTGGTGCGGTTGTCGCCGCAGCAGTTGCAGGCACTACGCGTTCTGCAGGCGGGGCCAGGGATGAATCTGACGGCTCTGGCGGAGGCGACAGGGCTGGCGATGCCCGCGGCCAGCCGCCTGTGCGACCGGCTGGAGGCGGCGGGTCTGCTGGGACGGACGCTTCACCCGCGCAACCGGCGCGAGGTGCGCCTGGAGCTCACCGCACTGGGCATACAGGTTCTCGGGGATGTCGCCGACCGCAGGGCCGAGGCGCTGGCTGCGGTGCTCGCCGCCATGGACACGGATACGCGGGAGGCGCTGGTCCGGGGCATGCGCGGGTTCGCGCGAGCGCGGTGGGGTGCGGACGGAAGGCCGAGGCTGTCGCCGTGAACCGGGGTCGGTGAGGTCGTCAGTCCTGGCGGCCGTTCCAGTCCAGGCAGACCACGGCCGCGTCGGACATCAGGTTCTTGCTGCCGTAGTGCTCCACCAGGCCCGCGACCACGGCGCGCGCCGTCTCGTGCGGTTTGGTCGTGCGGGTGGCGCTGAGGATCTGGCGCAGTGCCTGCTCGCCGAAGAGGTGGCCCGCGGTGGAGCGCGTGCTGTGGACGCCGCTGCTGACGGCGATCAGCCGGTCACCGGGCTCGACGTGGAAGGCCTGCTCCGTGTACTGGGTCTCCTCGAACATGCCGAGCGGCAGCTGCGCCTCCAGAGCGATGTGCTCGGTGTGGCCGTCGCGCTGGCGGAACAACTGGGGCGACCCGGCGTCGACCGCGGTGGCCGCGCCGGTGGCCAGGTCGAACTCCACCAGCAGCGTCGAGGCGTACGCCTTTCCGCCGTACTGGGCGAAGACGGCCTGGTCGGCGAGGGCGGCCTGGTCGGCCAGGCCGATGCCGGCCCGGCGGGCGTTGCGCAGGGCGCCCACGGTGAGGCTGGTCAGCAGTGAGGCGTCGATGCCCTGGCCCATGCCGTCGGTGACGGTCAGCAACAGCCGGTCGGCGCTGGTGGACCAGTCGAAGTTGTCCCCGCCGATGGCGTAGGCGGGCTCCAGGTGGGCGCCGATGACGTACTCCGCGCGCGAGCAGCCGCGTCCCGGCAGGAGCTCCCACTGCATCTCGGCGGCGAGGGTGAGACGGCGGGTGCGGCGGGCCTGGAGGTAGAGGTCGGTGTCGCGGTCGGCGGTGCTGATCTCGTGGCCCAGCGCCGCCGCGAAGTCCGCCAGGCGCAGCACGGTCTCCGGGTCGGCCGCGCGGGCCGGCAGCCGGACGCTGAGCACGCCCACGCGGTCGCCGCGCACGGTGATCGGGAGGTGCACCAGGTGGTCGTCGCTCTCGCGCAGGACCTCCACCACCGGGCTCTGGTCGGTGAAGGCGCGGCCGGCGGGGCCGTCGTGGGCGGAGACCGCGGGGCCGGTGTGGGGCAGGTGGGAGACCGGCTGGAGCACGGTCAGCCCGTAGTCGGCCAGCAGCACGGTCGTCTCCCGGGCCCCGGCCCCTTCGGCCAGCAGCCGGTCCGCGGTGGCGACCAGGGCGTGGGGCGCGGCGGCACGCAACTGGGCCTCCGCAGAGGCAAGCAGGTCAAAGGTATTCACGGTATTCGCTTTCTCACCTGGGGGTCTCCACGCTACTGCGCGGCGTGCTGTTACGGGCGGGAACGTCTGTCGTGAGGATCCGGTGGGCCGGCGGAGCGGGTTTCCGGCCGGTCGCCGCCGGTGTGTGGCACAGCAGGAGGCATACGTCGTCGTCGTGATCGGTGCCGTCCAGCAGGGGTCTGAGCAGGGCGTCCGCTGCCGCGTCCAGGTCCTGCTCCAGCTCCGGCGCGCGCAGCGCCGCGAGCGCGCCGGTGAGGCGGGCGATACCGGGGTCGATGCCCTCCGACCGGCGTTCGACCAGGCCGTCGGTGTAGAGCATCAGGGTCGAGCCGGGCGGCAGGTCGACGAGGTGGTCCGCGTAGGTGTGGGTGACGGGGATGCCGAGCATGACCCCCGGTCTGGCGTCGAGGACGTGGACGGTGCCGTCGCCCTCGCGGACGATGCCGGGCGGGTGGCCGGCCGAGGCCCACTCCGCCCGGTGGGTGCCCGGCCGGATCCGGACGACGAGCGCGGTGGCGTACAGGTCGGGTTGCAGGTGGCGGAGCATGCGGTGCAGGCGGGTGAGGATCTCGCCCGGGGAGATGTCGTCGACGGCGTAGGCGCGCAGCGCTGTCCGCAGTTGGCCCATGACGACGGCGGCCTGGAGCCCGTGGCCGGTGACGTCGCCCATGACGGTGAGCAGGCTTCCGTCGGGCTGGAGGAAGGCGTCGTACCAGTCGCCGCCGATGTTGAGCCCCTGGGTGGCGGGGAGGTAGCGCGCGGTCAGGAGCAGGCCGGGGACGGAGGGCAGCTCGGTCAGCTGGGCGTGCTGGAAGGTTTCGGCCGTGTCGCGGGACTGCTCGTAGCGGCGGGCGTTGTCCAGGGCGACGCCGACGCGGCGGGCGAGTTCGACCAGCATGATGCCGGTGTCGTGGTCGAACCGCGGGCCGGGCGCGGTGAGGGTGAGGACGCCGAGCAGGCGGTGCGCGCCGAGCGGGATGGCCAGCAGGGGGTGCCGCGGTGACAGGGCGGAGGGCGGGAGGTCG
This sequence comes from Streptomyces sp. BK79, assembly GCF_044142145.1. Classification (NCBI taxonomy): domain Bacteria; kingdom Bacillati; phylum Actinomycetota; class Actinomycetes; order Kitasatosporales; family Streptomycetaceae; genus Streptomyces; species Streptomyces sp. BK79. Next base: position 55,145 of record NZ_JBHVOC010000001.1, read on the forward strand.
CTGACGCCGGGCAGGCCGGCCGGGCGGGGGCCGGCGTGTTGAGGGCGCCCGGTGAGGGCGGCGGTGACCGTGGGGGCGGCATGGCCGCGAGCCGGTCGTCCGCCGCCGTCCCGCTCGTCGGCGAGCCAGACGTCGACATTCTGCGCGTAGTGGGGCACCAGCAGGTCGGTGAGGGGGCGCAGGACGTCCGCGGGGTTCAGGGAGAGGGAGATCGCGGCGCTGGCGTCACCGAGGAACGTCAGCAGGCGCCGGGCCCGCTCGGCTTCGGCGCGTGCGGTCTGCTCTCCCTCCAGCAGGGCACGCTGGAGCTGGGCGGCGGCCTCCAGCTCGGAGTGCAGCGCCAGTACGCCGTTGTTGGTGTCGTGCAGTTCCCGCCGGTGCAGCTGGACGAGGTGTTCCTGCTCCTGGAGCAGGCTGACGAGCGCCTCGGTGTCCTCGTCGGCCCGCAGAAGGGCCTCGGGCAGGTGTGTGTCCGCCGGGTTCTGTGCCGTGCCGGGCATGTCCGGCAGCGGGCAGCTGAGCAGCGGGGCGTCGTCCCTGGTGTGCGCGGGGGTGTCGGCCGGCCGGAGCAGGACGTCGAGTCGCCCTTCCCGGGTCGCGGTGCTCGGCCGCTGGTGGAGGAGCAGCTCCCAGCCGCCGCCCTGGCCGAGGCAGCGGCGCAGGTGTGCGGTGAGCGCGGTGAGGAAGTGGGCCCGTTCCCGTGCCGGGCTGTGGCCGTCGGCGGTGATCCGGCCGACGGCGGCGCGGGCGCGGGCCACGTCGGTGACCGAAGTGACCTGCCATACCTGGGGGGCCGTGGTCATGGACGTCCGTCGGGGAGGGTGAGGGCGAGGACGACCACGGTGGCCACGCGGACCTCCCGGGCCCTGGTGACGTCCCGTACCGGGATGCCCAGGACCCTGCTCATGCCGCACCCGTGGAGCGGGCGGGCGGGCCGGTGGTGACCCAGTCGGTGATGGTGACGGTGGTGCCCTCTCCGGGGCGGCTGTCGAGGACGAACTCCCGCACGAGCCGCTTGGATCCGCTGAGTCCCAGGCCGAGGCCCCCGCCGGTGGTGTAGCCGTCCGTCATCGCCGCTTCGAGGTCGCGGATGCCGGGGCCGGAGTCGACGAACGACAACCGCAGGCCGCGGGCGTGTTCGTCGTCCAGCGGTGTGATCTCCGCGTGCCCGCCTCCGCCGTGCACCAGGGTGTTGCGGGCCAGTTCGCTGGCAGCGGTGACCAGCTTCGTCTGGGCGACGAGGCCGAAGCCGAGGTCCGCCGCGGTCTGGCGGACCTGCTGACGTACCCGGGGCAGGTCCGTGTCCGAGCCGATGGGGAGCACAACGGTCCGGGCCGACGGAGCATGCATCACGCACCTCCTTCCTGGCGGCCGGGCCGCTGCGGCGAGGGCGCGCGGTCCAGCAGGGACAGCGCGCTGTCGACGTCCAGGGCAGTGGCCAGGCCGGGCAGGGCGAGACCCAGTTCGACCAGGGTGATGGCCACGGCCGGACGCATGCCGGCCAGGACGGTACGGGCGGCCAGCAGGCGGGTGCCGGCCGCGATCTCGGCCAGGACCCGGCCGAGGAAGGAGTCGACGATCTCCACTGCGGTGATGTCGACGACCACGCCGCTCACGGGTGTCGGACTGTCGGCGACGCGGCGCGCGATGTCGTCCTGGAGCTGCCGCGCGGTGTGATCGGTCAGCTCGCCCTGCAGGGTGACCAGCAGGATGTCTCCGATCGGCAGAACCGGCACGGAGTTCACCGGGGTGGACGGCGTCATCGCCGGTTCACCCCTGTCCCCGGACGCTCCGCGAAGGCGATGCCCTCCTGGGCGAGGGCGCAGGCCAGGGCGTAGGCGAGACCGGCCCGGAGCGCGCCACCTCGGCGAGGGCGTCCACCACGGCCTTGCCCGCCTCGACCGTGTCGTCGCGGGAGACGGTGAAAACGGTGCGGAACAGGGCGGGGTCCGCCCATCGCTGGGCGATCTGCTCGCGCCGCCGTTCCAGGCAGCCGCCCAGCTCGCGCGCGGTCTCCAGGCTCGGACCGTGCTCCTGCGCCACCTGCATCGTCCCCTTGCTGCCGTCTCGGCGGGCCGCCCCGGGCGGCAGACCGTCAAGCAATTGTTGTCACATGACAAACGTTAGCGTGAGGGGTGCGAGTCGAACAACACACGAGCGCCATGAACGGCGCGCCGGACCTGTCTGAGGGTTCGCTCGCCCCTCCCCCGCCAAGTCCGTCCGGACCCACGGTCGACGCGCCGCCCTCGGGTCCCGCCCCGCCCCGGCGGCCGGCCGGTTGCCCTGCCCTGCCCTCAAGGGCCGTTCGAACAAGAGGGCGCCAGGGCCGTGAAGAGTACGCACAACTGGTCCAAGGCGTCATGGAGGACGGTCTGGTCGGTGCCGGCCGTGGCTAACGCCTGCCGCAGCAGCGCGCGCCGGTGCTCGCGGGTGGCGTGCAGCAGCTTCTCACCGGCCGGAGTGAGCTGGATCCTCACCTGCCGGCCGGCGCTGACGCGCTCGAGCAGGCCCCGCTGGCCCAGCCGGTCGCACAACCGCGTGGCGGAGGACGGCCCCACCCCCATCTGCTCCGCGAGGGAGGTGAGGTGCCGTGGCCCCGTCTCCAGTACGAGCAGCGTGCGCATCTGCTGATCGGACACCTCCGGTGCGATCTCCTTGTGCGCCTGCCGCCACAGCTGGATCATGGCCTCTGCCACGCGCTCGGCGGCCTGCACGGCGTCCGCCGGCTCGGGCGTGCAGGACATCCGTGTGCTCCTTTCCTGACCCGGTGACCATTCCGCTTACCCGGCTCGGCGGGCGACTATCCCAGGCCCCGGACGGAACGGACTCCCCGCACACACGTCCGGATCACGCGTAGCGAGTCCTTCTCAGATGAATCCCGGGTCCCGTCGGCGGTGGTCAGTGGTCGGACGATCACACGGCTGAGGCGTCCATAACGGCTGTGATGGATACGCGGTCTGCGGGAAGGAGGGCGTCTAACTCAGGGAGGCTGACGTGGAACGTATTCAGATCGGGCTGGCCGAGGCGCTGGCTGCGGCGGAGGAGGCCGCACCGGTGCACTCCCTCGACGTCATCGCGCGCAATCTGCGTGACCGGTTCGACGCGCGTCGCGTGTCGTTCCTGTTCGTCGATGTCGTCGGCCGTCGCCTGCTGCGGGTCAACGAGGAGAAGGCGACCCCACAGGAGCGCGGCGCCGATCAGGTCCCCCTGGCCGACAGTGTGTACGACGAGGTGCTGCGCACCCAGAACCTGGTGCGGACGTCGGAGGGCGCACTGGGACACCGCGTGCTCGCCCCCGTCAGCAACCGCGGGGACACCATCGGGGTCCTGGAGCTCTATCTCGACCACGTGACGCCCGACGTGCTGACGCAGGTCGAAGAGGTCGCGCACGCGCTGGCTTACATCATCGTGACGGACCGCCGGTTCACCGACCTCTATTACTGGGGCAACCGGGCCGGTTCGGTCACTCTGGCCGCGGAGATCCAGCGCCAGCTCCTGCCCTCGGCCCCCTCCTGCGAGGCCACCCAGTTCGCCCTCGCCGGCGCTCTGGTCCCGGCCTCCGACATCGCCGGCGACACCTACGACTACAGCCTCGACCACGACACACTGCACCTGTCCATCACCGACGCGATGGGCCACGACGTCGACGCCTCGCTCATCGCCACGCTCTTGGTCAACGCCTCCCGCGGTGCCCGCCGCGCCGGGGTGGGCCTCGCCGAGCAGGCCCGCCAGACCCACCAGGCCATCCTCGATCACGGCCGCCGCACCTTCGCCACCGGCCAACTCCTGCGCATCGCCCTGGACGGGTCCGGCGCCCAGCTCGTGAACGCCGGCCACGTCTGGCCCCTGCGGCTGCGCGACGGCGTCGTCGATGAGGTCCCGCTGCACGTCAACCTCCCCTTCGGCGTGCCCGCGCAGTCCCCCTACGAGGTGCAGGACCTCGACCTGCGTCCTGGTGACCGCCTCGTGCTCTACACCGACGGGATGCAGGAACGCCAGGCAGGAACCGTCGACCTGCCCGGCCTAGTCGGGGACACCGCCGGGGAGCATCCCCGCGAGGCCGTACGCGCCATGGTCAACGCCGTCACCGACGCCTGCAAGGGCCAGGTGAAGGACGACGCCACGGTCCTGTGCCTGGACTGGTACGGGCCCGCCCAGGAGGTCAGACCGGCCGGGGTTCCTCACTGAGCGGTCAGGTGGGAGCGCAGCCGGTTCAGGATCCGTGCGAGGAGACGGGAGACGTGCATCTGTGAGATGCCGAGTTCGGCGCCGATGTCGCGCTGGGTCATTTCGCGGCCGAATCGCATGGCGAGGATCAACCGGTCGCGTTCCGGTAGCCGCGCGATGACCGGCTGCAGGGCGGTCAGTTCCTCGACCAGTTCCAGGTCGTGGTCCTCGAAGCCGACCTGATCGGCCAGGATGTCGTCACGTTCCGTTTCGTCGAGGGTCGCGTCGAGGGACGCGGTGTGGTGACTGTGAGCGGCTTCGAGGCAGTCCAGTACCTCTTCGGGGTCCCGCTTCACGTAGGCGGCGAGTTCGAGGACGGTCGGCGGGCGGCCGAGCTCCTGTTCCAGGTCCGTGGTCGCGTTCTGCAGGGTCGGACGCAGCTCCTGGAGCCGGCGCGGAACGTGCACGGCCCAGGTGGTGTCGCGAAAGAACCGTTTGATCTCGCCCACGACGGTGGGAACCGCGAAACTCGCGAACTCGACGCCGCGCGAGGGATCGAAGCGGTTGATCGCTTTGATCAGTCCGACACTGCCGGCCTGGACGACGTCCTCGACCGACTCGGTCCGCGAGCGGAAGCGCCGCGCCGCGAAGTACACGAGGCTCATGTTGAGCTCGACCAGGGTGTTGCGGACGTACGAGTACTCCGCGGTCCCCTCCTGCAGCGCGTCCAGGCGGGCGAACAGCGGCTTGGACAGGGCCCGCGCGTCGGACGGGGTGATCTCCGCCAGGTCCGGCATGCCCGCGATACACGCCGGCCCCGGCGGCGGGTTGCGGTGACTGTCGAGGGATCCCTTCACGGTTCTCACTCTCCGCTCCAGTGATCTTTTCTACACGGGCAGATGATGCACGGACTGTTACCCCTGCCTCGCATCCATACACTCTCAGTCACGAACGGCCCATGTCGATGACGTACTTCCCCCGCACGCCCCCCGCCTCCAGCCCGCGGTGCGCCTTGGCCATGTCGGCCATGGGCAGCACGGTGTCGATCACGGGACGGATGTCCCCCGCCTCGACGAGCCGGGTGAGTTCGGCGATGCGGTCGGCGGACGGATTGTTGCTGAAGAGCTTGATACGCCGGGGCCGTACGGCGGCCCGCAGCCCCGCGCCGAGCATGGACGTGACGATGCGGTCCAGGTCGAAGGCCAGGGCGACCATGCGCCCCCGCCGGCCGAGCCGGGCCTGGTACGCGCCGAGATCGGTGCCCACCAGGTCGACGATGACATCGAAGCGGCCGAGGTCCTCCGGCCGGGTCGTGCGGTAGTCCAGGGCGGTGTCGGCACCGAGTTCCCTGACCCAGTCGAGGTTGCGGGCCCCGGCGAGAGCGGTGACGTCGGCGCCGAACGCCTTGCCGAGTTGCACGGCGATGCTGCCGACCCCACCGGTGGCGCCGCGGACCAGGAGCCGTTCACCGGCGGTGAGGTGCGCCTTGTCGGTCAGCGCGGTCAGCGCTGTGGTGCCGGACACGGGAAGGGCGGCGGCATCGAGCAGGCTCAGGTTCCCGGGTGCCCTGGCCAGCCGCTGCTCGGGTACGGCGACGTAGTCGGCGACGGCCCCGAAGGCGAAGTGTGGCATGACTCCCCACACCGCGTCCCCGGCCCGCCACCCGCGTACCCCGGCGCCCACCGCCGTGACGCGCCCGGCGAAGTCGCCGCCCACGCGGCGCGGGAACTTGGTACGGGTGATGCCGCGCATCCGGCCGGCGCGGAAGGGCAGTTCTCCCGCGTCCACGCTGGCGCCGTGCACTTCCACGAGCACCTCCCGGGGTCCCGGGACCGGGGTGGGCACCTCGTGGATGCCCAGCACCTCGGGCGGTCCGAAACGGTCGTACTCGACGGCGCGCATGAGCGGTCCCTCCGGGTTTCGGGTCGTGCCACGGCGGCACCACCCGGCATTAAGTGGGGTGGTCCCCCACTTACGACCGCTACGATAACCGGAGAGGCACCCCGCTTACCAACCCAGGAGGTCATGGTGGTCGGCCGAACAGCGCGACGACCCTTGCGCGCGGACGCCCGGCGCAACTACGAACGCATCGTCAGCGCCGCCCAGGAGGCCTTCCTGGAGCAGGGCGCCGACGCCTCCCTGGAAGAGATCGCCCGCCGGGCCGGCGTGGGCTCGGCGACCCTCCACCGGCACTTCCCGTCACGACACTCCCTGCTGCAGGCCGTGTTCCGCGACCGCGTCGACGCGCTCTGCGCACGGGCCCGGGAGCGCGCCGCGGCCGACGAGGAGCCGGGCGCCGCGCTCTTCGCCTGGCTGCACGACTTCAACGCCTACGCGGCAGCCAGCCACGGCCTGGTCGCCTCACTGCTGCGCGACGGCCAGGACGCCGGCCCGCCGCGGCAGGACGACGACTGCGCCGCCATGATCACGGCCGCGGCCGACGAACTCCTCCGGCGGGCCCAGCGGACGGGGGCGGTGCGGGCGGACATCCGCACCTCGGACCTGCTCACACTGCTCAGCGCCCTCTCGCTCGCCGTGCTGGACGACGACGGCACACAGACGGACCGGATGCTGGACATCACGATCAACGGGCTGCGCCCCCACGCCTGACTCTCCGACGGCTACGGCTGGGAGCAGGCATCACCGCCGCGCGTTGCCGCTGCGCTTCCGGCGCGCGGTCGGTCTCGGGCATCGGCGGCCCGTGCCGGCCGCGGCAGTTCCAGGTGCCTCCCCTGGAACCGCGTCCGCAGTCCGCGATCGTGGGTGACCAGCACGATCGCCCCCGGGAATCCGGTCAGCGCTTCCTCCAGCTCCTCGACCAGCGCCGGTGACAGGTGGTTCGTCGGCTCGTCGAGCAGCAGGAGATCGGCGGGCTCCGCAACCAGGCGCGCCAGGTCCACGCGGCGGCGCTGACCGTACGACAGCTCGCCCATGCGCAGCCGCAGTTCCGCCGGACGGAAGAGGCCGAGCGCGAGCAGGGCGTCGGCATGCCCCTCGGCACCGGGTGCGCGGCCGAGCCCGAACGCCTCGGTCACCGTCAGGTCCGGCGGCCAGGGTGTCTCGTCCTGGCGCAGATGGCCCACCCGGCCCGAAACCCGCACCGAGCCCTCGTCCGGCCGCAGTTCCCCGGCGAGCAGTTGCAGCAGCGTCGTCTTGCCGGCGCCGTTGGGGCCGGTGACGAGGAGCCGGTCACGGGGGCCGAGGGTGAGGGAGTCCAGGCGCAGGCGGCCGCCCACGCGTACGTCCGACAGCTGGGCGGCGGAAGGCCGCGCGGGGACGGTCTCGGTGCCTTCCGCGTCCTCCCCCGCCGTGGTCAAGCGCGGCGTGAAGGCCAGTGGGTCCGGCGGCGGCGCCACCGGGTTCGCGGCCAGCCGCTCGGCCCGCTCGCGGGCGTTGCGGAGGCGCGCCATCGCGCCGTGTGCCCGGCCTCGGGCCCGGAAGCCGCCGTGGCCGAAGCAGGCCAGCGGCACCTTGCGCGGGATGGCGTGGAGGCGTACGGCGTGGCCGGCGGCCAGCCGCTCGTTGCGGGCCAGCTCCGCGCGCCACTCCTCGTACTCCTGGAGCCGGCGCCGTCGCTCGGCCGCCTTCGCCGTGCGGTAGCCGGTGTAGCCGTCGCCGTAGCGGGTCACCTTTCGCGCGTCGGCCTCCAGGACGGTGACGGTCAGGCGTTCCAGGAAGACGCGGTCGTGGGTGATCGCGAGTACCGTGCCGCGGTGCGCCCGCAGTTGGGCCTCCAGCCACTCCACGGCCGTGTCGTCCAGGTCGTTGGTCGGCTCGTCCAGGAGCAGCAGTTCGGGGCGGCCGGCGAGGACGCCTGCCAGGGCGAGGCGGGAGCGCTCGCCACCGGACAGGGTGCCGAGCCGGCGCTCCCGGCGGAGAGCCGGCAGCCCGAGGTGATGCATCGCGACGTCCACCCGGTGGTCGGCGTCGTAGCCGCCGCGGGCCTCGAAGCGCGCGAGGAGCACGCCGTACGCCGCCAGTGCCGCCGGGTCCCCGTCGTCACCGAGCGCCCGCTCGGCCTGGCGCAGTGCGGCCTCCAGGTCACGCAGGTCCGCGAGGGCCAGGTCGATGGCGTCCTGGACGGTCGCGGTGGGGGGCAGGGGGATGGTCTGCGGCAGGTAGCCGATGCCGCCGGCCGCGGTCACGGTCACCTCGCCGCCGTCCGGGCGTTCCCGGCCTGCGATGAGCCTGAGGAGGGTGGACTTGCCGGCGCCGTTGTCACCGATCAGTCCGGCCTTCTCCCCCGGCTTCAGCGTGAAGGAGACCTGGTCCAGAACGGTGCGGCCGGAGTAGCGCTTGGTGACGTCGCAGAGGGTGAGTTGTGAGGTGTGCAAGGTCGGGTCCCTCCTGGCCATGCGGGTTCGAGCCCGGGCCGGATCGGGGTGGATGGCTGCACGGCGAGGCGCGGCGACGGCGGAGCGGGTGCTTCTACGCGGTCGGCGCCAGTGATCTCACAGGGAACCCATGCGGAGGACGGTACGCCACGGCGACCGAGTTGGCAATACGATACGTCTCGCCTCATTCGGCGGGCGCAGGATCGGTTCGGACGTCCGCCATCCGGCGGATCACGGAAAGTGACGAGGTGACTTGAGGTGCCCGATGGGGGAACCGGAAGGGGAGCCCCGGCACACCGGAGGACGCCGGGTGCCCGGACACCCGGATCCCTCACCGGAAGAGAGACACGATGGCGCACGAAGACGACGCCCGGCAGGCCGTGCCGAACACGCCCGGGATGCGCACCGATGGTGACGGGGTGACGCGCCGTCGCCCGCTGCGCGAGCGGCACGTCGAGGAGACGGTCGAGGTCGAGGTGCCGGTGCGGACGGCGTACAACCAGTGGACGCAGTTCAAGGCCTTCCCGCGCTTCTCGGCCGTGGTGCGGGGCGTCGAGCAGGTCCGGCCCACGGTGACCGCCTGGACCCTCGGTTACGGACCCCTGCGTCATCGCTTCTCGGTCGAGATCGTGGAGCAGGACCCCGACGCCTACCTGGCCTGGCGCGGTCTGGAGCAGCGCCCTCGCCACCAGGGCGAGGTCGAGTTCAGGCCGACGGACTCCGGCGGCACCGTGATCACTGTCCGGATGTTCCTGGAACCGCGGGGAGCCGCGAGGATCCTCACCCTTACGCCCAAGGCCGCCCGGCTGACCGCACGGCTGGTGCACGGGGAACTCATGAGGTTCAAGCGGTTCATCGAAGCGCTGGGGCAGGAGGGCGGCGCCTGGCGCGGCACGATCCGCAACGGCCGCGTGCAGCACGATCGACCGGAGCCGCCCAGGAGCCGCGTGGCCCAGTGGCCCGTCGGCTGACAGGTGTGCCGGAGAAGGTGAGAGAAAGGCGAACCCATGCAGAACCCGTCCGGTGAGGAGCCGGAGACCAGCCTCTCCGTGACACCGCCGAAGAAGTGGGCGGCCGGAGTCCCCGCGGTCGTGCACGCGCTGGAGTACTCCCTGGAGCAGACGTCCCCGGGCAGGACCGGGGTGGACCTGCTGACCATGAACCAGGTGGGCGGGATCGACTGCCCCGGCTGTGCGTGGGCGGACCCGGCCCCGGGGCGGCGCCATCGCAACGAGTACTGCGAGAACGGCGCCAAGCACATCAACGACGAGGCCACCACGCGCCGGGTCACCGCCGGCTTCTTCCGCGAGCACAGCGTCGCCGACCTGGCCGGCCGCTCCGACATGTGGCTCAACCAGCAGGGTCGGCTCACGGAACCGATGATCAAAAGGCCCGGCTCCGCGCACTACGAGCCCATCGGCTGGAACGACGCCTTGGGCGTCCTCGCGCGGGAACTGAAGGCGCTGGCCTCCCCGGACGAGGCCGTCTTCTACACCTCGGGCCGCGCCAGCAACGAGGCCGCCTTCGTCCTTCAGCTGTTCGCCCGCGCCTTCGGCACCAACAACCTGCCCGACTGCAGCAACATGTGCCACGAGTCCAGCGGCTTCGCCCTGAGCGAGACCCTGGGGACCGGCAAGGGCACCGTCAGTCTCGACGACCTCCACCACGCCGATCTGATCTTCCTGGTCGGGCAGAATCCGGGCACCAACCACCCGCGTCAGCTGTCCGCCCTGGAGGAGGCCAAGCGGGGCGGCGCCCGGATCGTGGCGGTCAACCCGCTGCCGGAGGCCGGGCTCCGGCGCTTCAAGAACCCGCAGAAGCCGAGCGGCATCGTCGGACGCGGCACCCAGATCGCCGACCGCTTCCTGCACATCAAGCCCGGCGGCGACCTCGCCCTGTTCCAGGCGCTCAACCGCCTGCTGCTGGAGGCCGAGGACGCCCGCCCCGGCACCGTCCTGGACCACGACTTCATCAACGCCCACACCACCGGCTTCGAGGAGTTCGCCCAGCACGCCCGCACCGTGGACTGGGACGACGTACTGGCCGCGACGGGACTGACCCGCGAGGAGATCGAGAAGGTACGCGACGAGGTCCTCGGCAGCGAACGCGTGGTCGTCTGCTGGGCGATGGGCATCACCCAGCACAAGCACGGCGTGCCCACCATCCGGGAGATCGTCAACTTCCTGATGCTGCGCGGCAATCTGGGACGCGCGGGCACCGGTGCCTGCCCCGTGCGCGGCCACAGCAACGTCCAGGGCGACCGCACCATGGGCATCTGGGAACAGATGCCGGACACCTTCCTCGACGCCCTGCGGCAGGAGTTCGGCTTCGACCCGCCGCGCCCGCACGGCCTGGACTCGGTGAACGCCATCAAGGCGATGCGCGAGGGCCGCGTCAAGGTCTTCCTCGCCCTGGCCGGCAACTTCGTCCGCGCCGCACCCGACAGCGAGGTCACCGAGAAGGCGATGCGCTCCTGCCGGCTGACCGCCCACATCTCCACCAAGCTCAACCGCTCACACACCGTCTGCGGCGACACCGCGCTGATCCTGCCGACCCTGGGGCGCACCGAGCGCGACGTCCAGGCCGACGGCGAACAGTTCGTCACCGTCGAGAACTCCATGAGCGAGGTGCACACCTCCCAGGGCCGCCTGGAACCGGCCTCCCCCACGCTGCTGAGCGAAATCGCGATCCTGTGCCGTCTCGCCCGGCTCACCCTGGACGGCAAGGTGGACATCCCCTGGGACACGTTCGAGGGCGACTACGGCACCATCCGCGACCGCATCTCCCGTATCGTGCCGGGCTTCCACGACTTCAACGCACGGGTGACCCGGCCCGGAGGCTTCCAACTGCCCAACCCGGTCAACGAGGGCGTCTTCAACAACAAGGTCGGCAAGGCCCTGTTCACGTGCAACGAGGGCGTGGTCCCCCGGGCTCCCGCAGGCCATCTGCTGCTGCAGACCCTGCGCTCGCACGACCAGTGGAACACCGTTCCGTACACCCAGAACGACCGCTACCGCGGCATCCACGGCAGCCGCCACGTCGTACTCGTCAACCCGGCCGATCTGAGCGAACTCGGCCTCGCCCAGGGCGATCACGTCGACCTGGTCAGCGTATGGGCGGACGGCTCCGAGCGCCGGGCCGAGAACTTCGAGGTCGTGCCCTACCCGGCCGCCAAGGGCTCGGCCGCCGCCTACTATCCCGAGACGAACGTCCTGGTGCCCCTGGACAGCGTCGCCGACATCAGCAACCAGCCCACCTCGAAGGGCATCGTCGTCCGCCTCGAACCCGTCCTCGACCGGACACAGCCCACCCCCGCCTGACCGGCGGGCCGGACCGCGCGGGGCGACGCGCGGTCCGTCGGGGCGGATCCGAGCCGCGGTCAGCCTGCGCGCTGGTCGATCAGTGCCGCCAAGCCGTCCAGGATCCGCTGCAGGCCGAAATCCCATGCCTGATCCTGCCCGCCGGACTGCTCGGCTGACGCGAGGGCCGCGGCGAGCGCGGGGAACCGGTCACCGTGCGTCCGCATCAGATCGCCGAGGACGGCGCCCAGTTGGGCCTCGGGGTTGCCCGCGGGGCCTGCCGCACGGGCCTGCTGGGTGATGCCGCGTACGTGATCGACCAGCAGGACGGCCGCGTCCATCCGCTCGGCACCGCTCAACCCGGTGCCGTCCAGGTCGGACACGGCACGCTCCAGCCAGGACAGCTCTCCAGGCCCCATGATCCGCGGCCCGACGGTGGCGTCCAGCACCCAGGAGTGCCGACGGAAGACGGTGAGCAGCCGGCGGGCCCACTCCTCCAGTCGCTCACGCCAGCCACCGTGCCGCACGGGGAAGTTCCTCGCCCCCGCCACCGGTATCCGTCTGCGCAACATGCTGCTGTCCCGGCGCCTGCTCATGAACGGCATGCTCAAGCTGGGCGAGAAAGTCAGCAGCACCGTGGCCCTGCCCGACTATCCGGCCGACGCCGGCCGCGTCAGCCGGTGACAGCCGGGTTCCGCGACCGGGGTCATCCGGCGGTGGGCGTCGCGCGGCCGGAGCGCTCGGCCTTCCCGTACTGCTCCAGCAGCTCGCCGTACGCGGTGGACGGGAGCGCCGGGCCACTCTCGCGCAGGGCGTCCCGGAAGGCCAGGGTGGCCTCGGTGACGTAGCGGCCGGGGCCCAGGACGCGCAGGCAGTCGTCGACGAGCCCGGCGAAGTCGATCAGACCGTCGGCCGGGGCGCCGTCGCGCCGGACCCGCGCCTCGGCCAGGCAGCCGCGGATCATCAGCGAGCCGAGGTGGTCGGGGCCCCAGATCCGCAGGGCTGCCGGCAGCAGGTCCTCGTACGCGATGACCGACCCGGCGAAGTCCTCGCTGTCCGCGAGCAGCTGGGCGTAGGTGGCGCGGACGGGAAGGGCCTCGATGTGGTCGGGCGCCATGCTCCGCCGGTAATCCTGGATCAGCTCGCGGCACTCCTACCAGATCCCGGACCCGGTCGCAGGCCCCGGCCGGGTCGCCCGACTCACCCTGTAGGTGCGCGAGTTGAATGCGTACCTTGCGTGTCTGATGGAGTGAGGTGCTGAGGGCACCGGTGTGGCGTGTGCTCCAGTTCTGCCGTTGTCCCCGGTTCCGCCGAGAGAGCGGCCGTGGTATCGAGGCCGGGTACCCTTCCCGGTCAGAGCCTGAAGATCCGTCGTGCGTTGCCGGACAGGAACAGCTCGGTGGCCTCCTCGTCCAGGCGCAGTTCGCCGAGGTGTTCCAGTGCCCGGCCGGGGGTGATCATGGGGTAGTTGGTGCCGAACAGCACCTTCTCCCGGCCCCGGCCGCGCAGGTAGTCGACCAGCTCACGCGGGTAGCGGCGAGCGGTGTAGGCGCTGGTGTCGATGTACACGTTGGCGTGTTTGTCGGCCACCGCGGTCATCTCCGTGGTCCACGGGTAGCCGATGTGCCCGCACACGATGGTCAGCTCGGGGAAGTCGAGCGCGATCTGATCGATGTACGGAATGGGGCGGCCGGTCTCGGACGGGCGCAGAGGACCGGTGTGGCCGACCTGTGTGCAGAAGGGAATGCCGAGGTCCACGCACGCCGCGTACAGCGGGTAGTAGAGCCGGTCGGTGGGCGGCAGCTGCCACAGCCAGGGCACGATCCGCAGGGCCACGAACCCGAGTTCTTCGACGGCCCGGCGCAGTTCCCGCACGGCCCGGACCGGCCGGGTGAGATCCGCGCCGGCCACCCCGCGCAGCCGTCCCTCGGACTCGGCGACGAACTCGGCCACTTCGTCATTGCTGATCAGTTGCCCCTGGGGCCCGTACCAGGCCGACGAAAGTCCGATCTCCACATCGGCCGCCTTCATCGCGGCCACCGTGGCCTTGACCGGCAGGGGTTCCTCGAGCAGGCCCTGCCCTGTCCACCGGCGCAGCGACTCGAACATCTCGTGGTTGGAGTGACGGAGCGTGGGGTGCTGCATCCACGCATCGATGACCGGCATCGGGTGCCCCTGCCCCTCTCGCGCGACGCCGCTGGTCACACCGAAGGCGGCTAAGCGGACGCTTACCGCGACCCTAGCCGGTGCTCACCGCCCCCGACTACCCCTCGATCGACCTGTGGTCGCTCGCTAGGCTGCGGCGATGGAGCGAGCGACCGGCACCCCCGGAGGCATGGCCCCGTCCGCGGAACCGGACCGGGTGAACGACTACGACGGTTTCGCCGAGGCCTACTCGGCGGAGAACGAGAACAGCCTCGTGAACGCGTACTACGAACGACCCGCGATGCTGTCCCTCGCCGGAGGCGTGGCCGGCCACCGGGTGCTGGACGCAGGCTGCGGCTCGGGCCCGCTGACCGCCGCACTGCGCGAACGCGGCGCGGTCGTCACCGGCGTCGACGCCAGCGCTGGGATGCTGGCGCTGGCCAGGCGGCGGCTCGGCGACGACGTGGCGCTGCACGTGGTCGACCTGCGCGACCGCTTGCCGTTCGACGACGGGGCGTTCGACGACGTGCTCGCGTCGCTGGTCCTGCACTACCTGGAGGACTGGGGGCCGACGCTGGCCGAGTTGCGGCGCGTGCTCAGGCCCGGCGGTCGGCTGATCGCTTCGGTGGATCACCCTGTCACGGCCTACACGATCCGGGATCCCCGACCGGACTACTTCGCGACCACGGCGTATACCTTCGACTGGATGCTCGGCGGGCGGTCCACCCCTATGCGGCTGTGGCGCAAGCCGTTGCACGCGATGATCGACGCCTTCACCACCGCCGGTTTCCACCTCTCCGTGATCAGTGAGCCGCAGCCCGACCCGGCCGCCCGTGACCTGTTCCCCGACGACTTCCATGATCTTTCGACCAGGCCCTGCTTCCTGTTCTTCGTCGTCGAGGCATCACCGTCGGCTGCGGGCTCGGACGCGTAGCCGGGCGGCGAAGTCATCGGGCTCGGCTCCGGTCGCGGGAGAAGCGCCGGCGTTGCGCGCACGGGTACCGGCGTCATGCCGGAGGAATGCGGAACTCGAACTCGGGACGGTCCCACGGCACGGCGGGCGGGTGGGCCAGCGCGGTCCCGGTCCGTACGGCCCCGACGCGGTGGTAGAAGTCCGCGGCCGGAAGATGCGACACGACTCTGACACGGCTGAGCCCGGCGGCACGGGCCTCGGACCGCATGTGCGCGATGAGCTGTCGTCCGATGCCGCGTCCTTGCGCTGCGTCGGCGACGAACAGCAGATCGAGTTCGGGTGGAGCGAGGACGAGCGAGTAGAAGCCGAGGACCGGGCCTCCCTCCTCGTCGGCGCCGACGGCCACGAAGACACGGTTGGCCTCGATGTAATCGGCACCGACCCGGTAGTCCGCGACCGCGGCCTCGTACTTACCCGCGTAGGCTCCTGAGCCGCGCACAAGCCGCGTGAGCCGTTTGGCGTCCCGCGCGACGGCCCTCCGGGTCGTGATCGGCCGGCTGACGGGGGAAGTGCGTGAACCCATCGGGGAAGTATGCCGTAACAAGCCTGGACAGTCCGAGAGAGTCCGAGCGGGGAGACGCGGTCCCTCAGGCGCCGGCCTTGTCCGCGAGGCCGGCGGGGCGGCCCTGCAGTTCCTTGTTGATGCGCCTGGCTTCTTCGAGTTGGTCTTCCAGGATGATGATGCGGCAGGCCGCCTCGACGGAAGTGCCCTGATCCACGAGTTCGCGAGCGCGGGCGGCGATGCGCAGCTGGTAGCGGGAGTAGCGGCGGTGGCCGCCTTCCGAGCGGAGGGGCGTGATCAGTCGGGCTTCTCCGATGGCTCTCAGGAAGGCCGGGGTCGTGTCGAGCATCTCGGCTGCCCGCCCCATGGTGTAGGCGGGGTAATCGTCGTCGTCGATCCGGTTGAGTGATGTGTCTGCCGTCATGGGCGCCTCTTGTCGGGGGAACGCGTCGAGGGGGCCTTGGTGCCGAAACGGCACCAAGGCCCCGAGGGATTTGCAACACCATCTGCCGGCTTACTGCACTGCCGGCCTTCTGCTTCCGCACCGGCCCCCGACGGGGGGCGGGCAGTTGATAGATCGCGAATGCCTGACCGTGGGACCACCTTCCGTTCCGGGGGATGCGCTACTGATTCCCGTACTACTGGCGGCCCTGGTCGGCCGCCCGGCCCGGCAGCCAGCGGAAGGACCCTTGCTCCTTCGGCCCCGCCACTCCACTGCCGTGCCACAACCACTGTTCTGCATGCGGGCAGTTCGTGTCTGCCTCGCCTCACTGACTTCCTGACTACGGCACGACACTAACCCCCACCATGCCCGAATGTCTACAGCAGCCACGATAGATTTGCTCCAAGCGGGTGAACGATTATCTCCGGTACCCACATCAACACCGCGACCTCGAATCGGCGACCAACGTGGCCATCCCCCGGAGGCACTGGCGGCAGGCGCCCGCCAGTCCGACGGCGGCCGACCGCGCCGCTCATCCGGGGCGCGGTCTTGTCTCGTGGAACGGGCGTGCGCCGCACCCCGGGGCGCGGCATGATCGCGGCCATGCTGATCGCTCATGAGGGTTGTTCGCCGACGGTCCACCCCTCGGCCTATGTCGCTCCGACCGCCACGCTGTGCGGGGACGTGCGGGTGGGGGCCGGGTGCCGCGTGCTGTTCGGCGCGGTGCTCACCGCCGAGGGCGGGCCGGTGGAGCTGGGCGAGGGCTGCATCGTGATGGAGAACGCGGTCCTGCGCGGTACCCGGCGGGATCCGCTGGTCCTGGGACGGCAGGTCCTGGTGGGCCCCACCTCCTACCTGACCGGCTGCCGGGTGGACGACGAGGTCTTCCTGGCCACCGGCAGCCGCGTCTTCAACGGTGCGCTGATCGGGGCCCGCTCCGAGGTGCGGATCAACGGCATCGTGCATCTGCGCACCGTCCTGCCCGCCGACTCGACGGTGCCGATCGGCTGGGTTGCCGTCGGCGACCCGGTGCGCGTCCTTCCGCCGGAGGACCACGAAGGGATCTGGGCGGTGCAGAAGGACCTGGACTTTCCCGGCTACGTCTTCGGCCTGGACCGCCCGGCCGAGGGCGAGAGCCTGATGCCGGCCGTCTCCGAACGCTTCGGCCGCGCCCTCGGCCGCCACCGCGACGACCGGCAGGTCTGAGCCCCGTCGGCGGAGTCTCAGAAGCCGAGGTCGCTGAGGCCGGGGTGGCTGTCGGGGCGGCGGCCCAGCGGCCAGAAGTACCTGCGTTCCGACGCGGAGATCGGCAACGTGTTGATGGAGGCATGGCGGGTACGCATCAGCCCGCGCTCGTCGAACTCCCAGTTCTCGTTGCCGTAGGAGCGGTACCAGGTGTCGGCGTCGTCGCGGTGCTCGTAGGCGAAGCGCACCGCGATGCGGTTGCCGTCGTAGGCCCACAACTCCTTGATCAGCCGGTAGTCGAGCTCGGTGTTCCATTTGCGGGTCAGCAGCGCGACGATCTCCTCCCGTCCGGTGGCGAACTCCGAACGGTTGCGCCAGCGTGAGTCCGCCGTGTAGCCCAGCGACACCTTGCGCGGGTCACGGGAGTTCCACGCGTCCTCGGCGAGACGGACCTTCTCGACGGCGGCCTCGCGCGTGAACGGTGGCACCGGGGGACGTAGGGCGTCGGCCATGTCAGCTCCTTGGTCTGGGTTCCGCCTGAGCACGGCGAGTTCACGCCTGGCGAGAACGCTCGTTCTCTCGCGCCGTGTAGCCTAGAGAACGTAGGTTCTCCACGCAAGGAGCAGGTATGGCAGACCGCGAAGCGGCGCGGGAACAGGCGCTTGAAGCGGCCGAGGAACTCTTCTACGGCCGGGGCGTCCAGGCCGTGGGAATGGACGCGGTGCGAAACGCCTCCGGCGTGTCACTCAAGCGCCTCTACCAGCTGTTCCCCAGCAAGGACGTACTCGTGCTGGAGTTCCTGCAGCGGCGGGACGAACGGTGGCGAAGTGCCCTCGCCCGACACGTGGACGCACACAGCGGCCCCGAGGACCGGTTGCTCGCCGTCTTCGACTGGCTGCACACATGGTTCTCCGAACCGGGCTTTCGCGGCTGCGCGTTCATCAACTCCTTCGGCGAGCTGGGCGGCATCTCACCCCAGGTCGCCGACCAGGCCCGCCACCACAAAGAGGCCTTCCGCGACTACCTCGCCTCCCTCGTCGCGGCTGCCGGGCTGCCGGCGGAACTGACGGACCACCTCGCGCTCCTGGCCGAGGGCGCCATCACCACAGCCGCGATCACCGGCACGGCCGCACCGGCCGTCCACGCCCATGCCGCCGCACGCCTGCTTCTGCGGGCGCACACGCACAACGAGCGGGTCGGGTACGACATCACCCGGTAGAGCGGCGGGGTACCGCCGGTGAAGAGGTGCCATGAACCTGCGAGCGCGTCCCGATCCGGGTACCTCGGCTGAGCTGGTACCGCCCTGCGCCCTTTCCGGTCTGTGGGCCGTGCGGCACGGACAGAGCACGGCCAACGTCGCCTTCACCGAAGCCGAGGAGTCCGGCTCCACCGCGCCCGTGGCCGGCCGCGACCGGGACGTGCCGCTGTCCGCGCGCGGCATCGCGCAGGCCCGCGCGCTGGGCGACTGGCTGGCCGGGCAGGAGCCCGGAGCCGGGCCGGACCTGGTGCTCTGCTCCCCCTATACGCGCGCCAGGCAGACGTGGGAGGCGATGGCGGAACGCTCCGCCGAGCTCGGCGGACCGCGGCTGGACGTACTGGTCGACGAGCGGCTGCGGGACCGCGAGATGGGCGTCTTCGAGTTGCATCCCCCAGCCGCGCTGGCGGCCCGGGCGCCGCGGGAGGCGGCCCGCCGGGCGCTGCTCGGCGAGTGGTGCTACCGGCCGCCCGGTGGTGAGGCCTTCACCGACGTCGCCGTACGCGTCGGCCAGCTCGTCCGCGATCTGGACCGAGCCGCACCCGGGCGGCGCGTGCTGGTCATCGCCCACGACGGCATCGTCATCGCGCTGCGCCACGTCCTCACCGGCATCGGGGCCGCCCCGCCCCAGGAACTGCCCCCCGTCCCGAACGCCTCGGTGTCGCACTGGACCGGCGACGGCCACCGGCTGCGTCCGGCCACCTGGGGCGACACCGCCCACCTGTCCTCGCTGGACCGGACGGAGGAATGAGGGACGCTCGACGGCCGCTCCCCCGCCCTGGACCAGGCAACTCACCGCCTGACAGCAGGTGCCCGGCAGGTCACCTCCATAATGCGGACCAGGGCGGGTAGACGGTGCTCAGCCCGCCAGTCGGGACAGAAAAGTACAAACTCATACGACTGAGAGTGACGACCTCCATGTCTCAACCGCTTATGAAGCAGGCGGACGGGCAGGGACCGGACCATCCTCTGCGTCGGCACCTGGCCTGGAGCGGCTCACCGCCCACGGCCGCCCGGGCACGGGCCGAAGCCGACGCACTGCTGTCCGCCCTGCAAGGCACCCACCGGATCACGATCTCCCGCCGCGCCGCCGACGATGTCCACCTCGTGGTCAGCGAGCTGATCGCCAACGCCGCGCGGCACGCTCCCGGCCCCGGCCGTCTGGACCTCCAGGCGGCCGACCGCGGCCGCCTGGTGCGGATCACCGTCTGGGACACCTCACCCGCCATGCCACAGCCCCGGCCGTCCGACCCCTACCGCGTCGGCGGCCACGGCCTGGAGATCGTCACAGCCCTCAGCAGCCGCCTGTTCGTCCAGCACGCCGCCGAAGGCAAGCGGATCACCGCCGACGTCCCCGTGCACCAGGCCCCCGCTCCCGCCGGTCCCGGCCGGTACTACATCGACGGGGCGCCCGACGGCACCCTGGGGTAGAGCCCCAGGACCACGGGTTCGCCCGCACCGCGCACATCGCGAGCGGGCGCCCGCAGAGCATGACCGCGCCCTGACCTGGACTCCACAGGTCAGGGCGCGGTCGTGCGCGGAACGGAGCCGGGGCGCCGGGCGGGTCAGAAAGGCGTGCGGCCGGCGACCGCGCCGTCGGGGTCGTCGAGCAGGGCGATGCGGACGGCGATGCGCTTGCCGACCGGCTCCCTGTGCGCCGCGAAGCTCTGGGCCACGGCCATCACGATCTCCAGCCCGTGCTGGCCCACCCGGCCCGCGTCCGCCGCCCGGGCCACCGGCAGCACCGAGTTCGAGTCCCAGACCACCACCTCGACCGTGTCACCGGCGATCCGCAGGTCCACCAGGATGGGACCCGGCGCGTACTTGCGGGAGTTGGTGACGAGTTCGCTGACCACCAGCTGGGTCAGGTCCATCGCCCGCTGGGACACCGGCAGCCCGTGCTCGGCCTGGACTCCGGTCAGGAAGGCCGAGGCCAGCCGGCGAGCCCGCGCGATGTCCGCATTGTCACCATCCAGGGCGACCGTGTTCTGAATCACCCGCTCCGAAGGCACGATGCCGTCCCCGCCCGCAGGCACTGATTCCGTCGCGGCCATCCTCGCTACCCCATTCACATCCGCCCGCTTACCCGCCCACCGGCGGCGCATGCCTCCCTCTTCGCGGCATCCGCCCGCAGCCGCCGCCTCGGCCACCGCGGCGCCCGGCAGCGAGGGCCCGCTCGGGGGCGGTGCCGGCATGTGCAAGTATCACCTCATGACGGAGGAGCAGATGACGGACAACGGACGACCCGAGCAGCCGGTCAGGCTGTCGATCGTGACCACCGTCACCGAGGGCATCCGAGTCGTGACCCTCGCAGGGGAGATCGACTACAACAGCAGCGGACAGCTCAGGCAGGCCCTGGACGTCACCGGCACCGCCCGGCCCCGCACCGTGATCGACATGTGCCGGGTCACGTTCATGGACTCCAGCGGCATCAACCTCCTCATCGGCGCCCACCAGGACACCACCGCGGCCGGCGGCTGGCTCCGCCTGGCCGCGCCCACCGACGCCGTCCTGCGCGTCCTGCAACTCGTCGGCGTCGACCAGCTCATCGACTGCCACCCCACCCGGAACCAGGCACTCGCCCACTGACCTGACCAGCGCCGGCGGATGCCCGTCGGGCGGCGAGGGGTGTCCTCGTTGCCTGACGGGCATCCGGCTGTCCGGCCTCGGCCTGCTCGCCGCTGCCACTTCTCGGCCGCCACTTCTTCGTGGCCGCTACTTCCTCGTGGCCGCTACTTCCTCGTGGCCGCTACTTCTTCTTGCGGCGCAGCAGCAGGCAGGCGAGGGCGAGGGCCGCTCCGGCCGCGATGAGCGGCGCGCGCTTGTCGCGTACGGATTCGGGGGCCCGGTCGTGCCAGATCTGCTGGGCCTGGCCCGCCGCGGCCTTCGCCTGTGCCGCGGCCGCCACGGCGGTGGCCTTGACCGGCTCGGGCAGCTTCTCCTGCACCAGGTGAGCGGCCTCGGCGGCCTTGTCCTTGGCCTGCCCGGTCAGCTCGGCCGCCTTCGCCGACGCCTGTTCCCTGGCGTGGGCGGTCTTCTCCTGGGCGCGGGCTTTGACGTCGGTCTTGTCGGCCAGGGCCTCGACCGTGTCCCCCAGTTCGTGGCGGGTCCGCTCGACCTGCTCGCGCAGCTCGTCGGGGCTGGAGGCAGTGGGCTCGTCGTGGGGCGGCTGGGTCATCGTTCGGCACTCTCCTTGGTCTCGGCCACATCGGCCTTCACGCTGTCGATGGTCTGCTCCGGGGCCGGCGGGGCGGCCCGGGTGACTTCCTTCTTGCCCGTCAGCGCCGGTACACCCGTGATCGCGCCCAGAACCCGGCCGGACCGGCCCCGAGACCGGCCCCAGACCGGCCCCGCCAAGAGGCCGCCGCCCTTGCCGCAGCGCTTCCCCTTCTCTCACGCTGACCGGGAATCGTCTGGGTCAGCCGTGATAGCGGTGACGGCGCGATCCGGCGAAGGTGGAGAGGCACGCGACACCTCGTCGCCGGTGCTGCCGCCCACCTGCATGGAGGAACACGATCATGTCCGGACGCCACACCCTCATCCGCAGCCTGCACGACGTGGGCCTGGCCGCCTGGTTCGGCGGCTCCCTGATGGGCGCCGTCGGTCTCAACGGGGCTGCGGAGCACGAGGGCTCCACGGTCGCCGCCAGGGCCCGTATCGCTTCGGTCGGCTGGGCGAAGTGGGTGCCGGTCAACGCGGCGGCCATCGGCGCGCACCTGTTCGGCGGTGGCGGCCTGCTCGCCGTGAACGCCCACCGGGTCAAGACCCAGCACGGCGTGGGCGCCTCCACCGCCGCCAAGACCGCCGTCACGGCGGCGGCCCTGGCCGCCACCGCCTACGCCCGCGTCCTCGGCAAGAAGGTCGAACTGGCCGCCTCTTCCGACCCCGAGGACAACGCGAAGGCGGGCCGGCACCCCGTCGACCTGCACACGGCCCAGCGCCAGCTCGCCTGCGCGCAGTGGGCGGTGCCCGCCCTCACCGGATGCCTCGTCGTCCTCAACGCCCTGCACGGTGAACAGCAGCGCCCACTGGAGCAGCTTCACGGCCTGTGGGAACACGCCCGCTCCATGACTCCGCTAGTCCCGTGAGCGGTCTCGCTCAGCGAGGGGTCGGCAGGAGGTCCGCGGCCGTGACGCGATGGAGGTGGATCAGTACGTCGAAGTGGCGCCCGAGTGCCGTTCGGTAAGCGGGCTCCGGCCAGGCGTTACCGATGGAGCGGGTCGGCCGCTTCGTTATCAGCCAGTCCCGCGTCGGCTCGGACACGGCCCGCAGATCGACGTAGTAGTCCCGGTGCGCGACCCGCGCCAGCACCTCCTCGTTGCTGCCCGCGCCCAGCGGCTCCACGGAGAAGCGACGGTAGGGCTCCTCGGGATCCGTCAGGTCCAGCGCGTTGAAGGAGCCCTGCCCGAAGGTGTAGCCGATGTTCACGTACTCGGCCCCGACCATCTCCCGCGTGAACTCCCCCTGGGTCTTCGGATACTGGGCAGGGTTGTCGGACTCATAGGAGACATGGCCGTTGTGGGCCGACACCAGCATCCGGTGGCCGGTGTGCCGCTGCCACCACACCGTGTTCTCCGCCATGATCCGGTCGCGGTAGAGCATGGCCCGGGCGATCTTCTCGGGGTCGGAGAAGACGTAGTACGAGTAGAGGGTGCCGGTCTGCGCGATGGCCCTGGCGTGCTGGAGGACCCACGCGTACTCCTGCCGGTCCCCGGCCGGCCCCTGCGCCCGCAGCAACTCGAAGGCGCGCCGCACGTCCTCGGCCATCCGCCTGCGCTCGGTGAGGGGCTTGGCCAGGTTCTCATCGACGGTGTCCTCCACGCTCCCCGTCGGCCGGAGCTCGCGGTACAGACGGCGGAAGTCCGGCAGCAGTTCCGGGTGGCGCGCGGACACGTAATCCGTGACCGCGTCGAAGAGTTCAGGTCCCGCGTAGCCGTTGTCCTCCCCCATGAACTGCACGGGGCGGTCGGGGTGGCGGAGGTTGTACGCGCGCATCCACCTCAGCAGATCGAGATACTCGCGGGTGTTCCAGATCCGGTACGAGCTCTGGAACTCCTCCCGCATGATCTCTTGCGGGTCGCCTTTCCCGTGCAGGACGTACTCGTTGAGGACGAGGCCGGTGGACCAGGGCGCCTCCAGGGCGAAGGTGGTGAACCCCTTCTCCTCGACGAGGTACC
This sequence comes from Streptomyces sp. BK79, assembly GCF_044142145.1. NCBI lineage: Bacteria > Bacillati > Actinomycetota > Actinomycetes > Kitasatosporales > Streptomycetaceae > Streptomyces > Streptomyces sp. BK79. The sequence goes on from NZ_JBHVOC010000001.1 coordinate 78,624, forward strand.
GGAAGACGCGGTGTTTCATCGTGAAGAACTGCCGGGAGCTGTGCGTGGCCTCCCCCAGGCCGACGATCTTCGCCGAGCCGATCATGCGGCCGAGCGGGTGGAGATCGCGGCCGGAGGCGCCGGCCTCCGTGGACCGCAGCGGCTTCGCGACGCGTGCCAGGTCATCCGCCGGATCGGTGGTGGCCCTCGCGTTCGCGTGCGCCGGCTGCGCGGTGACCGTCAGTGTGCCGCCACCGAGCGCCAGCACCAGGAGGAACAGCAGTAGGCGGAGCGACCGAAGAGGAGATCCATGGAATACGGACATGGATCAAGGCTGCCCACGGCGACAGGTCCGGGACAGCCTGCCAGCTCCAGTCTCCCTCCTGGGGACAGCCACAGGTCCGTGGGAGAGACGGATCCCCGCGTCGGTCAGAACGGCATGCGACCACGGGCGCGCCGACCGGCCGACCCACTGCGGCCGACGGCCTTGGAACTGCTGCGGAACGGCTTGCTCAGGACTCGGCCGAAGACACCGGGGGCCTTGCCGCCGGTCCGTGATCCCACGCCGAGCGTGCGCTGGGTGCCGCGCTGCGGGTGGTGGGACAGGCGCGGTACGAGGAAAGCGAGAACGGCGAGAACGACGCACACGGCGACTATTCCGACGACCATCATGACGGGGCTCCTGACGTGAGACGTGCCTGTCGGTTGCCCCGCAGCCACGGGACCATGCGCCATGGCGTCCGGCGCGGTCGCCGCCGCTCGGCTGGATCCCGCGAACGGTTCGGTTCACAGGGAGAGTTGAGGTGCTCGGGTGGATTCGAGCGGCTTGGAGGGCGCACTCACTGAGTAAGGGGGGTGCAACGGAGGTCCTCCGCCCGGCGATCCCGGCCCCGGGCCGGCCGAGACGGGCATGGCGGACTGGTTACTCCGGGGTATGCACGCGGCGACTCTTGCTATAAAGTTCGTCAATAAGGCGCTGTTACCGCCAGTAATGGCAGCCGAGAGCGAGGCAATCCCCGGACCCGACTCGAGGAGTCCCGACATGGCCCTCAACATCTCGCGCCCCAGGACCGAGCACCCCACGCCCGACGGTGACACCGCGCGGCGCCTGCTCGACTCGTCCGCGCAGCTCTCGTACGACCCGCTCACCGAGGTCGACTGGGAGACGCCGCTCGACAAGGGGTTCCACGGCGCCAGCCCCGAGTGGAGCACGCTGTACGGGACGGCGTACTGGAACGAGATGACCGAAGCGCAGCGCAAGGCACTGACGCGGCAGGAAGCCGCGTCGGTGGCGAGCACCGGCATCTGGTTCGAAATGATCCTGCAGCAGATGGTGCTCCGGGACATCTACGCGAAGGACCCGACCAGCGACACCTTCCAGTGGGCGCTCACCGAGATCGCCGACGAGTGCCGTCACTCGATCATGTTCGCCCGCGGCGCGAAGAAGCTCGAGGCGCCGGCCTACCGGCCGCACCGGATAGCCGTCGAACTCGGCAGGCTCTTCAAGACCGTCGCGTTCGGTGAGGCCGCGTACGCGGCGATCCTGGTCGCCGAGGAGGTCCTCGACGTCATGCAGCGCGACTGGATGCGCGACGAACGGGTCGTGCCTTTCGTCCGGACCATCAACAACATCCATGTCGTCGAGGAGTCACGGCACATGAAGTTCGCCCGTGACGAGACGCGCAGGCACCTCGCGCGGGCCGGGCGCGTGCGCCGCCAGATCCAGTCGCTGCTGATCGCCGTGGCGGCCTACGTCATCGTCACCAGCATGGTGAACCGGAAGGTCTACGCGAACGCCGGCCTGGACGAGGACCGCGCGATCCGCGAGGCGAAGGCCAACGAGCACCACAAGTCGATGATGCGGTCGAGCTGCTCGGGCCTCATGGAGTTCCTGACCTCGGTCGGCCTGCTCACCAAGCCCGCCCTGTTCTTCTACCAGCGTGCCAACCTGATCTGACGACCCGGAGCCGAGCGGACGACATGGCCTTCGCGATCACCCAGACCTGCTGCAACGACGCCACGTGCGTGTCCGTCTGCCCGGTCAACTGTATTCGCCCCACACCCGAGGAGCGGGCCTTCGGCAGCACCGAGATGCTGCACATCGACCCGAAGACCTGCATCGACTGCGGCGCGTGCGCCGATGCCTGCCCGGTGGACGCCATCTTCCCGGTCGACAGCCTGACCACCGGTCAGCGGGAGTACGCCGACCTGAACGCGGCCTACTTCGAGCATGCCGAGGAGGACGCGGAGGCCGCGGACGCGAGCACCACCGGGCCGAACTTCCACCCCTGGGGCGCGCCGGCCTTCGACCGGATCCTGCCGGCGGACTTCGGGCCGCTGCGGGTCGCGATCGTGGGTACCGGACCGGCGGGCATGTACGCCGCCGAGGACCTGCTGCTGCACACCCGGGCCGAGGTGACGCTCGTCGACCGGCTTCCGGCCGCCGGTGGCCTGATCCGCTACGGGGTGGCCCCGGACCACCCGGCGACCAAGAAGATCGGTGACACGTTCGCCCGCTTCCACACCCACCCGCGCGTACGCATGTACCTCGGCCTGGAGGTGGGCAGGGACGTCACGACCGAGGAGATCGCCGCCCATCACGACGCGGTGATCTACGCCGTGGGCGCGGCCACGGACCGGCGGCTCGGCATCCCCGGCGAGGACCGCACCGGCAGCCTTTCCGCGACCACCTTCGTCGCCTGGTACAACGCGCACCCGGACGTCGCGCCGGACGCGGTCGATCTTTCGAGCGAACGCGTGGTCGTGGTCGGCAACGGCAACGTCGCCCTCGACGTCGCCCGCATCCTCGTCTCCGACCCGGAGGCCCTGGCCGGCACGGAGATCGCCGGCCACGCGCTGGCCGAGCTGCGCCGCAGCAAGGTGCGTGAGGTGGTACTGCTCGGACGGCGCGGCCCCGACGACGCCGCGTGCACCCGGCCCGAACTGCTGGCCCTGAAGCACCTTCCCGGGGTGGACCTGGTCGTGGACGACCACGATCCGCGCATCGGCGCGGTGATCGACGCCGCCGGACCGAAGGACAAGGCGGCGGTACTGCGGGGCGTGGCGCGGGAGGCCGTCGACTGGTCCGTGTCACCGGGCGCCACGGGGCGGCGGCGCATCGTGTTCCGTTTCCTGTCCTCGCCCGTGGACGTGTGCGGGGACACGCACACGCGTGCCGTACGCGTCACCGGCGGAGCCGGGGAGCTGGAGATCCCGGCCGGCCTGGCGCTGCGGGCGATCGGCTACCGCGGAGTGCCGCAGCCGGGGCTGCCGTACGACGAGGCGACCGGGACGGTTCCGCACGAGCGCGGCCGGGTGGCCGGACTCGCCGGAGCCTATGTGGTGGGCTGGATCAAACGAGGGCCCTCCGGCGGCATCGGCGCCAACCGCGTCTGCGCGGCGGAGACGGTCGGGACCCTCTTGGCCGACGCGGTCGCGGGAGCCCTGCCCGCGCCCACCGCCGGGCCGAAGACGTTCCACCGCCTCGCACGCCGCCGAAGCCGCCGCTGACCCGGCTACGAGGCCGACGCCGCTCAGGCCCTCCACCGCGGGTCCCGGCCCGTCATGGCGAGCACCCGCTCCAGCGCCGTGGCCCGCGCGGGCACGGGCACCTCCGGCCCGAAGACGCCGTACTCGCGGGCCTGCGGGGCCATCGCCTCCACCGCGTCGACCAGTTCGGCGACGACCTCGGGGTCCGCCTCGTAGGGCTGACCGGTGGCGACGGCGAGGTCCCAGGCGTGGACGGTCAGGTCCAGCAGCGCCATGTGGGCGACGGTCCGGGCGGGCAGCCCCAGCTGCCCGCTGGTGCCCTCCTCCGCGCCGGGTGCCGCCCATGCCGTCACCAGGGCGCCGGTCTCCCGGGCGAACTCGGCGCGCCAGTCGGTGTCCGGGCGCACGGTGGACGGGGTGGTGGAGAAGTCGGCCTCCCTCTTCGCGGCGAGTTCCTGGAACTGGACGACCACGTGGTGCAGGTGGTCCACCAGCGCCCGCACGTCGTAGTCGGCGCACGGGGTGGGCACGATGAGCGCGTCGTCCCCGATGCCGCGCACCACGGGTACGGTCTGGCGGGCGGCGGCCTCGATGAGGGCGGCGACGGGGACGCGGGCGGTGGAGGGTGATGTGCTGGTCATGTCTCCGACGCTACGAGCGGGGTCGGCACGCCGGCTTGAAGAAACGCGACATCCGCCGGGCGGCCCCGTCCTAGGATCGGCCCGTGAGTCCCGCAGCCGCCACCTCCCCGGGCCCGTCCGGCGACAGCCCCGCCCGCGCCCCCGCCCCCGGCGGCCCCGACCCCTCCACGGGCGCGGCGCCCCGCGGCGACACCCGCGGCATCCTCGACCCGTCGGCGCTGCTGCGCCACACCTCCTTCCGGCGCCTGCCCCCGGCGCCCGCGCTCCGGCCGTACGTCGAGCACTACTGGCTGATCGACTGGGACCTGCCCGCCCCGTACGAGGCGCGGGTGCTGCCGCATCCGTCGGTCAACGCCGCCTTGCAGTGGCGCGGCGGGCGGTCCCGGTGCGAGGTGTCGGGGGTGGGGCTGCGGGTGCACACCGAGCTGCTGGAAGGTGCGGGACGGGTGGCCGGGGTGCAGTTCCGGCCCGGCGGCTTCCGGCCGTTCGCGCCCGGAGTGCCCGTCGCGGAATGGACCGGGCGCAGGCTTCCGGCGCACGAGGTCACCGGCGCCGGGCCCGCGCTCACCGAGGCGCTCGCCGTCCTCGGCGCGGAGAGCGATGACGCCGGCCGCGCCGCCGCCGTCGACGCCTGGCTGCTGTCCCTCGGCCCGCGCCCCGACCCGCAGGCCGACCTCGCCGTGGAGCTGGCCGACCGCGCCCGCCACGACCGCACGGTACGGCGTACCGCCCGCCTCGCGGAGCTGGGTGGGCTCTCGGTCCGCGCGCTCCAGCGGCTCTTCGCGGCGTACGTCGGGGTGAGCCCCAAATGGGTCGTCCTGCGCTACCGGGTGCTCGACGCCCTGGAGCAGGCGGCAGCGGGCGGGGCGGCCGACTGGGCGGGGCTCGCCGCGGAGCTGGGCTATGCCGACCAGGCGCATCTGGTGAGGGACTTCACCGCCACCGTCGGCGTCCCGCCGACCGCCTACGCGGCGCGGACGGCGGCCTGAGGCGGGCGGCCGCCGGCGCGTCGTCGCGCGGGCTGTCGGGGGCGCTTGTCTCTTGCCGCTGTCTCTTGCCGCTATTCGTCGACCGCCGCACCGAACCGGGCGTCGGCCACGGGGGCTCCGAGGCGGGCCCCGTCGTAGGTCCAGGAGCCCTTGGCCACCAGTCCCGACGAGGACGCGGGGAGGACCCATACGAAGCCGTCGTCGGTGTTCTCTCCCGGCGCCGCCGCCAGGAGGCCGAAGCGCCCGTCCTTGTCGGCGTCGATGAGCCGGACCTGGCCGCCCCAGCGGTCCGAGGTCTCCGCCGTGCCGGGGATGTCGGCGAGCTGCTGGTCGAAGCTCTTCGCTCCGGCACGGGTGAAGCCGGTCGGGTCGCCCCGCAGCACCCACACCGCGCCCGCGTCGGGCACGCTGCCGATGTCCTCGCCGGGCGCGCCGACGGCCAGGTCCGGATGGCCGTCGCCGTCGGTGTCGCCGGCCGACAGGTCGGCGCCCCACCGGTCTCCCGCCTCGGCGACCCCCGGGACGCCGTCGGAGTCCTGGGTCCAGTACTGAGCGGGCTCCGGTTCCAGGCCGGCCAGGTCGCCCCGGCCCAGGTAGAGGGTGATCCCGCCGCCCAGCGGCGAACCCGCGCCCGTGTCGCCGATGACGAGGTCGTCCTGACCGGTGCCGTCCCAGTCACCGGAGACGACGGCCGGGCCGCCCGGGAACGTGCCGCCGTCGCCGAGGCCGGAGACGTCCGGCGCGCCGTGCAGGACCTGCACGGAGCCGGCACCCGGCCGGTCGCCGGTGGAGACCCCGGAGACGGCCAGGTCGGCCCAGGGGTCCTCGTTGTAGTTGCCGTGGCTGAGGTTGCGGAACTCGAAGCCGGGGCCCGGCGACGGGACGTCACGCGCCCGGATGGTGCGCTCCGACAGCTCCGGCTGCCGCGCGGTCCCGCCGGGCGGGGTGGTGAAGAACAGCAGGGCGTCGTCCTCCAGGACGGCGACCGAGTCCCGTAGGTCGGCGTCCGGGGCCGCCGGGTCCGGGGCGAAGTACCGGGCCGCTTCGAGCGCCCGGCCGAAGTGCGCGCCCGCCCGGGGCCCGTCGGTGTTCTCCAGCCAGGTGCTGTCCGACCCGTGCAGCCCGGTCGGAGAGCCCCAGAACACGACCGCGCCGCCCGCGTCGGACAGTCCGGCCAGGTCCTCTCCGGGGATGCCGACGACGGCGTCGTCGTAGCCGTCGTTGTCCAGGTCGCCGGAGGCCACCGCGCGGCCGAACCCGTCACCGGCCTCCGCACCCCCGGGGACTGAGGCGGTGTCCTGGTGGAGGACGCTCCGGTCGGTGGTGCTGAGACCGCCCGCCGAGCTGTACTGCACGGTGACGTAGCCGGCACCCGTGGCGCCGCTCACCGTGCCGCCCGGGGCGCCGATCAGCACGTCGTCGGTGCCGTCGCCGTCGTAGTCGCAGTTGCGCTGCTGCCATCCGATGGACGGGAACGGCACCGGGCCGGCGGACGGGGCCGCGGACGCGGTGCCGTCACCGGCACCGACGGTCAGGAGTGCCGCGGTCGTGAGGACCGCCGTCATGAGGGCCGAGCTGGTGATGTGACGCATACGAGAGCCTCCTCCGTACTGCATTCACGGTGAAGACAACCGGAGTTCACCGAAGGTTGTACGGCGGCCCGGCCGCGAGCGCCGGCGGCCCGGAACCGCGCGAGGGCCGGCCGCCACTCGACGTGGCCGCCGGCCCCTTCAGCACCGGATCGGTGGATGTGCCTGACGCGAGGTCAGTTGGCATTCACCAGCTCGTGGGCCGGCACGGTCACCGTGCGCTTGCCCGGCTTGCCGCCCAGCACGATCTTCCGCAGCGCGCTGTTGTTGTCGACGCTGGTCTCCTTCAGCCGCTTCTCCGGGTTGGCGAGCACCTGGATGTAGTACGTGCCGTTGGGCACGTCGGTGATGTCGAAGGACTGGCCGGGCAGGTCCTGCGAGTACGTGTCACCGGAGCCGACGTCCAGCACCTCGCGGACGGAGACGGAGTTCTCCTGGCCGCAGGCGGTGGCCAGATCGGTGTTGTAGGGGTGCCAGTTGGCGTTCTTCACCGTGTAGTCGATCGCGTCGGTGTTGGCCAGGCAGAAGGCCTCCTTGCCGCTGCGCACGGCCTCCTTCTTGTCCGCCTTCAGCAGCCGGTAGCTGGCGAAGTCGGTGAAGTGCCAGTGCACGTGCCCCGGACGCGGGTCCCACTCCATGGTGCCGGTCGGCGTGTACCCGACCTGCTTGCCCTTGGCGTCGTAGAAGTACTGGTAGGCGTCCATCTTGGCCTTGCCGGGCGAACGGAAGCCGTCCACCACGAGCTGCGCCGGACCGGCGTTCCACACGTTGGCGCTGAAGGCCAGGTAGTCCTTGCCGGGGATGTCCTTCTCACCGTCGCTGACGATGATGCCGTAGGCCGGCAGCGAACGCAGGTCGGGCTTGGGGACGTCGGGGACGGAAGCCTTCCCCGCGGGCCGCTTCGCCAGCGGCGTGAGCGCCGGCGCCTTGCGCGAGCCGTCGGTCTGGCCGCCCTTGTCACCGACCGGCATCGAGCGCGCGGTCTGCTTCTTCTTCAGCGCCCACGGCAGCGCCGGCGGCGCCGCCTTCAGCGGTCCGTGACCCGCGTTGTACGAGGGCCTGGCCCCGCTCGTCACCGGCGCGGCGGCCTCGGCGGGCGTCGGGGCGTGCCCCGGCCCGTGGCCCGCGTGCGCGGCCGGCGCCTGGTGGGCGGCCTCGTGCCCGGAGTGCGAGGCGTGCTCGCCGACCCGGGCGGACCGCGGCGCCGGCTCGGCGGCGCCCTCCTCGTCCTCGTAGCTCCGCTCCTGCACGGTGACCTTCACCGTGGCCGGCTTGTGGGCGATGCCGAACAGGTCCCGGTACTTCTTGGCGACGGCGACCTTGGCGGTGTACGTACCGGCCGCCAGCTCGACCGGATCGGTGTAGGAGCCCGCGTAGGTGTTGGCGGCCCAGCCCTTCTCGACGCCCCACACCGAACCGAGCGTGAACGGGTTGGTGGGGCAGCTCTCCGGATACTTGGAGGTGGCGGGCGCGTCCGGTCGTACCCGGCCGCTGGCGTTGTTCGGACAGAAGTCCTCGGTACGGCTGAAGACCTTCTTCCCCGACTTGTCGGTGACCGTGATCTCCGCGAAGCCGGGCAGGCCCGAGAAGTCCTTCACCGTGCCCTTGGGCAGTGCCTTGGCCTTGGCCTTGCCGCCCTCATAGACGGTCTGGGTGACGGTCACCGGGTCCTTGTACGACTTCCGGGTCACCTTCAGTTCCAGCGGCGTCCCCTCGGCGGTGAGGTACGTGCCGAGGTCGAGGTAGACGCCCGGATCCTCCTTCCAGGAGGTGAGGGTGACCGAGGTGGTCGCGGCGATGAGGCTCAGCCTGGGCCCCGAGGCGGCGGCCTTCGCCGGCTCCGACGTGGCGGCCACGAGGCCGGCTGTCACGGCCAGCGCGGCGACGGCCGTGGTACTGGCGAGCAGCGGACGCCGCAGCCTGGTGGTGCGCGTTCTGGTCATCGTTCCCTCGTCCTCCGAGTGCTGTGAGACGGCGGCGGGCGGCAGGCCGCGGCTGTCGTGAGGACAGCCGCGGGGCCGGCACGGTGGACGGCACTCGCTGTGCCCGCGCTGTGAGAGGAACGAGCCGGACGCGGGGTTGTCCGGGCGGTGGAAAGTACGGGGATGTTGGCCGGATTCCGCCGTCATGGAGGAAATCGGGCCATTGTCATGGTTGTCGCCCGCCTCGTGGCGAGTCCTCTGGTAGCGGGGGCGTCTGTGCTCGCCCCTCCCCTCACGCCGGGCAGGTCGGCGGTTCCGCCTCGGGAGCGGCGGGGCCGGTGGGCGGCGCACCGGTGTCCGGGGAGGGACTCGCGGAGCCGGAGGGGCAGTCCTGCGGAGTGGACGGGTCCGGGGTGGGCGTGGGCGGATCGCTGGGCGTCGGTGAGGGCGAGGGGTCCGGTGACGTGGAACCGGACGGGGAGGGGTCGGGTGACGGGGAGGGACCGGTTCCCGTCGGGGAGGGGGCCGGGGTCGGCCGGGGTGACGGCCCGGACGGCACCGAGCGCGTGGGAGAGGGGGACGGGTTGGGCGAGGTCGGGTCGGGACCGATGATGATGCCGTCCTCGCCTCTCTCCTCGCGTCCCCCGGTGCCGCCGTCGCCGCCGCGGCCGTCCTCGTCGGCCGGCTCGGTCGCCGGGGTGTCGCCCCCGGCTCCGGGGGACCGCGGGACGACGCCCGTGCCGTCGGGCACGGTGTGCACGCCGCCCCGGTAGAAGTCCAGCCAGTGGCGGACCAGTTCGAGGTAGGACCGCGAGTGGTTGTAGCTGAGGACGGCCCGGTCGAGGTCGGCGGCCCGGGTCAGGTCGCGGTCCCCGGCGCAGAGGTAGTGCCCGGCGGCCAGGGCCGCGTCGAAGATGTTGTTGGGGTCGCGGCGGCCGTCGCCGTTGCCGTCCGCGCCCCAGCGCGCCCATGTCGACGGCAGGAACTGCATCGGGCCCACCGCCCGGTCGTACACCGTGTCGCCGTCGTGGACGCCGCCGTCGCTGTCCAGGATCAGGGCGAAGTTCCGGCCGTCGAGCGCGGGACCCGTGATCCGGCCCAGCGTGGTGCCGTGCCGGTCGACCGCGCCGCCGCGCGCCTGCCCGGACTCCACCTTGCCGATGGCGGCGAGCAGTTCCCAGGGCAGCGCGCACCCGGGGTCCGTGCGGCCGACGGACCTCTCCGCTGCGCGGTAGGCGCGCAGCACGGTGGCCGGTATGCCGGACTCGGCTCGCGCCCGGACGGCCTGCCCGGGGCGCGGTGGGACGTCCGGGGAGACCAGCGGCGGGAGTTCGGTGTGGTACGAGCCGTCGTCGGGCGGGGCGAGTTCGGCGTACGGCAGGTCCGCGGCCGGCGCGGGCCGGTCGTCGGCGGCCGTGCGGGCGTCCGGCTTCTGCGGGCCGCCGGGGGCCTGGGAGGCGGTGAGCGCGGCCACCGCGGTCACGGCGACGGCGGTGGCCCGCAGACCCTGCCGGGTCCGGACGGGTACGCGTCGGGCGCGTGTGGGCATGGTCTGTCACTCCCTGGTGGTGAGACGCGTGGGGGTTGGCGGTTCAGTGGTTCAGCGGCTCAGCGGCCGAAGGTGTCGATGCCCGAGACGAGCCAGCGACCGTCGCGTCGCGCGACGTCGACGGCGAGCATCGCCCCGGCGTAGGTGCCGTCGTCCTCGGCCTTCTCGTTCTCCTTGCCCGGGGCCTTCTCGCCGCCCGCGGTCTTCTTGTCGCCCGGGGCCTTCTTGTCGCCTGCGGTGCTGACGCTGCTCTGGTCGGCGTAGACCAGGACCCGGGCCCGGTCGCCGTCGATGCGCTCGACCGCGCTGTCCGTGACCGTGGTGGTGATCACCGCCTTCTGCCGGTCGGCCTGCGTGCGGAGGTCGCCGAACAGGTTCCGGTGCTGGGCGACGGCTCGCCCCGTCAGCCAGGTCTTCGCCGCCTTGTCGAGGGCGTCCGGGTCGGTGTGGTCGTACGAGAAGAGCGCGGCGACGGCCTTGGCCGACTGGCCCTTGATCTCGCTGGTGCGGGCGGTGTCGGACAGGGCGGTGTTGCGTGCGGCCGGGGCGTCGCGGAGGGTCTCGGCGCGGGAGTGCGCCCAGCCGGCGAAGCCGCCGAGGACGAGGGTGAGCAGGCAGAGGACCATGAGGGTGCGGCGGGGCGCGGACGGGGCGTTTCGCGGGGCCGCGGTCTTGTCTGACGGGGTGGGCCGGGCGCGGGTGGATCGTGGTTGGTCGCGCGGTTCCGCGCGTTCCCTGACCGCGCCGGCGGCCGGAGCGGTGCGCGGGGTTCCGTTCGCCTGGGGTGCGTCGGTGGCGGCCGGGGTGCGGAGTGCCTCGCGGGCCTGGCGACGGCGTGCGTTGTTCACGTGGTGGCGGGTCGTCGGCATCGTGTGTCGTCCTCTCCTGCGGCCGGTCAGCCGGCCGGCGTGCCGCCCACCGGGGCCTGGCCCAGGGCGCTGAGTTTCCAGTGGCCGCCGGTGCGGGTCAGTTCGCCGAGCATGCGGCTGTCCTTGTCGGTGCTCGCGTCGCCGGGCGCCTTCACCGTCACGCGCAGGGCGACCAGCACCCTGGCCCGGCCGGCCCGGTCGTCGAGCTCGGTGAGGGCGCCGGAGAGCACCTTGGCCGTGGTCACCGTCTTGGCCGACTTCACCTGGGTGGCGAACTCGTCGCGTCCGGCGACCAGTTGTTCGTGCAGGTCACCGGTGGTGGAGGACTCCCAGAGGTCCAGGCCCCGGTCGATGCTGCGGTGGTCGAGGGTGTTGAGGTTCTGCACGGCCTGCTCACCGGCGGCCAGGGCCGCGTCCCGCTGCTCGGCGTAGGCGACGGTGTCGTCGTGGGCGGCGTCGTACCAGTCCCAGCCCGCCCACGCGGCGAAGCCGCCCGCGATCAGCGTGAGGGCCAGGGCGAGGGCCGTGACCGGCAGCGCCCGGATCCGGGCGGGTGCGCTGGTCCCGCGCTTCATCTGTGCCTCCCTGTGCCCACGCGCGCTCACCGGGTCCTGATGTCGACGATCCGCCACTGGTCCTCCTCCCATCGCGCGGTCACCGTGAGCTGGGCCGCCGCGGAGGTGGTGCCGGCCTTGCCGCGGTGGGAGATCTGGTCGAGGAAGACCAGCAATCGCGCGCTGTCCCCGTCGAGTTCGACGACCCCCGTGCGTACGGCCTGGGTGCTGAGGGTCACGCGTTGCTCGGCGAGGTCGGCGCGGATGCGGCCCATCAGCTCCGTGTACTGGCGCTCAGCCCGTCCCGCGAGGACGGAGCGCGCCGCACGTTCGGTGGCCTCCAGGCCGTCCGGCGTGTACGAGAAGACACGGGCCAGGGCGTTGCCGACGTCGCCGGCGACTCGGGTGGTCGCCTCGGCGTCGGTCAGCGCGTGGTTCTCGGCGGACGGGGTGGACCGCAACTGGTGGGCACCGTAGAAGAACCCGCAGCCGGCCAGGACGAGCAGCGCGGCACCCACCGCGGGGACGAGGCGCCTGAGGAGGGAACCCGGGCGTCCGCCGCCGTCGTGAGACTTCGACAGCTCCTCGTGCGGCGCCGCCCGGTCGGGCTCGGTCCCGTCAGGCTCGGTCCCGTCAGGCTCGGTCCCGTCAGGCTCGGTCCCGTCGGGCGCGGTCCCCGGGTCCGCTTCGGGCGCGGGCTCCTCCTCCGTCCCATCACCCGGGCCGGAGGTGTTCCGGGACCGTCCGAGGTGCAGCAGCCGTGTCATCGGCTCTCGTCCTCCTCCGCCGTCCACGCGAGCGGTACCGCGCTCAGTGCCTTGACCTTCCACTCCCCCTCGCCCGTGCGGGCCAGGACCGCCTCCAGGCGCTTGCGGTCCGTGGTCGGCGCCTTCGCTCCGGCGGGCGTGACCTCGACGCGCACGGTGGCGACGAGTTTGGCGGTGCCCGCGCGGGTGTCGAGAGCGGTGAGCGCGGCCTCGGTGACCGTGCCCCGCGCCGACGCCCCCTTCTCGGCGGCGGTACCGCCCAGTTCGTCCCGCAGCGGCCCGGTCGAGGCGGCACGCCAGTCCCGGATGCCCGCCCGTGCCCGCTCCTCGGACGACGCGTCGAGGGTGTTCAGGACGGCGAGCCGCTCGCGTCCGTCGGCCAGCGCCTCGTCGCGTTCACGGCCGTACGCGAGGGAGTCGTCGCCCCGTGCCTGGGCGTAGGTCCACGCCCCGGTGCCGCAGAACGCCAGCGCCAGTGCCAGTCCCGCCCCGGCCAGGACGCGTGTGCGCCTCATCGGCCCGCCTCCGCGTCCGCGCCGAGCAGCCCCGCCAGTCCGGTGTCGCCGGTGCCGCCCGTGTCGGGCAGGGCGAGCGCGCCCGGCAGGGAGGCGGCGGGCCGGGACGGTGCGGACGCCGTAGCGCCCGCGCTGCCGGAGGGCAGGGAGCCGGGCTTGGCGGGGTCGGGTACCGCGCCGCCGCGGGGGGCGTGGGCGGACCCGCGTACGTTGACCCCGCTCGCGGCCGGTGCCGTACAGGAGGCGCCGGTGTTGAGGGCGGGGGCGGTGCCGAGGTCCAGGCCGGTGCGGTACCGGGTGCCGCCGTAACCGTCGGTGCAGGGCAAGGGCTGGAAGAAGGTGACGGCCAGGCCGAGCTTCATCGTTCCTCCGTCGACGGCGGTGGCGCCCGCGGAGACGGCCGCCGGGTATTTCACGAGGAGTTCCTCGATGCCGCGCTGCCGGGTGACGGCGACCTCGGAGGTGGTGAGCAGGTTGGCCAGGACGACTCCCAGGCTGGGGTCCAGGTCCCGGAGCAGCCCGCTGACCTGCGTGGCGGCGTCCGGTGTGACGGCCAGGAGCCGGCGCAGGTCGGCGTCGGAGCCCTTGAGGGTGCGGGCGAGTTCCGTGGCGCCGTCGGCGAAGCCGCGGATGGCCTCCGCCTCCTCGGCCTGGGTGCGCAGCACGGTCTCGCCGTCGGTGAGCAGGCGGGTGGTGGCCGGCAGGTTGCGGTCGGCGGCCTCGATGAAGCCGCTGCCGCTCTCCAGCAGGACCTGGAGATCGTCGCCGTGGCCCTCGAAGGCCTTGCCGAACTCGTCGACGACCGTCCGCAGATCCTCCAGCGGCACCGACCGGGTGAGGTCGTTCACGCTGGTGAGGACGTCGGTGACGGGGGCGGGCACCTCGGTGTCGGGCTGGGCGATGCGGGTGCCGTCGGCGAGGTAGGGGCCGGCGTCGCTCTCGGGACGCAGGTCGATGTACTGCTCGCCGACCGCGGACAGCCCCGCCACCACGGCCCGGGTGTCGGCGGGGATGCGGGGGGCGGACTTCTTGATGCGCAGCTGAGCGACCACCCCGTCGGCGGTGAGGTCGATCGGGCCGACCCGTCCCACCGACACGCCTCGGAAGGTGACGTCGGAGTGGGTGAACAGACCTCCGGTGCGCGGGAGTTCCACCTTTACCGTGTAGTAGTCGGCGACGCCGACGTACCGGCCGAGGTCGGCGTAGCGGATGCCGAGGAAGCCGAGGACGAGGACGGCGATGAGGAGGAAGGCGAGGTTCTTCAGGCGTACGGCGAGGGTGATCATCCCTGTGCGCCTCCATCCCCGGACGGCCCGGAGGTTCCGGACGGCCCGGCGGCCCCGGTGGGTGTCGGTACGGAGGGCAGGGGCAGCGGTGCCGGCGGGGAGGCCGTGGTCCCGGTGCCCGTGCCCGCGCTCTCGCTCTCGCGGGGTGCGTCGCCCTGCCCGCTCTGCGCCGTGGCGGTGGGCGAGGGGGTGGGTGAAGGGCTGCCCTTCGGCACCAGGGGCGGGATCACCTGGGTGCCGGGAGCGGCGGTCATGTTCAGGTACACGTTGAGGTAGTCGCCCTTGACGCCGTTCAGCACCTCGTCGGTGAACGGGTAGGTGAGCAGCACCTGGAGCGAGTCGGGCAGGTCCGTCCCCGCGTCGGCGAGGGCCTTCAGGGTGGGGGCGATGGCTTTGAGGTCGGCGACCATGTCGTCCTTGCTCGCTTCAACGGTGGTGACGGCCACCCCGGACAGCGTGTCCAGGGAGCGCAGCATGGTCAGCAGGGAGCCGCGCTGTTCGTGCAGGGTCTTCAGGCCGGGCGAGAGGTCGGTCAGGACGGTGCGTACGTCGTCCTCGCGGCCGGCGAGGGTCGCGGCGAGCCGGTTGACGCCGTCGAGGGCGTCGGTGATGTCGCCGCGGTGGTCGTCGAGGTTCCCCACGAGTTTTGCGACCCGTCTCAGCATGGAGCGGACCTCGGGTTCGCGTCCGCCGAGTGCCTTGTTGAGTTCCTGGGTGATGGTCTTGAGCTGGTTGACGCCGCCGCCGTTGAGCAGCAGGGACAGCGCGCCGAACACCTCCTCGACCTCGGTGTTGCGGCCGGTCCGGGAGAGCGGGATGACACCGCCGTCACCGAGCCTGCCCCCGGCGGACGACTTGGCCGGCGCGACCAGTTGGATGTACTTCTCGCCGAGCAGGCTGGACTGCTCCACGCGGGCGCCGGCGTCGCGCGGCAGCCGGACCTCGCCGTTGATCTCCATGGTGACCCGGGCCGACCAGTCGTCCCCGTCGAGGCGGACGGCGGTGACCCGGCCGACGGCGACGTCGTTGACCTTGACCGCGGCCTGCGGCACCAGGCTGAGCGCGTCGTCCAGCTCGGCGGTGACGGTGTAGGGGTGGGAGCCGAGGTCGGCGCCGCCCGGCAGGGGCAGGTCCTCGATGCCGTCGAAGCGGGGGGCGGTGACGGAGAACGCGCCGAGGGCGAGTGTGAAGCCCAGGCCCAGGGCGAGGAGCCCGCCGATCCCCACGCCGGTGGCGGCACCGGTGGTGAGCATCCGCCGCCGTACCGTGCCGTGCGGGACCTCGACGCGGTCCGCCTCGGCGGTCTCGACCTGGTCCGTGTCCGTGACGTCCGCCGGCTCGGACGCCGTTCCCCGGCGCCGTACGACGCGTCTCACCGCTCCCCCTTCCCCGAGGCGGGCGGCGTCGAGGTCGCGGAGCCGCCGGTGACCGGCAGGGGCAGCAGGGGGCCGCCCATGCTGATCTCGTTGAGGTTGGCGCGGCCGTCGATCCGGCCGGTGCCGGTGTCGTAGGCGCCGACGAGGTTGTCCGCGGCGAGCGGGGCGACGTCCAGGGCCTCGGCCAGCGAGGAGCGCCGGCTGACCAGGGTCTGGGTGATCGGTACGAGCCGTTCGACGTTCTTCTTCAGCTCGCCGCGGTTGTCCTTGATGAAGGTCTTCACCTGGCCGAGCGCGGTGCCGAGTTCCTCCAGGGCGCCCGCGAGGTCGTCCTTGTTGTCGGCGAAGTAGCCGACGACCGTGTCCAGCCGTTCCTGCGCGGTGCGTACGTCGGTGTCCTTCTCCTTCAGCATGGTGGTGAAGGTCTGGAGGCTGCTGAGGGTGGCGAACAGGTCGTCGCCGGACCCGTCGAGGGTCTTGGTGGCCTTGCCGAACTCCTCGATGCCGTCGCCGATGGCCTCGCCGTTGCCGTCGAGGTTGGCGGCGCCCGTCTTCAGCAGCTCGGACAGGGCGCCGGAGGAGTTGGCCCCGTCCGGCCCGAGTGCCTCGCTGAGGTCGGTGATCGAGGCGTAGAGCTGGTCGATCTCGACCGGGGTGCGGTTGCGGGAGGCGGGCAGGACGGCGCCGTCCGCGAGGGCGGGTCCGGAGCGGTAGGCCGGGGTGAGCTGTACGTAGCGGTCGGCGACGACGCTCGGTGCGACCACCAGGGCCCGCGCCGACTTCGGCACGCGTATGCCCTCGTCCAGCGCCAGTTCGACCCGCACCCGGGTGCCCAGCGGGTGGACCGACTCCACCTCGCCGACGCGGACGCCGAGGATGCGCAGGTCGGAGCCGGCGTAGATGCCGACGGCGCGGTCGAAGTAGGCGGTGACGCGGGTGCCGCCGGAGTCCAGGGCGCGGACCGTGGCGAGTGAGGCGGCGACCACGGCCAGCGCGATCGCGACCGCGAGGAGTCTTCTGCGCTTGCTCATCACTCACCGCTCCCCTGTGCCGCCGCCCGCTGCTTGGGCGGCATGCACGACGTCTCGGGCCGGGACTGCGCGGGCAGGTAGTCGCGGGGCACCACCCCGCACAGATAGCTGTCGAACCAGCGGCCGTTGCCGAGGGTGTTGCCGACGAGCCGGTAGTAGGGGCCGACCAGGGCGAGCGTCCGGTCCAACTGGGTGCTGTTCTCCTCCAGGACCGTGGTGACGCGGCCGAGCGCCTTCAGCGT
This sequence comes from Streptomyces sp. BK79, assembly GCF_044142145.1. Lineage (NCBI taxonomy): Bacteria > Bacillati > Actinomycetota > Actinomycetes > Kitasatosporales > Streptomycetaceae > Streptomyces > Streptomyces sp. BK79. The sequence continues at coordinate 95,422 of NZ_JBHVOC010000001.1, forward strand.
GGGGCCGAGCTGCTTCTCGTTGTCGCCCACGAGGCCGGTCAGTTCGGTGCCGAGGTCGCGGCTGCCCTCCAGCAGGTCGGTGATGGCGTCGCGGCGGTCCTGGAGTTCGCCGAGCAGCGGTCCGGCGTCCTCGATGAGGGTTTCGAAGCTGGACTTCTTGTCCTTGAGTGTCTTGGTGAACTGTGCGCTTCCCTTGAGGAGTTCGGACAGTTCGCGGTCCCGCTTGGAGACGGAGCGCGACAGGTCGGACAGTCCGGTGGCGGCCTTGCGGACGTGCGGCGGCGAGTTCTCGAAGGTCTCCGAGATCGTCTCGAAGCTCTTGGCCAGTTGCCGGGTGTCGAGGGCGTCGACGGTGGAGCCGAGGTCCTGGAACGCCTGGGTGACGTCGTACGGGGAGGTGGTCCGGGTCCGCGGGATGCGGTGGCCGGGGTCCTGTTCGGCGGTGCCGAGCGGGTCGAGGGCCAGGTACTTGTCGCCGAGCAGGGTCTTGATGGCGATGGCGGCGGTGGTCCGGTCGCCGATCCAGGCGTCCTCCACCTCGAAGGTGACCTTCACCCGGTCGCCGTCGAGGGCCACGCCGGTGACCTCGCCGACCTTGACGCCGGCGACGCGCACCTCGTCGCCCTCGTCCAGGCCGGCGGCCTCGGTGAAGTCGGCGGTGTAGGTGGTGCCGCCGCCGGTGAGGGAGAACCGGTCGGCGTTGTAGGCGAGGACGGTGAGCAGGGCCAGCAGGAGCAGACCGACCAGGGCCACGGCGACCGGGTTGCGGTCCTTGACCGGCTTCAGGCGCGGCGGGTGGGAGCGGCGGGGCGCGGCCGGCGGGGTGTCGCGGCGTTCGGGCCGCAGCAGCAGGGTCATGCGCCGCACCTCGGTTCGGTGACCGCGATGCCGGTCGGCGGCTTCGCGCCGGTGGAGGTGGTCACGCCGTCCACGCGGGCCTCGCAGAGGTAGAGGTTGAACCAGGAGCCGTAGGAGGACAGGCGGCCCAGGGCGGTCAGTTTGGCGGGGGTCCGGTCGAGGAAGTCCTCGAGCTGCGGGGTGGCGTCGCCGAGGTTGCCGGAGAGCCGGCCCAGTTCGCGGATGTCCTTCTTCAGGGGCGCGCGTCCCTCCTGGAGGAGGTCGGCGGTGACGGTGGTCAGGTCGCCCATGGCGACGACGGCCTTCCCCAGGGGCTTGCGGTCGTCGTTGAAGCCGCTGACGAGTTTCTGCAGGGTGTCCACGAGGGTGTCGAAGTCGCTCTCGCGGTCGTTGAGGGTGGTCAGGACCGTGTTGAGGTTCTTGACCACCTCGCCGATCACCTCGTCCTTGGCGGCGATCGTCGTGCTGAGCGAGCCGATGTGCCGGATGAGGCTGTCGACGGTGCCGCCCTCGCCCTGGAGGACCTGCACGATGGAACCGGCGAGTTCGTTGACGTCCTTCGGGGAGAGTCCCTCGAAGAGCGGCTTGAAGCCGTTGAAGAGCAGGGTCAGGTCGAGCGCGGGGGTGGTCCGGCCGAGCGGGATGGTGTCGCCGGCGTCGAGCGCTCCGGTGAGGTCGCCGCTGCCCCGGTCCAGGGCGATGTAGCGCTGCCCGACCATGTTGAGGTACTTCACGGCGGCGGTGGTCGAGGCGGGCAGGGTGCGGTCGTCGCGGACGGTGAAGGTGACCTGCGCGGTGCGCCGGTCGACGACGCGGACGTCGGTGACCTCGCCCACCTCGACTCCGGAGATGCGCACGCTGTCCCCGTCGGTGACTCCGGTGGCGTCGGTGAACAGCGCCTTGTAGGCGAGGCTGTCGTCGCCGACGCCGGTGCCCGAGACGCTCAGTCCGAGGACGGTCGTGGCCAGCGCGGTGACGACCAGGAAGGCGAGGGACTTCAGCAGCGGGCCGGTCAGCGGGCGGCGCCGGGTGGGGGTGGCGTGCCGGGTGCCGGCGGTACGGCGTGAGGTCATCGCAGGGTCACCTCCGTGCCCCGCAGCGCCGGTCCCGCGAGGAGGCTGCTCCACTCGGGGAGGTCGGCGGGTGCCTTGCCGGTGGCGGGTGCGAGGAGTTCGTTGACGAGGGCGTTCTCCTGCGGGGAGTTCGCCGGCCCGAGGTTCTGCCCGGCCGCCGCGGGCACCTGTACGGCCGGTCGCGCGGCGACGCCGAGGTAGGGCACGGGGTAGCAGCGGGGGCCGCCGCCGGCGCCGTAGGAGGGGGTGTCGGTGCCGGGGCGGTAGGCGCCGCGGGAGGGCACGGTGGTGACGTCGACGCGCAGGCCGGGCCGGTCGGTGCCCTTGCCGAGGGCCTTGTCCATGGCCGGGACGAAGTCGGCGAGGGTGCGCAGGGTGCAGGGGAAGGCCGAGGAGTACTCGGCGAGCAGTTCGAGGGTGGGCCGGGAGGAGGCGGAGAGCCGGATGATGGTGTCCTTGTTCTGCCGCAGGAAGGCGGTCATGTCCTCGGCCGTCCTGGTGGTGGCGCCGAGGGTGCCGGCCAGCTCGCTCTCCTTCTCGGCCAGGGTGCCGCTGGTGGTGGTGAAGTCGGTGAGCGCCGTGAGGATGTCGGGGGCGCTGTCGGCGTAGACATGGCTGACCTTCACGAGGTGTTTCAGGTCGCGGTTGAGGGTGGGCAGTTGCGGGTTGAACTTCCGCAGGTGGGAGTCGAGGAGGGTGAGGGTGTCGCCGAGCCGGTCGCCGCGGCCCTCCAGGGCCTGGGAGACGGCGGAGAGGGTGGCGGAGAGCTTCTGCGGCTGGACGGCGGTGAGCATCGGCAGCACGTCGTCCAGCACCTGCTGGAGTTCGACGGCGCTCGTGGAGCGGTCCTGCGGGATGACCGCGCCGGCCGCCAGTGAGTGCGCGGAGGGCGAGGCGGGCGGGACGAGGGCGACGAACCGCTCGCCGAACAGGGTGGTGGGCAGCATCTGGGCGCGCACGTCGGCCGGGATGTCGTCGAGGACGCCGGGTTCGAGGGCGAGGGTGAGCCGGGCGCCGTCCCGGGTGGCGTCGATCTCGCGGACCTCGCCGACGACGACGCCGCGCAGCTTCACCTCGGCACCCCGGTGCATCTCGTTGCCGACGCTGCCGGTCTCCACGACCACCGGGTCGGAGTCGGTGAACCGCTTGTCGTAGACGGCGACCGCGAGCCACACCAGCAGGGCGGGGACCACCAGGAAGACCACTCCGGCGAGCCGGCGGCGCACGGTCGCGCCGCGTGTCGTGTTCACCGCGCTCATGTCAACCCGCCACCTTCACGGTCGTGGTGGCGCCCCACAGCGCCAGCGACAGGAAGAAGTCGGTGACGCTGATCAGCACGATGGCGTTGCGCACCGACCGCCCGACGGCGACGCCGACTCCGGCCGGGCCGCCGGAGGCGCGGTAGCCGTAGTAGCAGTGGGCGACGATCACCATGACGCTGAAGATGAGCACCTTGAGGACGGAGAGCAGCACGTCCGTGGGCGAGAGGAAGAGATTGAAGTAGTGGTCGTACGTGCCCCGGGACTGGCCGTTGAAGAGGACCGTGACGTAGCGGGAGGCCAGGTAGGAGGAGAGCAGCCCGATCGCGTAGAGCGGGATGATGGCGACGACGCCGGCGATGATGCGGGTGGTGACGAGGTAGGGCAGGGAGCGGATGCCCATGCCTTCGAGGGCGTCGACCTCCTCGTTGATGCGCATGGCGCCGAGCTGGGCGGTGAAGCCGGCGCCGACGGTCGCGGAGAGGGCGAGGCCGGCGACGAGCGGGGCGATCTCGCGGGTGTTGAAGTAGGCGGAGACGAAGCCGGTGAAGGCGGCGGTGCCGATCTGGTCGAGGGCCGCGTACCCCTGGAGGCCGACGACGGTCCCGGTGAACAGGGTCATCGCGATCATCACGCCGATGGTGCCGCCGATGACCCCGAGGCCGCCGGTGCCGAAGGCGACCTCGGCGAGCAGGCGCTGCACCTCCTTGAGGTAGCGGCGCAGGGTGCGCGGGATCCAGAGCAGGGAGCGGACGTAGAAGAGGAGTTGGTCGCCGGAGCGGTCGAGCCAGGCGAGCGGGGAGGCCACGGACCTCAGCCTCCCTTCGGCGGGACGAGTTGGAGGTAGACGCCCGTCATCACCATGTTCACGAAGAAGAGCAGGAGGAAGGTGATGACGACGGACTGGTTGACGGCGTCGCCGACGCCCTTGGGGCCGCCGCGCGGGTTCAGGCCCCGGTAGGCGGCGACGACGCCGGCGATGAAGCCGAAGACCAGGGCCTTGAGTTCGCTGACGTAGAGGTCGGGGAGCTGGGCGAGGGCGGAGAAGCTGGAGAGGTAGGCGCCGGGGGTGCCGTCCTGGAGGAAGACGTTGAAGACGTAGCCGCCGAGGATGCCGACCACGGAGACCAGGCCGTTGAGCAGGACCGCGACGCCCATGGTGGCCAGGACGCGGGGCACCACCAGGCGCTGCACGGGCGATACGCCCATGACCTCCATGGCGTCCAGTTCCTCGCGGATGGTGCGCGAGCCCAGGTCGGCGCAGATCGCGGAGCCGGCCGCGCCCGCGATCAGCAGCGCGACGATCAGCGGGCTGGCCTGCTGCACGACGGCCAGGACGCTGGCGCCGCCGGTGAAGGACTGGGCGCCGAGCTGCTGGGTGAGCGAGCCGACCTGGAGGGCGATCACGGCGCCGAACGGGATCGAGACCAGGGCCGCGGGCAGGATCGTGACACTGGCGATGAACCAGAACTGCTCGACGAACTCCCGGAACTGGAACGGCCGTCGGAAGATCGCGCGGGCCACCTCGGCGGCGAGCGCGAACAGCCGGCCGGTCTGCCGCAGGGCACCGGTGATCATGCGCCGCTCCCGGCGGCCGGCATCGGGAGCGTCGGGGCGGTGCCGTACGCACCGGCCGTGCCGGGGGCGCCGTCGGTGGGGCGGGCGGCGTACGTGCGCTCGATGGCGGCGCGGGCGGCGGGCGGCAGGTGGTCGAGCATGCCGAGGACCCGCTCCCGGCGCCGGGTGACGGCGCGGCGCGGCGGGAGTCCGGGGGACGGCTCCAGTTGCGGGACGATCTCACGCGGTCCGTCGGCTCCCGCGCCCCGTGACCCCGCGGCCTCGGCGGCGAGGGTGGCGGCGTCCTTCTCCTCCGACATCCCGATCGGGCCCTCGCGGCGGCCGGCCAGGAACTGCGCCACGACCGGCTCCTCGCTGGTGAGGAGCACCTCGCGCGGGCCGAAGGTGACCAGTCGGCGCCTGAAGAGCATGCCCATGTTGTCGGGGACCGTGGCGGCGATGTCGAGGTTGTGGGTGACGATCAGCATCGTCGCGTCGATCTGCGCGTTCAGGTCGATCAGCAACTGGGAGAGGTAGGCGGTGCGGACGGGGTCGAGCCCGGAGTCGGGTTCGTCGCACAGGATGATCTGCGGGTCGAGCACGAGCGCGCGGGCGAGTCCGGCCCGCTTGCGCATGCCGCCGCTGATCTCCCCCGGCAGTTTGCCCTCGGCGCCCAGCAGCCCGACGACCTCGATCCGCTCCATGACGATGCGGCGGATCTCCGACTCCTTCTTCCGGGTGTGCTCGCGCAGCGGAAAGGCGATGTTGTCGAAGAGGGACATGGAACCGAAAAGGGCGCCGTCCTGGAACATGAGCCCGAACTTCTTCCGGGTCTCGTAGATATCCCGTTCGGGGCTGTTCACCATGTCGACGCCGTCGATGAGAACACGGCCGCGCTCCGGCTTCAGCAGTCCGATGAGCGACTTGAGGAACACGGTCTTTCCGGTGCCCGACGGACCGAGCATGACACTGACCTCTCCGGCCGGCAGGGTGAGGCTCACGTCCTCCCAGATCCGCTGCCTGCCGAAGGACTTGGTGAGACCCTCGACCACCACTTCGATTCCCATATCACCTCCAGAGAGGGTGAGGTCCGCATGCACCGCGGAGCGCACGTCAAGCCGGTGCACGGTTCACTGACAACAGGCGGGGCGCCGGGCTCCGCGGTCCTCCCCGTGCTTTGTCACCGCGCAGACAAAGCACGGGGAGGACTTTGTCCGCCGGGTGCGGGGCGGGGCCGCGCGGCTCCCGGGGGGAGGGTTCCGCGCGGCCCCGCCGACGGATGTCCGCCCCTGAAGGAGGGCAGGGCCGGAATTCATCCGTCGCGCCTCCTCGGCATGGGGGGGCACCCACCAGGAGATCAGCGCCGTGTCCGGCACGCTACGGCTGAGTAACCTGAGGGGGCAAGAGCAGGTTCCGACTTTCCCGAAGGATTCGGTTCGGCCATCGCGTCTTTGTCAGCACGGCGACAAAGAAGCACCTTCTCTTTGTCACTCGGTGAGCAATACGGGTCCGGACGAACCGTGCGCGGCTTCGGCCCGACTCCCGGGGCGGGGCCGGTGCCGGCCCGGGAACGACGCCTCCCTTAGCAGCGGATGACTAAACCGGGCTCCGGACTGCTCACCTGGGGAACAGGTATTTCCACTTATCGAAAGAATCATGGTCGGCGCCATTGTTCGCCTAAGTTTCCCGCAAGTAACGTCATGGCTCGCGGTCGAGGATTTCCGGGCCGCGGACCGCCCGTTGTTCCACCCCACGGTTACGGGCGCGATCCCCTTCTGCCGGTCAATCGACAAGGGAGTCCCCACGTCATGAAGAAGTCCCTGACAAGATTCGCCCTCGTGGCGGGCGCGGGCGCCGCCGCCTTCGGTATGGCTGTCGCCCCCGCTTCGGCCGTCCCCTCCACGGTCTGGACCGTCACCCCGTCGCCGGCCAACTTCTCGGCCACCAACAGCGGGAACATCGTCCTGACCGCCAACATCCCGATGACGTGTACGACGTCCAGCGCCTCGGGCACGATGGCCAGCGCCACCGGCAACCCCGCCACGGTGGCCAGCATCAACGCCATCAACTTCGGCACCAGCGCCTCACCGTGCACCAGCGTCCTGGGCAACGTCACGACCGTGGCGACCACCCCCTGGACCGTCGTCGCCCAGGACTACACCGCCTCCACCGGTGTGACCAAGGGCTACGTCGGCAACGTCAAGGCGAAGGTGACCGCGGGCGCCTGCGTGTTCAACGTGCAGGGCAAGGCCACCGCCACCTACACCAACTCCACCGGCATCCTCGCGGTCACCAGCGTCAGCGGCGACCTGGCCGTCACCTCGGCCTCCGGCTGCGGCACCGTGGTCACCACCGCCACCAAGCCCACCTTCAAGGGCAACTACGCGGTGAAGGTCACCGGCACCAGCACCATCCCGAAGATCGTCGGGAGCAACCCGTAAGCAGGGCACGGCTGTCCGCCGCCCGGCCGGTGATCCCGGCCGGGCGGCGGACAGCCCGCACGAGGCGGCCGCAGCCGGCCGTCCGAACCGTGGCACGACCCGAGCGGAGTGACAGATGACAGGCCCCCGTACCGCCGTCCCGCCGACGGTCCGCAGCCGCGCCCGGAGCGCGGCGATCGCCGCGTTCGTCGTGCTGGCCGCCACCGTGCCCGCGGCCGCCGGTGCGGCCGGTACGCAGGAGGTCGACACCGCACTGCCCTACGTGTGCCTGTTCCCCTCCGGAGAGCAGTCCGCGACGGTACGGATCTCGGCGGACCTGCCCGTGCGGGTGGCGCCCGGGGAGCCGATCGAGCCCGCGGACGTGACCACGACCGTCGAGCTGCCGGAGCCGGCCGTCGCCGACCTCGCGGCGCTGGGCGCGGCCGACGTCCGGGCCGCGACCCGCCTCCAGGTCGGCGTCGCCCAGGGCGAGGCCGGCGCCGAGGCGACCTGGCGCGGCGGCACGGACGCCACGCCCCTGCCCGCCACCGGGCCGCTGACGCTGACGGCGACGGGGGACGTCCCCTCGGTGACCGGACAAGGCGCGGGCGAACTGACCATGACGGCCGGGGTCTTCGCCCTGGACCTGTCCCTGACCACCGCCGACGGCGGCGCCGCCGACCCCGCCTCGGTGACCGTCGACTGCGCCCTCGCCGACGACGCCCCGGACGGGGGGCGGATCGCCGCCGTCCTGGTCGGGACGGACGAGGACGGCGGCACGGCCACGCCGAGCGGATCGCCGTCCTCGGAGCCCTCCGCCTCCGCCGCCCCGGGGCAGCCGGGCGAGGACCCGGAGGAGGACCCGGCGGACCGGCAGGGCGAGCGCGCCCCGAAGGTCGCCGAGCCCGCGCCGGGCGGTGCCACCCCCGAACGGTCCGCGCCGACCTGCAAGTACGACGAGAAGTACCCGGCCGGACCGATGTCGCTGAACGCCTACATCACCGGCTACTCCAACGTGAACAAGCTCGACGGTGCCGCGCTGGTCCCGCCGTACTGCACGCTCATCACCCAGGGCGAGCCGCAGTTCGAGTTCTTCCCGGACTTCAGCGGTGCCACCATCACCCAGCACTCCACCGCCGACCTCTATTACGAGCAGCGCAAGCAGACCCCGCCCTTCGAGGCGACCTTCCTGACCTTCGACTTCACCCCGACCACGGCCACGATGGTGCTGGAGCAGACGGGTCCGATGACCATCGACTCGCACGGCACCACCGACTTCCTGTTCACCAGCACGGACACCTACGTCCGGGCACCGGTCGTACTCCGGGTGACGTCCCTGAAGGTCAACGGCACCCCGCTGGACGTCGGGACGAAGTGCCGGACCAGGACGTCCCTCGACTCCCGCGACCCGGAGCCGGAGAAGTACCCCGGCGACCACCTGGTCCTGCACGGCCGGGGCGAACAGACCACCGGCCAGCCCGCCACCGGCTACCTGCTGCTGTCCGGCGGCCCGCTGACCGGCGAGGTCACCATCCCGGCCTTCACGGGCTGCGGCACCGCCGGCGGCGAGAACCTCGACCGTCTGCTCACGGCCTCGGTCTCCGGCCCCGGCAACTACGTCAAGCAGATCCAGGGGCAGGCCTGCTTCGTCTCGGCCGAGGTGCTCAACCCCGACGAGTGCACCGAGGACGCCCAGCCCCGCAAGATCCCCGTAGCCGAGCGCTGATCCCCGCCCTCCTCGTCCGAAGCCCGAACCCGATTCCTGACCCCTGACTTCCTGACCCCTGACCCCCTTACCCCCGATCCCCGATCCCCGATCCTTGATCCTTGATCCGGAAGGCCACACGATGCGGTTCTCCCTCGGCGCCAGAGTCGCCACCACCGCCACCGCCCTCGGCACCGCCCTCGGCGCCTTCGCCTCCATGGGCACCGCCACCGCGGCGGCAGCCGTGCCGAACGGCGAGTGGGCGCCCTTCACCCGCTGTCCCGTCGACGCCCCGGCGATGCTGGCCGCCGACGGCCTGGCCCGCACCCCGCAGTGCGTGGTGTCCACCTCGCCGAGCGGCACCATCAAACTGGGCAAGACCACCGTGACCACGGGCCGGACCGACCTCCAGATCGGGGTCGTCCAGAACTCCGACGGGACCAGCTCCGTGGTGGCCCCGGCCGGCGGCGCCCTGATCGCCGACTCCGCGACCGTCCCCGGCGGGCTGCTGGGGCTGATGTGCCCGAGCAACATCCCCGCGATCACCGCCATCTGCCAGCAGCTCAGCAACAGCACCCTCAACAAGATCACGGCCACCGTGGAGTCCGTCGGCACCCCCTACGCCTTCGACCAGACCGCCGGCATCCTCACCGACCAGCCGATCGTGGCCATACCGGTCCGCATCCACCTGGAGAACCCGTTCCTGGGCAGCAAGTGCTACATCGGCACCGCGGCCAACCCGATCGTGCTGCGTCCGGAGAACCGGCAATTCCCCGAGTTCGGCATGTCGTTCTTCCAGGGTGACGGCACGGTCGCCGAGGACGGCGAGATGAGCCGCATCAACCTCACCGGCGCCACCCAGAACGACAGCACCTTCGCCGTTCCCGGCGCCAGCGGCTGCGGGCTGGGGCTGCTCGGCCTGATCGACGCGGCGGTCAACGCCAAGACCGGGCTGCCCTCCGCCGCCGGGAACAACAGCCTCACGCTCAACAACACCCGGACCCACCTCGCCGGCCTGAACGCCCCCGGCACCGTCGCCCCCGACGCGGGCAAGCGCCTCTCGCAGAACTGGCACTCAGCCGTCAACTAATGGCCGCGCGACAGCGATTCTCAGCCGTCCCGGCAGCGTAGCCACGTCACACCGCACCTAAATGTGCACGGACTGTGTACGTCCCACGAAACTTGTCTTAGCTTCAGACAGCCCAGACCCGCATCACCTCACGTCCGGTCGTGTGTCCCTTCCGTGAAGGACCGGGGCACACGGCCGATGCACCGAGGGCACCGGAGAGCAAGGGACGGCACTCATGCCTTCAACCACGCGACCGCCTGAAGTCGGTGAACCGCTGGAACCCCTTCCCAAGGAGTTCGCCGCCTTCATGCGACCCGAGTTACCCGGCCTCCTCAGGGAGATCGGCGCCGAGGTCACCAGGGCCTACCCCGTGTACGGGCGGCTGCTCAACGGCCCGAACGCCGCGGCCATCCGGCAGGGCGTCGAACAGGCCCTGTACGGCTTCGTGGACCGCGTCGCCGACCCCGGCAAGAACGCCGTCCTCCGCGACGAACTGCTGCGCAAGTTCGGCCGTGTGGAGGCCTACGAGGGCCGCGAACTGGACACCCTCCAGGGGGCGTACCGGCTCGGCGCCCGCATCGCCCTGCGCCGCGCCAAGGCCCTGGGCCAGCAGTACCGGCTCTCCCCCGCCCTGATCCTCGCCTTCGCCGACGCCCTGTTCGCCTACGTCGAGGAACTGGAGCAGATCTCCCGCGAGGGCTACGTCGAGGTGCAGTCACGGGCCTTCTCCGAGGTGCCGGCGCGGCGCAGACGGCTGCTGCACCTCATCCTCGCCGCTCCCCCGCTGCCCCAGGCGCTGACCGGTCTGTGCGAGGCCGCCGCCTGGCAGCTGCCCGCCGACCTCACCATGGTCGCCCTGCGCTCGCCGGTCCCCGAACACCTGGAGGCGGGGCTGGCCGACGACGTCCTCCTGGACCTGGACGTCCCGCAGCCGCACCTGCTGGTGCCCGGGCCCCTGACCCCGGAGCGCCTGGCCATGCTCGACGCCGCGCTGGAGGGCTCGCACGCCGTGGTGGGGCTGACCGTACCGCCGGCCCAGGCGGCCGACTCCATCCGCTGGGCGCGCCGGCTGCTCCACCTGATCGACGAAGGCGTGGTACCCGACGCTCCCGTGGTCCGCTGCGAGGACCACCTGGTGACGCTGTGGCTGCTGTCGGACCCGGCTCTCGTGAGTCATATCGCGGCCGGGGAGCTGGCCACCATCGACCATCTGCCGGCCAGCCGCCGCGACCGGCTCGTGGAGACGCTGCGGGTGCACGTCTCCACGCGGGCGCCGGCGGAGCAGGTCGGCGAGATGCTGGGCGTGCACGCCCAGACGGTCCGTTACCGCTTGCGGAACCTGGACGCCCTGCTGGGCGACCGCCTCGCCGACCCCGACCACCGTTTCGCCCTGGAGGCCTCGCTGCGGGCCCTGCACCTGCTCTCCCGCGACTCCGGCGAGTAGGGGCCGGCTCGGCCCCGCGCGGGTGCCTACGCGGCGTCGGCGGGGAAGTCCTCCTCCGGAAGTCCCCCTTCCGCAAGCCCTTCCCCGCCGAGCACCTCCTCGCCGAAGACCTCGTCGCCGAACGCCTCGTCGCTCATCATCGCGGCGCCGAACCCTCCCATGAGTTCGCCCATGTCCAGCTCGGTGACGCCGGCCGGGGCCGTCGGCGGCCTGCCCTCGCTCATCCGCACCACCAGGCCGAGCTTCTTCACCTCGGCGGTCTCGGCGAGCGCGGCGAGATCGACGTACACCTCGCTCAGCTCGCCGTTCTTCAGCGCGAAGTCGGCCGTGACCTCGACGTCGGGGACCTCCTTGAGGTCCTTGTCCGTGGGCGGTTCGATGCCCGCCGGCAGCTTCTTCACCAGCGGACGGATCTCGTCGAAGAGCTCCCCGACCAACGTACGGAGCGGAGCGGTGGCGGTGACGTGCTCGGCACCGTCCTCGCCGTCCTCCGTCTTGAAGTCGACTTCCCGGGCCACGGTCCTGCGCAGCGCCTCCAGCAGCTGCTTCTGCGTCCTGGCGTCGAGGCTGGGCTCCGGCTCGGGCGGCACCCCTAGCTCCGCCTCCGTCTCCGCGGCGGCCTTCTCCATCTCCGCGGTGTCCAGCTTCACCCACGCGCCTTCGAGTACCTTCTTGAGCCCGCCCGCCTCCGGGGGCAGGTCCCGCGCGGACGGCACGGGGGCGCCCATCGCCTTGCCGACGACCTCCGCGTCGACGCGGAGGTAGAGGTGGTCGCCGATGACCCGGTACTCGACGAGGTCGCCGCCGTCGGTACGGACCTTCATGGCCATGCCGACGAAGTCCTTCTCGCCGGACTCCTCGATCGGCTTCCTCGACTGCGCCGTCACGGTGATCTTCGCACCGCTGAGCAGGCCGGCGAGCTCGTCGGTGAGCTCCTCGCCGGGTTCCGGGTCCGACAGGGCGTCCAGTGCCTTCAGGCTCCGGGCGTCGGTGTCGAGGTCCAGCTCGAAGGAGATCGTCTTCTCCTTGCCGAGCTTGTCGAACGCCTGGTCGAGCTTCTGCCCGGCGGAGAGCTGCTCCACCGTGCCGCAGGCGGCCGAACCCGCCAGGACGGCGCCGACGACTGCGGTAGCGGTCAGGGTCTTGCGTATGGCGGTGATGATGGTCTCCTCGTCAGTGCGATCACGGCGTGATCGTCGGCAAGACTCGCGACGGCGCCGAAAGGTTGCCCCGCCGCTGAGCACCGCACCGGCACCGCGCCCGCGCCGCACCCGCGCCGCGCGGCCGCCACCGACGAAGAGGACCGGGCCCGTTCCTATGCCCAGGGCCGCAGCTTCTCGGGGTTGAGCACACCCCAGATCCGCCGGATGCGGCCGTCCGCGATGTCGAACGCGTAGACCGCCACGACGGCACCGTCCAGATGGGCCGTCAGGCCGGGCTGGCCGTTGACCGTGCGCTCCCGGACCAGCAGCCGCCCGGGAAGGGTCCGGCCGGCGAAGAAGCGGGCGATGCTGTCGGCGCCCTCGATCGGGTGGAGGGTGGCGGTGGTGATCCCGCCGCCGTCGCCCACGGCCGTGGCCTCGGGGTCGAGCAGGCCGACGAGGGCCCGGATGTCCTTGGCCTCCCACGCCTGCCTGAACTCCCGGACGACACGCGCCCGCTCGGCCGTCGGCGAGGAGGGCGCCCGCGAGGCGTCGATGCGGCGGCGGGCCGAGGACGCCAGCTGCCGGCAGGCCGCCGGGCTGCGTCCCACGATGCCGGCGACCTCGGAGAAGGGATAGCGGAAGACATCGTGCAGGACGAACGCCACCCGTTCGGCCGGAGTCATCGACTCGAGCACGACGAGGAAGGCCATGCTCACCGACTCGTCGAGCGTGACACGGTCGGCCGGATCGGTCGTGCTGCCGTCCGTCGCGCCACCGGGCCACTCGGCGGGCGTCGGCAACGGGTCGGGCACCCACTCCCCCACGTAACGCTCCCGCCGGGTCCGTGCCGAGCGGAGCACGTCCAGGCAGACCCGGCCGGCGACCCTGGTCAGCCAGCCGCCGGGGGACGCCACCGCCTCCCGGTCCCGCCGGGACATCGCGTACCAGCGGGCGTACGTCTCCTGGACGACGTCCTCGGCCTCGGCCAAGGAACCCAGCATCCGGTAGGCGAGGTTGATCAGCCGGCGGCGTTCGCCGGTGACCGCGGCCTGCCCCGGGTCGAGCGGGCCGTCTTCCGGTGCGGACGGGATGGCGGTCATGGTCTCGCGGCTCCTTCGGTCGGATCGTCCCCCGCGGGTACGACGAGACAGCGCCCCCGATTGTGAGCACGGCGCCCGGCCTCACAATCCCGCGGCCCGTCTCGTCGTACCCGTCGACGGCACCACCACGGCAGCAGACGGAGGTACACCGGCATGGAGCCCGTGAACGTCGCGGTCATCTACTACAGCACCAGCGGGAACGTGTACGCCCTGGCGGAAGCCGCCGCCGAGGGCGCCCGGAAGGCGGGGGCCCGTGTCCGGCTCCGCAAGGTCGCCGAGACGGCCCCGCCCGAAGCGGTCGCCGCCCACCCGGCCTGGGCCCGGCACCACGAGGACACCGCCGAGGTGACCGAGGCGGTCCACGGCGACCTGGAATGGGCGGACGCCGTGCTGTTCGGCACGCCCACCCGCTTCGGCAATCCGGCAGCGCAGTTGCGGCAGTTCCTCGATTCCGCCGGTCCCCTGTGGTTCCGGGGCAAGCTGGCGGACAAGGTGTACTCGGCGTTCACCGCCTCGAACAGCGCGCACGGCGGCCAGGAGTCCACCCTCCTGGCACTCGGCAACACCTTCTGCCACTGGGGCGGCATCCTCGTTCCGCCCGGTTACACGGGCCCCGAGCAACCCGCATCGGCCAATCCGTACGGCACTTCGCACGTGGCCGGCGACGGACCGCCCGGCGAGGCGGTCCTCGAAGCCGCTCGCCACCAGGCTCGCCGTGTCGTCGGCGTCGCCGCCGCGCTCAAGGCCGGCACCGCCGCCGCCTGATCCCGTCCGTCCCACCCCGCCCACCGGAGGAGTACCCCATGACCCACCACGAGTCCGAGATCAGGACGCTGCTCGCACGTCGCGCCGACGCCCAGCAGGCGAAGGACATCGACCGGCTCATGTCCTTCTACGCCGCCGACGCGGTCTACTTCGACGTCGTCCCCCCGCTGCGGTTCACCGGTACCGACGAGATCCGCCGCAACTTCCTGCGCTGGTTCGACGGTTACGTCGGCGGCATCAGCCTGGAGACGCACGACCTCACCCTCGCGGCCGGCCCCGACGCCGCGTTCGCGCACATGCTCCACCTGGACTCGGGGGAACGCAAGGGCGGGCTCCAGGCGTCGATCTGGGTGCGGGAGAGTGTCTGCCTCCGGCGGCTCGACGGGACGTGGTCGATCACGCACGAACACGTCTCGATCCCCGTCGACCCGGCGACCATGCGGGTCTGGCTCCCGGCCGACCGCGACCAGCCCGCCTGACCCTCGCCCGGTACGGAACTGCGAGGGCCCAGGCGGGCGGCGTGTCCCCGGTTCGCCCCGCTCACGGCGTGAGCGGGGCGAAGCTCCCTCGGTGGGGGCACGGTTCATCCGCCGTCGTGCGTCAGGGCATGGTCCACTTCTGGTTGGGGCCGGTGTGGCAGTTCCACAGGTGCACGGGCGTGCCGTCGTTCCAGGTGCCGCCCGACGCGTCCAGGCACTTACCCGACTGCGGGTTGCGGACCGTACCGTCGGCTTGGGGCGCCCACGCCTGCGCACCGGAACCGTTGCACGTCCACAACTGGATCCTCGTACCGTCGGCGCTGCCGCCGCCCGACACGTCCAGGCACTTGCCCAGGGCGCGCACGGTCCCGTCACCGGGAAGCGTCCACCGCTGGGCACCCGTCCCGTTGCACGTCCACACCTGAACCTTGGTGCCGTCCGCGGTCTGGGCGTTGTCGACGTCCAGGCACTTGCCGTTGACGCCCTTCACCTCACCCGAGCGGGGACTCGGCTGCTGACCGTCACCCTGCTTGATCCGGATGTTGCGGAAGGACACGTCGTCGCCGTCACCGTGGTTCTGGATGCCGATGTGTCCCTGCCGGAGACTCCGCGCCGGGTCGGTGTTGGTGAAGTCGTTGATCTTGCTGCCGTTCAGGAAGATCTCCAACCGCTCGCCGGTCACCCGGAGTTCGTACGTGTTCCACTCCCCCGGCGGGTTCAGTGCGGCGTCCCGGGCGGCGACGTCGGCCGACTGGAACCCGTACACCGCGCCCGTGGTGCGTTCGGCGGCGTCGGTGGCGTCGATCTGGATCTCGTAGCCGTTGTTCACCGCCGTCCACGGGTCGTCGGACGCCGGGAAGCCGATGAACACGCCGGAGTTGTCGTCGCCGGCCGCCTTCCAGTCCAGCTTGAGCGAGTAGTCGCCGGTGAACTCCTTGGCGGAGTACCAGTGCATGCCCAGTCCGCCGTGGGAGGTGAGGGTACCGTCGGCGAGGGTGAAGCCACCGGGGCCGGCCTGTTTCCAGCCGGAGGTGGACGAGCCGTCGAACAGGGCCGTGTAGCCCGTCTCGGCACGGCAGTCGGCGTTGGTCATCCCCGCGGCCCAGCGGATGCCGCCGAGCAGGTGCCGGCGGAAGGCGGGGTCGGTGTAGGACTCGTCGGTGTGGCCGCCGCCGGTGTAGAAGGCCCGGCCGCCCTGGTAGTCCTTGCACCAGGCGATCGGGTGGTCGCCGTTCATGTTCCCGCCGGAGTAGCTGGACTCGTCGAGGGAGGCCAGCACACGGGCGGTGGTGCGCGGGTTGGTGCGGTAGTTGTACCACTCGTCGGTCCGCTGCCAGGTGCCGCCGAGGTGTGCGGTGGCGTCGTGCGCCCGGTCCTCGACCTCGACGGTCGCGGGCTGGATGGCGGGGTGCGAGTGGAAGAGCGCGCCGGCCAGGCCTTCGTAGAAGGGCCAGTCGTACTCGGTGTCGGCCGCGGCGTGGATGCCGACGTATCCGCCGCCGGCGGTGACGTACTGCTCGAACGCCGTCTGCTGGGCGTCACCCAGCACGTCACCGGTCGTCGAGAGGAACACGACCGCCTTGTACCGGGCGAGGTTGGCGGTGGTGAAGGCCTGGGCGTCCTCGGTGGCGTCCACGGTGAAGTCGTTCGCCGCTCCGAGGTCCCGCAGGGCCGCGATGCCGTCGTCGATCGAGGAGTGACGGAAGCCCGCGGTCTTGGAGAACACGAGGACCCGGTAGGCCGGGTCGGCCGCCGCGGCACGCGTGTCGGTGACCGCGTGGCCGGTCGTTTCGGGCAGGGCCGTGGCCTGCGGAGCCACACATAACGCGGCGCCGGCGAACAGGCCGAGGGCCGCCTTCCATGAGATGCGCATCTGACGTCACTTCCTCTCTACGGCAGGGTCCACTTCTGATTGGGGCCGGTGTGGCAGTTCCACAGGTGCACGGGCGTGCCGTCGTTCCAGGTGCCGCCCGACGCGTCCAGGCACTTGCCCGACTGCGGGTTGCGGACCGTACCGTCGGCTTGGGGCGCCCACGCCTGCGCACCGGAACCGTTGCACGTCCACAACTGGATCCTCGTACCGTCGGCGCTGCCGCCGCCCGACACGTCCAGGCACTTGCCCAGGGCGCGCACGGTCCCGTCACCGGGCAGCGTCCACCGCTGGGCACCCGTCCCGTTGCACGTCCACACCTGGACCTCGGTGCCGTCCGCGGTCTGGGCGTTGTCGACGTCCAGGCACTTGCCGGCGACCCCCTTCACCTCACCCGAGCGGGGACCCGGCTGCTGACCGTCTGTGGTGGTGAAGGAGTAGTCGTCCACGTCGAACAGGGAGCCGCTGCCGCCCTTGAAGACCAGGTACAGGGTCGTGGAGCCGCCCGGCGGGCCGGTCAGTGCGGCCGTCACGTCCTGGAAGGTCTCCCAGCCGCCGGTGACGGGCACGTTCGCCGTGCCGAGCAGCGTGCCGGTCGCGGAGCCCGCGCGTACTTCGATGGTGCCGCCGGCGCCCGCCGAGGAGACCCGTGCGGTGAACGCGGTGGCGTTGCCCAAGGCGTACGGCTCGAAGGAGATCCAGTCGCCGTTCTCGATGTGGCCGACGGTCCTGCCGCCGTGCGCGGGAGCATGGCTGACGACCTGGACGCCCGAGGAGTCTCCGTAGTGCTCGGCCTGGCGGTGGCTCGGCTGGGTGATGTGCTGGTCGTGGCTGGTGAGCGCGGGCTGGCCGTTCGCGCCCGTGTCCGTGTACTCGGCGTCGACGACGCCGAAGATGTTGGCGTTGGGGTCGTGCTCACCGTCGGCGAGGGTCTTCAGCGTGCCGGTGCAGCCGGTGGCCGAGGTCTGCGGGTGGCCGTGGCTGTCGTGCCCGATGATGAAGTTGACCTTCACCTTGGAGCAGTCGATGGTGCCGTCCTCCGGGTCGGTGACCGTCACCTTGAACGGGATCTCGTCGCCGAAGTCGTGGATGCTCCCGTCGAGGGGCGCGTCGAGCCTCACGGTGGGCGCGGTGTTCCCGACGGTGATCAGGACGGAGGCCGTCGCCGACTTCCCGGTCGCGTCCGTCACCTTCAGTGTGGCCGTGTACTGGCCGTTGGCGGTGTACGTGTGGGAAGGGCCGGCCGCGGTGGAGGTGGCGCCGTCGCCGAAGTCCCAGGCGTAGGTGAGGGCGTCGCCGTCGGGGTCGGTGCTGCCCGCGGAGGAGAAGGACACCTGCAGCGGGGCCTTGCCGGAGGTGAGGTCCGCCTTGGCCTGGGCGACCGGTGCGAGCCCGCCCGTGACGTGTTCGACGCGGTACAGAGCCGAGTTCTCGTCGCCGCTGAAGTAGCCGGTGCCGTAGTCCAGGACGTACAGCGCGCCGTCCGGTCCGAAGGCCATGTCCATCACCTGGGTGCCGCTCCAGGGGAAGGCGTTGATGGACTGCACGGTGCCGTCGCCGCCGGCCTCGATGCGCTTGATCCAGCGGCGGCCGAGTTCCCCGGCGAAGTAGTCGCCGTCGAACTCTTCGGGGAACTTCACGTCGGACGGGGAGGCGGCGTCGTAGCGGTAGACCGGCCCTCCCATGGGCGACTCGGAGCCGCCTCCGAACTCGGGGACGCTGTCGCCGTTGTACGGGATCCAGGCCGGCTGCGCGGGCGGCAGGTCGGTCAGGCCCGTGTTGCGCGGTGACGTGTTCCTGGGTGCCGAGCAGTCGAAGGTGCCGCCCGACGTGCCGGTGGCGAAGTCGAAGTCGACGTAGGCGTCGTTCCTGCCGGTGCAGTAGGGCCAGCCGAAGTTGCCCGCCTTGGTGATGCGGTTGAACTCGACCTGCCCCTCGGGTCCCCGGTCCGGCCGCGCGACGTTGGAGTCGGGGCCGTAGTCGCCGAGGTACACGATGCCGGTGGCCTTGTCGACGCTCATCCGGAACGGGTTGCGAAAGCCCATCGCGTAGATCTCGGGACGGGTCTTCGCGGTGCCGGGCGCGAAGAGGTTGCCGGCGGGGATCGCGTAGGAGCCGTCGGCGTTCACCTTGATGCGCAGGACCTTGCCGCGCAGGTCGTTGGTGTTGCCGGACGATCGCTGGGCGTCGTAGGCCGGATTGCGGGACGGGCGCTCGTCGATCGGGGTGAAGTTGTCGGAGGCGAAGGGGTTCGTGTCGTCGCCGGTGGACAGGTACAGGTTGCCCTGCGCGTCGAAGTCGATGTCGCCGCCGGTGTGACAGCAGACACCGCGGGACGCGGGGACGTCGAGGATCTTCTTCTCAGTGGCGAGGTCGAGGGTGCCGTCCGTCTTCAGGACGAAGCGGGACAGCCGGTTGACCCCGTCGAACGGTGCGAAGTCGGACGCCGTTCCCTCCGCGGGCGCGTCGCCGCCCGGGGTGTCGAGCTTGGGGGCGTAGTAGAGGTAGACGTGCCGGTTGGACGAGAAGCCCGGGTCCACGGCGACACCCTGCAGGCCCTCCTCGTCATGGCTGTAGACGTTCAGCCTGCCCGCGACGGCCGTGTTCCCCGCGGCGTCGGTGCGGCGCACGGTGCCGTCGCGTGAGGTGTGCAGGACCGAGCGGTCCGGCAGGACCGCCAGCGTCATCGGCTCGCCCGTTTCGGCCACGCCCTTGGCGAGTGTGACCTGCTGGAACTCCGGAGCGGCGACCGCGGCGGCCTCTCGTTCCGGTTCCTCGGGCGCGGCGGTCGCCGGGGACACCGGCAGCAGACAGCCGACGGCGCATGCCGCGGCGGTCAGTAAGAGACGGACACGTCTGGATCGGGATGGTCTCGAGCGCACAGTGGTCTCCCGGAGGGTGGGGGTGACGGCAGGCCTGACCGGACTGCCGAGAGCTTCGCGGGGCGCGCGCCGCGGCGCCGTGGCACCACGTCTGAAAGGGCCATGACCGGTGTGTTGCATGGAAGTTAGCGGGCTTTGTCGAACTCAGGAACCCATTCCGCACATGATCTCGATACTTTTCCCGTGCACGGGACAAAGTGGACGCGGCTCGTCTCCACCCCGGGCGCGGCATCCCGGGACGGGTTCCGTGGAGCGCAGGAGGCACCCGTCCGGGAACGGGTGCCTCCTGCCCTCGACGGCCGCCGTGCTCAGCGGTCGAGCAGGGCGTCGATCTCCTTGAGCTGCTCGCCGGTCAACGGGCCGTACTCCATCGCCCGCGCGTTCTCCTCCGCCTGCCGCACGGTCCGGGCGCCGGGGATCGGGACGGCGTGCGGACTGCGGGCCCACAGCCAGGCCAGGGCGCCCTGGGCCGGGGTACGGCCACCGCTGGTCAGCACGTCCCGGACGGCGTCGAGGCGCTCCTGCCAGGCGGGAGCCAGCCGGCCGCCGTCGAAGAACGGCAGCCACGCGGGAGCCGCGGCGCGGATGTCTCCGGCCTGGAGCACGGCACCGGAACCCGGCGCGCTGCTGTACTTGCCGGTCAGCACGCCCATCGCCAACGGACCGCGGATCACGGCGCCGAGGTCCAGCTCCCGGCACAGCGCCAGCATCTCCGACGCGTCCTGGAAGACGTTGCAGTTGACCTGCACCGTGGCGCAGTGCGCGCCCCGCGCGAACAGCCGGGCACGGGCGGGGTCGTCCGTCGACCAGCCGTAGGCCCGGACCAGCCCCGCGCGCACGAGGTCCTCGCACGCCTCGCGCAGGGCGGCCGCCTCGTCCGGCGGGGCGTCGTTGACGTGCAGGTGGTACACGTCCAGGTGGTCGGTGCCCAGGCGGCGCAGTGTGTCGGTCAACGCGCGCCGCGCGTGCTCGGGGGAGAGGTCCGGGGTGTCGGCCATCGTCCGGGTCGCGGCGTCGAACACGTTGCCCCACTTCGAGGCGATCACCACCTCGTCCCGCCGCCCGGCGACCGCCCGGCCCAGGACTTCCTCGCTGTGCCCCGCACCGTAGACGTCCGCCGTGTCGAACAGGGTCACGCCCAGGTCCATCGCGCGGCGGATCGCGCGTATCGACTCCTCGTCGTCGGCCCTGCCCCAGCCGAGCGGGTTGCCCTTCATGTCCTGCCATTCACCACCGATCGCCCAGGTGCCGAATCCGACCGCTCCCACGGTGATGCCACTACGTCCCAGGGGTCGTTTCTCCATGCCCGGGAGTATGGAACTTGAAGCGCGATCCAGGTCAACTCCGGTCTCATCCATGCCACTTGAGCGACGCCGGTACTCGGGTACGAGCCGCGTCCCCGAGCGCCGGCAGCGGCGGGCGGCGACCGGGCGGCGCCCCCCTCCATACCGCCGGAGAGCGCTCACCACCCTTAATGCAAGTCAAAAGAAAAGTCGTGCGAGGAACCTTGACCGCGTCCGGCAGGCCGGGCAAGGTTCCGGAGAGCGCTCTCCCACCTTTTCCGTGTCAAGGAGTCCCTCCATGCCCACTGTCGGCATCCCACCGGCGGCGCCAGTGCCGCGCAGACCCGGTCGCCGCGGCCTCGCCGGGGTCCTGGTCACCGCTCTGGCCGCCACCCTGCTCGCCGTCCTGCCCGCCACGCGGGCCCAGGCCGCGCCCGTGCTGCTGTCCCAGGGCAAGCCCGTCACCGCCTCCAGCCAGGAGCACTACGGCACGCCCGCGACCGCCGCCGTCGACGGCGACAACGGCACCCGCTGGTCCAGCGCCGCCGCCGACCCGCAGTGGATCCGCGTCGACCTCGGCGCCCCCGCCACCCTCAGCCAGGTCGAGCTGCGCTGGGAGGCCGCCTACGCCAAGTCCTACCGCATCGAGACCTCCCAGAACGGCACGGACTGGTCGACGGCCTACTCCACCACCACCGGCGCCGGCGGCACGGAGACCGTGAACGTCTCCGGCACCGCCCGCTACGTCCGCGTGCTCGGCACCACCCGCGCCACCGGATACGGCTACTCCCTCTGGGAGTTCAAGGTGTACGGCACCACCGGTGACGATCCCGGCCCGGTCATCCCGGGCGGCGGCGACCTCGGCCCGAACGTGCACGTCTTCGACCCGTCCACGCCCGGCATCCAGGCCAAGCTGGACCAGGTCTTCCAGCAGCAGGAGTCGGCGCAGTTCGGCTCCGGCCGGCACGCCTTCCTCTTCAAGCCGGGCACCTACGAGAACCTCAACGCCCAGATCGGCTTCTACACCCAGATCCTCGGCCTCGGCCTGCGCCCCGACGACACGACGATCAACGGTGACATCACCGTCGACGCCGGCTGGTTCAACGGCAACGCCACCCAGAACTTCTGGCGCGGCGCCGAGAACCTCGCCGTGAAGCCGGTCAACGGCACCAACCGGTGGGCGGTCTCACAGGCCGCCTCGTTCCGCCGGATGCACGTCAAGGGCGGCCTCAACCTCGCGCCCAACGGCTACGGCTGGGCCAGCGGCGGCTACATCGCCGACAGCAGGATCGACGGCCAGGTCGGCAACTACTCGCAGCAGCAGTGGTACACCCGCGACAGCTCTATCGGCGGCTGGTCCAACAGCGTGTGGAACCAGGTCTTCTCAGGTGTCGAGGGCGCTCCCGCCACCAGCTTCCCCGAGCCCCGCTACACCACGCTCGACACGACGCCGATCTCCCGCGAGAAGCCCTTCCTCTACCTCGACGGCAGCGAGTACAAGGTCTTCGCGCCCGCCAAGCGGACCAACGCCCGCGGCACCACCTGGGCGAACGGCACCCCGCAGGGCGAGTCGATCCCGCTCAGCAGGTTCTACGTCGTCAAGCCCGGCGCCACCGCCGCCACCATCAACGCGGCCGTCGACCAGGGGCTGCACCTGCTGTTCACCCCCGGCGTCTACCACGTCGACCGGACGATCGACATCGACCGGGCGAACACCATCGTGCTCGGCCTCGGCCTCGCCACGATCATCCCGGACAACGGGGTGACCGCCATGAAGGTCGCCGACGTCGACGGCGTACGCCTCGCCGGCTTCCTCATCGACGCCGGACCGGTCAACTCCCCCACCCTGCTGGAGATCGGCCCGCAGGGCGCGTCCGCCGACCACGCGGCCAACCCGACCACCGTGCAGGACGTCTACATCCGCATCGGCGGCGCGGGCGCCGGCAAGGCGACCACCAGCATGGTGGTCAACAGCCACGACACGATCATCGACCACACCTGGGTCTGGCGGGCCGACCACGGCGAGGGTGTCGGCTGGGAGACCAACCGGGCCGACTACGGCGTCCGCGTCAACGGCGACGACGTCCTGGCCACCGGCCTGTTCGTCGAGCACTTCAACAAGTACGACGTCGAGTGGTACGGCGAACGCGGCCGGACGATCTTCTACCAGAACGAGAAGGCGTACGACGCCCCGAACCAGGCCGCCATCCAGAACGGCGCGACGCAGGGGTACGCCGCCTACCGGGTCGACGACTCGGTGGACACCCACGAGGCCTGGGGTCTGGGCAGCTACTGCAACTACAACGTCGACCCGACCATCCGCCAGCACCACGGCTTCAAGACGCCCGTCAAACCGGGAGTGAGGTTCCACAGCCTCCTCGTCGTCTCCCTCGGCGGCATGGGCCACTACAACCACGTCATCAACGACACCGGCGCCTCCACGGTCCCGGCCGGCACCTCGACCGTGCCGTCCACTCTCGTGTCCTTCCCCTGACCGGGCCGCCCGTCGGCCGAAACCCCCCTCCGGGCCGGACCACGTCCCCGCGTTCCGGCCCGGAGGGGCCATCGGGCGGTGCTCCCGGCCGCCCCGCTCCGCCCCGTCGGCTTTCCCCCAACCCGCCAGGAGCAGTCGTGTCCCCACTTGCCCCGTCCCGCAGACCGGCCGGCCGCGCCGGCGTCCCCCTGCTCGTCCTCGGCGCGCTGGTGGCCTCGGCGCTCGCCGTCACGGCCCCGCCCGCCCGAGCCGCGGAAACCCTGCTCTCCCAGGGCAAGACCGCCACCGCCTCGTCCCAGGAGGGCGACGGATACGCCGCCTCGGCGGCCGTCGACGGCAATCTCACCGGTACTCGCTGGGCCAGCCGGTGGAGCGATCCGCAGTGGATCCAGGTCGACCTCGGTCAGCGCGCCGACCTCAGCCGTGCCGTGCTGACCTGGGAGGGCGCGTACGGCAAGAGCTACCAGATCCAGGCGTCCGACAACGGCACGGACTGGCGGACCCTGAGAACCGTGACCGGCGGTGACGGCGGCACGGACGACGTCGCCGTCTCCGGATCGGGCCGCTACGTGCGCATGCTGGGCACCGAGCGGTCCGGCGGCTACGGCTACTCCCTGTGGGAGTTCCAGGTGTACGGGACCGCGGACGGCGCCCCTCCCGGCGGCGGCGGAGCGGTCGAGGTCACCGGCTCCCAGGGGAACTGGCAGCTGACCGTGGGCGGCCAGCCGTACACCGTCAAGGGACTGACCTGGGGCCCCGCCGTCGCGGACGCCCCGAAGTACATGCCCGACGTGAAGTCCATGGGGGTCAACACGATCCGCACCTGGGGCACCGACGGCTCCACCAAGCCACTGCTCGACAGCGCCGCCGCGCACGGCATCCGCGTCGTCAACGGCTTCTGGCTGCAGCCCGGCGGCGGGCCCGGATCCGGCGGCTGCGTCGACTACGTCACCGACACCACGTACAAGAACAACATGCTCACCGAGTTCACCAAGTGGGTGGAGGCGTACAAGAGCCACCCGGCGACCCTCATGTGGAACGTCGGCAACGAGTCGGTGCTCGGCCTGCAGAACTGCTACAGCGGAGCGGAGCTGGAGGCGCAGCGCAACGCCTACACCGGATTCGTCAACGACGTGGCCAAGAGGATCCACGGCATCGACCCCGACCACCCCGTCACCTCCACCGACGCCTGGACCGGGGCCTGGCCCTACTACAAGCGCAACGCGCCCGACCTCGACCTGTACTCGATGAACTCCTACGGCGACATCTGCGGTGTCCGGGAGGACTGGGAGGAGGGCGGCTACACCAAGCCGTACATCATCACCGAGGGCGGACCGGCCGGTGAGTGGGAGGTGCCCGACGACGCCAACGGCGTCCCGGACGAGCCGACCGACGTGCAGAAGGCCGAGGGGTACACCAAGGCGTGGGACTGCGTCACCGGTCACCGGGGCGTCGCGCTGGGCGCCACCCTCTTCCACTACGGCGTCGAGCACGACTTCGGCGGCGTCTGGTTCAACCTCGTCCCCGACGGGTTGAAGCGGCTGTCCTACTACGCGGTCAAGCGCGCCTACACCGGCTCGACCACCGGCGACAACACCCCGCCGGTCATCTCGAACATGGCCGTCAGCCCCGCCTCGTCCGCGCCGGCGGGCGGCGAGTTCACCGTCCGCGCGGACGTGCGCGACCCCGACGGCGACCCGGTCACGTACAAGGTCTTCCTCAGCGGCAACTACGCGAGCGGCGACAAGCGCCTGGTCGAGGCCGAATGGCGGGCCACCGGTAACGGCACCTTCGCCGTGAAGGCACCGGAGAAGCTCGGCGTGTGGAAGGTGTACATCCAGGCCGAGGACGGACGGGGCAACGCCGGCATCGAGACGAAGTCGGTCAAGGTCGTCGCCCCGCCGGTGACCGGCACGAACGTGGCGCTGAACAAGCCCACCACCGCGTCCTCCTTCCAGCCGTCGTACGGCGACTGCCCGTGCGAGCCCGCCAAGGCGACGGACGGCAGGGCGGACACGCGCTGGGCCAGCGACTGGAGCGACCCGCAGTGGATCCGCGTCGATCTCGGCGCCGCCACCGCCATCCGCAAGCTGCAGCTCGTATGGGACCCCGCCTACGCCAAGTCCTACGAGGTCCAGGTGTCCGACGACGGAAACACCTGGCGCACGGTGCACACCACCACGACCGGCAACGGTGACATCGACACCGTCGACGTCGCGGCGACCGCGCGGCACGTGCGACTGCACCTGACGGCGCGTGGCACCGGCTGGGGCTACTCGCTGCACGAGTTCGGCATCTACAGCTGACCGTGAAGGGCGCCCGCCAGGCGCCCTTCACCCCCCCCCACCTGGCACCTCAGCGGGCAAGGAGGCCCCATGAGACCGCGTTCCAAACTCCCCGCGCTGCTGCTCGGCAGCGCACTCCTCGCAAGTCTCCTCGGCGTCGGCACCGTCGCAACGGCGGCCGACCCCGGCGGCGCGACGACCGCCTCGGCCGGTGGCCACACCGGACACACGATGGCGGTGTCGAACCAGGCGTCCGCCGACGACCCCGACGGCGACGGCTACATACCGGCCGTGCCGCAGGTCACCGGAGTGACCCCGTCCACGGCCACGCCGCCGCCGCGCTACCACAAGGAGTTCCAGGCGAACTGCGCCGTCACGCACACCGCGCCGGACGACCCGATCGTGTACCCGGGGCAACCGGGCAAGTCCCACGACCACACCTTCATGGGCAACAGGACGACGAACGCCGGCAGCACGACGGCGAGCCTCTACGGCGGCTCCACCACCTGTCTCGCACCGGCCGACGCCTCCGCGTACTGGATGCCGTCCCTGTACAAGGGCGACCGGAAGATCCTTCCCGTCGGCCCGCAGGTCATCTACTACAAGGCCGGTGTCACCGACTACACCAGCGTGCGGCCCTTCCCCAGAGGACTGCGGTACGTCGTCGGCGACCCCCTGCAGAGCGCCCAGGAGTTCCGCGGCCACAAGGGCTTCGTCGAGGGCTGGGAATGCGGTGACAGCTTCTTCAACGTCGACATCCCGGCGAGCTGCCCGAGCCGGCCCGACGTCCAGCTCAACATCCGCTTCCAGGCGCCCAGTTGCTGGGACGGCAAGTACCTCGACACCCCCGACCACAAGAGCCACATGGCCTACCCGGTCGTCAAGCCCGGCACCAACGACAACATGTGCCCGGCCTCGCACCCGGTCGCCCTGCCGATGATCGAGTTCAAGATGGCCTTCCCGGTCAACGGCGACATGAGCGACGTCCGGCTGGCCAGTGGGCGCGGCTACTCCTTCCACTACGACTTCTTCAACGCCTGGGAGGAGCGGACCCTGAAGGCGCTGGTCGACCACTGCATCGTGGGCGGCCTGCAGTGCGACACGCGCGGCTACGACCAGAACCACCCGGAGCGCGGCGCGGTGCTGAACGCGGATCACCGGCTGCCCTGACCGGCCGGTACTCAGGGGCCCGGCC
This sequence comes from Streptomyces sp. BK79, assembly GCF_044142145.1. Taxonomy (NCBI): domain Bacteria; kingdom Bacillati; phylum Actinomycetota; class Actinomycetes; order Kitasatosporales; family Streptomycetaceae; genus Streptomyces; species Streptomyces sp. BK79. The sequence continues at coordinate 122,305 of NZ_JBHVOC010000001.1, forward strand.
ACCCGCTCCGGCGCGGGTGCCGCCGGGTCCCTTCCGCTGCTCGCGGTCGGAAGAGCGCTCCCCCACAGGCGGGGAGCGGGAAGTGGGGCGGGAATGGACGACGGGACGGACGGGACGATCGACCGGCTCATCGGCGGGCTGAGCCTCGAGCAGAAGGTGCGCCTGCTCACCGGCGTGACGACCTGGCGCACCGCCGGTGAGCCGGCGATCGGGCTGCGGGAGATGGTGACCTCGGACGGGCCCGCCGGGGTGCGCGGCGAGGCATGGGACGAGCGGCGCACGTCGGTCCTGCTGCCCTCCGCGTCCGCCCTGGGCGCGATGTGGGACGAGGAGCTGGTGGAGCGCCTCGGAGGTCTGCTCGGCGCCGAGGCCGCCCGCAAGGGCGTCGACGTGGTCCTGGCGCCCACGCTCAACCTGCACCGGAGCCCGCTGGGCGGCCGGCACTTCGAGTGCTTCTCCGAGGACCCGGAACTGACCGGCCGTACCGGGGCCGCCCTGATCCGGGGCATCCAGGCCCTCGGGGTGGCGGCCACCGCCAAGCACTACGTCGGCAACGACTCCGAGACCGACCGGCTGACCGTCGACGTCCGGGTCGGCGAACGCACCCTGCGCGAGGTGTACCTCGCGCCCTTCGAGGCGGCCGTCCAGGCCGGGGTGTGGGTCGTCATGGCGGGTTACAACGCCGTCGACGGCACGACCATGACGGCCGGCCCGCTCCTGGCGGAACCCCTCAAGGGGGAATGGGGGTTCGACGGGGTCGTCGTCTCCGACTGGGCGGCCGTGCGCACCACCGTGGACACCGGTCGCGCCGCCCTCGACCTGGCGATGCCGGGCCCGGACAGTCCCTGGGGCGCGGCGCTGGTGCGGGCGGTGAAGGACGGGCTGGTCGCCGAGGAGGCGGTGGACGACAAGGTGCGCCGGCTGCTCCGGCTCGCCGGCCGCGTGGGCGCGCTGGGACCGGCCCGCCCACGCCCGGTGCCGGTGTCGGCGTCCCCGGACACCCGGGGCCTGCTGCGCCGCGCCGTCGGTGCCGGTTCGGTCCTGCTGCGTAACAGCGGCGTCCTGCCGCTCGATCCCGCCGGGCTGTCCACCGTCGCGGTCGTCGGCACGCACGCGGCGACGCCGCGCGTCCAGGGCGGCGGCAGCGCGGGGGTCTTCTGCTCCGACGTGGTCACCCCGCTGGCCGGCGTCCGGGCCCGGCTGCGGGGGCGGGCCCGGGTGGTGTACGAGCCCGGCCCGGCACCGGTCGCGCCGCCCGCTCCCCTCGACGCCGGCCTGTGCACCGACCCGGCTTCGGGCGCCCCCGGCGTGCTCCTGCGGGTGCTGGACGCGGCGGGGCGGGAGCTGTACGCGGAGCGCCGGCTCTCGGGCCGGCAACTGGAGCCGGACCTGCCCCCCGGCGCCCACACGGTCGAGATCAGCGCGGTGCTGCGTCCGCGCCGGCGGGGAGAGTGGACGTTCGGTGTCGGGGGCTTCGGACGCATGACGCTCACCGTCGACGGCCGCACGCTCCTGGACGGGGAGTTCCCCGGTGACACGGACGACCCGGCCGTCGTCCACGTCAACCCGCCCCTGCGAACGGCCCGGACGGTGCTGGCCGGCAGGCGGCCCGTGCGCGTGGTGGCCCGGCGCGAGCTGGTGCCGGGGCGCGGACGGGCCACCGTCCTCGCCGCGGCGCCGCCGGAACCGGACCCGGCGACCGCGTTGGCGGACGCGGTGCGGGCGGCCCGGGACGCCGACGCCGCGATCGTGGTCGTCGGCACCACCGAGGACAGCGAGACCGAGGGGTACGACCGCGTCGGGCTGTCGCTCGGGGAGCATCAGGACGAGCTGGTCCGCGCGGTCGCCGCCGTGAACCCGCGCACGGTCGTGGTCGTCAACAGCGGCGGTCCGGTCGAGATGCCCTGGCACCGGGAGGCGGGCGCCGTGCTCCTCGCGTGGTTCCCGGGCCAGGAGGCGGGCGCGGGGCTGGCCGACGTCCTGTTCGGCCTCGCCGAACCCGGCGGCCGGCTCCCCACCACGTGGGCGGCGTCCCTGGCGCACGCGCCCGTCACCCGCACCCGGCCGGTCGACGGCCGGCTCGACTACGCCGAGGGACCGCACATCGGCCACCGGGCGTGGCTGCGGTCCGGTCGCGAGCCCGCGTACTGGTTCGGCCACGGACTCGGCTACACGACGTGGGAGTACGCGGCCGTGGAGGCCCCCGCCCACGTCACGGCGGGCGAGCCCTTCACGGTTCGGGTGACGGTGCGCAACTCGGGCGCCCGCGCCGGGCGGGAGGTCGTGCAGGTCTACCTGGCCCGGTCCGATACGGCGGTGAAGCGTCCGGTGCGCTGGTTCGCCGGATACGCGGCCGTGCGGGCGGAGGCGGGCCGGACGGCGCTCGCCGAGGTGGTGGTGGGCCCGCGGGCCTTGCGGCACTGGTCGGAGAACGACCGGGGCTGGGTCGTGGAGCCCGGCCCCTACCGGATCATGGTGGGCAGGTCGGCGGGGGACATCCGGTGGGAGGGGCGGGTCACGGTCAGCGGATCCTGACGGGCGGGGCGGCCCGGCCGGTGCGACGGCGGGCGCCGCTCACTGTGCCAGGCGCTCCCGCAGGGCGGTCCGCCACGCCGGGCCCGGCTCCGCGGGTTCCGTCTCCTCCGGCCGGCCGCCCCGCGCGAAGAAGCCGGCGAGGGGCAGGACCGCGGCGCCCACCGTGACGGCGTCCGGTCCCAGGGTGCCGAGGTCGATGCGGACGCGGGCGGCCGGGTGGGTGAGGGCGTACGAGGTGGCGTGGGCCGTCACCGAGTCCAGGAAGCGCCGGCCGAGCTGCAGTCCGGCCCAGCCGCCGACCAGGATGCGTTCGGGCTGGAAGAGGTTGATCAGGTCGGAGAACCCGGCGCCGAGGTACTCGGCGGTCTCCTCGAGGACGGCGAGGGCGGTGGCGTCGGGTTCCGGGCCGGCCCCCGCCGGGCCCGGTTCCGGGTAGGCGGCCGCGAGCATCGCGGTGAGCGCGGTCTCCTCGTCCGCGCCCTCGGGCGGCCGCCCTCCCGCCTCCGCCCAGCGCTGCAGCAGCGCCTCCGCGCCGGCGTACGCCTCCAGACAGCCGAGGGCGCCGCAGCGGCACCGGCGCCCGCGCACCCGTACCGTGAGGTGACCCCATTCCACGGCCCGGGCCGGACCCGTGTCCTCACCCACGACGCAGGCGCCGACGCCGGAGCCGAAGAGCACCACCGCCACGCTCCGCGCGCCCCGGCCGGCGCCGAACCACATCTCCGCCTGGCCCAGTGTCCTGGCACCGTTGTCGATGCAGTACGGCACGGTCTCGGGCAGGATCCGGGACTCGCGCAGCAGCCGCTCCAGCGGAACGGCGTCCCACCCGATGGTCTGGCCGTGCACGACGGCGCCGTCCTCGGGGGTCCTGGCGACGATGCCCGGTACTCCGACCCCTACGCCGAGCAGCCGCTCGGCCGCGATGCCGGCCTCCGCCAGCACCTCGCGGATGCCCTCGCGCAGATGCGTCACGACGACGCCGACGTCGTAGCGGTCGAGGCGGCTCGGGCTGTCGGTCCGCAGCGGTTTCTCGACCCGTGCCAGCTCGGTGAGGGCGAGGTCGAGGAGTTCGACCCGCACCCTGGTCTCACCGATGTCGACACCGACCAGATAGCCGCTGTCCGCGCTGACGCGCAGCAGCGTGCGGGGACGGCCGCCGGCCGAGTCGACGCTGCCCGCCTCCTCCACCAGCCCTTCGGCGACCAGCTCGGCGACCACGTTGCTCACCGAACCCGAACTCAGCCCGGTGGCGGGCCCCAGGGCGAACCGGCTGAGCGGCCCGTCGAAATACAACCGTTGCAATACCGCGCCGCGGTTCTCCCGCCGCAGGTCACGCACCGTTCGGCCACTGCGCACGTTCACCCTGTCCCCTCGTTCCGAAGTCGTCACCGCGACCTGCCTGTGCCGGAGCCCTTGACGCACCCTTCCACCTGAAGCTTAACTCACAGCCTAAATTAAGCCGTGGCTGGGCCAGGGGGCGCGGGGCGCCGTCCCGGCCCGCCACCACGGGCGATCTCGTCACCTCCCGGAAGGCCTCTGGAGTCATGCGCAGAATCAGAGCCGCAGCCGTCGGCGCCGTCACCCTCTCGTTCGCCCTCACCCTGGCGGCCTGCGGAGGGGGTTCGTCCGGCACCGAAGGCTCCAACGAGCAGCCGAAGACACTCACCTACTGGGCCTCGAACCAGGGCGCGAACCTGGAGGTGGACAAGAAGGTCCTCCAGCCGGAGCTCGACAAGTTCGAGAAGGAGACGGGCATCAAGGTGAAGCTGGAGGTGGTGCCCTGGGCGGACCTGCTCAACCGCATCCTCACCGCCACCACCTCCGGCCAGGGCCCCGACGTCCTGAACATCGGCAACACCTGGAGCGCCTCGCTCCAGGCCAGCGGCGCCCTGCTGCCCTGGGACGCGAAGAACTTCGAGGCGATCGGCGGCAAGGACCGCTTCGTGGAGTCCGCGCTCGGCTCCACCGGCGTCCCGGGCCAGGACCCGGCCGCCGTACCGCTGTACTCCATGGCCTACGCGCTCTACTACAACAAGAAGATGTTCGCCGACGCCGGCATCGAGAAGCCCCCGACGACCTGGGAGGAGCTGGCCGAGACCGGCAAGAGGCTCTCCAAGGACGGCAAGTGGGGCCTGGGCGCCGAGGGCTCCAACCTGTCGAACAACATCCACCAGGTCTTCGTCCTCGCCAAGCAGCACGGCGCGGACTTCTTCACCGCGGACGGCAAGGCCGACTTCACCTCCGACGGCGCCGTGGCGGCGGTCAAGCAGTACGTCGACCTGATGGCGAAGGACAAGGTCGTCGCGCCGGGCAACGCGGAGTACGCGCAGAACCAGTCCCTGAGCGACTTCGCCAAGGACAAAACGGCCATGGTGCTGTGGCAGACCGCCTCGGCCACCTTCAAGGCGCAGGGCATGAACGACGACGAGTGGGGCGTCGCCCCCGCCCCCGTGCAGTCCGGCGAGCCGGGCCCGGGCAAGGCCACCAACTCCATGGTCGCCGGCATCAACATGGCCGTCTTCAAGAACACCAAGAACATCGACGGCGCCAAGAAGTTCGTGAAGTTCATGACCAGCGACGAGGAGCAGGTCGTCCTGAACAAGGCGTACGGATCCATCCCGCCGGTCAAGGCGGCCCAGCAGGACCCGGCCTTCAACACGCCGGCCCTCGCCGTGCTCAGGGAGACCCTCGCCACCAGCGCCGCCGCGCTGCCGCAGGTGCCCGAGGAGTCGCAGTTCGAGACCGTCGTCGGCACCGCCGTCAAGGAACTCTTCGCCGACGCCGCCGCCGGCCGCGCGGTGACCACCGAGTCGGTACGGGCCAAGCTCGAGAAGGCCCAGCAGCAGATGCCCAAGAAGTGAGCACGGACACCGACATGACCACCACCGCTGCCCTCAGCGCAGGCGAGCGGACGGCACCGAAGCAGGACCCCGGGGCGGCACCGCGCCGACGCCGCCCCGGGCGGCTGCGCCGCATCGGACTGCCGTACCTGCTGCTGCTCCCCGCACTGCTGCTCGAACTCCTGGTCCACCTCGTGCCGATGGTGATCGGCCTCGTGGTCAGCTTCAAGGAGCTGACCCAGTTCTACATCCGCGACTGGGGCACCGCGCCCTGGGCCGGCCTCGACAACTACTCCCTGGCGGTCGACTTCGACGCCCCCGTCGGCGAGGCGCTGCTGAGCTCGTTCCTCACCACGTGCCTGTTCACCGTCCTCTCGGTCGGGCTGTGCTGGCTGCTCGGCGTGGCCGCGGCCATCTTCATGCAGGAGTCCTTCCGCGGCCGGGGCGTCCTGCGCACGCTCTTCCTCGTCCCGTACGCCCTGCCCGTCTACGCCGCCGTCATCACCTGGGCGTTCATGTTCCAGCGGGACAACGGCCTGGTGAACCACGTGCTGCACGACCAGCTCGGCCTCACCGGCAGCCCCCCGTTCTGGCTGATCGGCGAGAACAGCTTCATCGCCCTGCTCGTCGTCTCGGTGTGGAAGGGCTGGCCCTTCGCCTTCCTCATCATCATGGCCGGGCTCCAGAACATCCCCAGGGACATCTACGAGGCCGCCGCCCTGGACGGCGCGGGAGTGTGGCAGCAGGTCCGCCGCATCACCCTGCCGGCGCTGCGCCCCGTCAACCAGGTCCTGGTCCTGGTGCTGTTCCTGTGGACCTTCAACGACTTCAACACCCCGTTCGTCCTGTTCGGCAAGGCGGCGCCGGAAGCCGCGGACCTGATCTCCATCCACATCTACCAGTCCTCGTTCCAGACCTGGAACTTCGGGACGGGCTCCGCGATGTCGGCGCTGCTGCTCCTGTTCCTGCTCGTGGTGACGGGCGTCTACCTCTGGCTCACCTCCCGAGGAAGGAAGGCCACCGATGCCTAGCCGAACCGCCCGGCAGCCCCGCTCCCCGATGGCCGCCCCGCGGTCGTTCCTGTGGAGCCGGCGGATCTTCCTGACCCTCCTCACCGTCTTCGTGCTGCTGCCGGTGTACGTGATGATCTCCAGCTCGCTGAAGCCGCTGGAGGACGTGTCGGGGAAGTTCACCTGGGTCCCGTCGGGCCTCACCGTCCGCCCCTACTTCGACATCTGGGACACGGTGCCGCTGGCCGACTACTTCATGAACTCCCTGATCGTGGCCGGGGCGGCGACCGTCTGCTCCGTCACCATCGCCGTGTTCGCGGCGTACGCGGTCAGCCGCTACTCCTTCCGCGGCAAGCGCCTGTTCACGGTGACGGTGCTGTCGACCCAGATGTTCCCCGGCATCCTGTTCCTGCTGCCGCTGTTCCTCATCTACGTCAACATCGGCAACGCCACCGGCATCGCGCTCTTCGGCTCCCGCGGCGGCCTGATCCTCACCTACCTCACCTTCTCGCTGCCGTTCTCCATCTGGATGCTGATCGGCTACTTCGACTCGGTGCCCAGAGACCTCGACGAGGCCGCGAAGGTGGACGGCTGCGGGCCGCTCGGGGCCCTGTTCCGGGTCATCGTGCCCGCCGCGATCCCCGGCATCGTCGCCGTGGCCGTCTACGCGTTCATGACCGCCTGGGGCGAGGTGCTCTTCGCCTCCGTCATGACCAACGACACCACCCGCACCCTCGCCGTCGGCCTGCAGGGCTACTCCACCCAGAACGACGTGTACTGGAACCAGGTCATGGCCGCCTCACTCGTCGTCAGCCTGCCCGTCGTCGCCGGCTTCCTGCTCCTGCAGCGCTACCTCGTCACCGGCCTCACCGCCGGCGCCGTCAAGTAGGAGCGGCCGGGACCCCGGCCCCCGCACCGCGCCCGACCGTTCCCCCGTAGAGAGGCTCTCCGTGTCCGAATCGCTCGACCTCGCCGCCTTCCCCGCCGACTTCACCTGGGGCACGGCCACCTCCGCCTACCAGATCGAGGGCGCCGTCACCGAGGACGGCCGGGCACCGTCGATCTGGGACACCTTCTCCCACACCCCGGGCAAAATCGACAACGACGACCACGGCGACGTGGCCTGCGACCACTACCACCGGTGGCCCGAGGACATCGCCCTGATGCAGCGGCTCGGCACCGACGCCTACCGCATGTCCATCGCCTGGCCCCGCGTGATGCCCGCCGGTGACGGACCGGTCAACGCGGCCGGCCTGGACTTCTACGACCGTCTCGTCGACGCCCTCCTCGACGCCGGCATCACCCCCAACATCACCCTCTACCACTGGGACCTGCCCCAGGCCCTCCAGGACCGCGGCGGCTGGACCGTACGCGACACCGCCGAACACCTCGCCGAGTACGCCTCCGTCGTCGCCGGCCGGCTCGGGGACCGCGTCACCCGCTGGGCCACCCTCAACGAACCGCTCTGCTCCGGCTGGATCGGCCACCTGGAGGGCCGCATGGCCCCCGGCCTGACCGACCTGACCGCCGCCGTGCACGCCTCCTACCACCTGCTGCTCGCCCACGGCCTGGCCACCCGCGCCGTCCGTGCGGCCGTGCCGGGGGCACGGGTCGGCCTCGTCACCAACCACTCCCCCGTCGAGGCCGCCTCGACCCGCCCCGAGGACATCGCGGCGGCCACCCGCATGGACGGCCACACCAACCGCTGGTGGCTCGACCCGGTCTACGGCCGCGGCTTCCCCGCCGACATGCGCGAGCTGTACGGCGTGGACCTGCCCGAGCGCCCCGGCGACCTGGACACCATCGCGGCGCCCCTCGACTGGCACGGCCTCAACTACTACTTCCCGGCGACCGTCACCGACGACCCCCGGGGCCCGGCCCCGTACGCCCGCGAGGTCCGGCTGCCCGACGTGCCGCGCACCGGCATGGACTGGCAGGTGGACGCCGGGGGCCTGGAGGCGCTGCTGCTGCGCCTGACCGACGACTACGGAGTGCGCGAGCTGTACGTCACCGAGAACGGATCGGCCTTCGCGGACACCGTCGCCGCCGACGGCACCGTGCACGACCCCGACCGGGCCCGCTACCTGGAGCAGCACGTGAACGCCTGCGCCCGTGCGGTCCGCAAGGGGGTGCCGCTGGCCGGGTACTACGCCTGGTCCCTGCTCGACAACTTCGAGTGGGCCTACGGCTACGACAAGCGCTTCGGCCTCGTCCACGTCGACTACGCGACCCAGACCCGCACCCTCAAGACCAGCGGCCTGCGCTACGCGGAGATCATCCGCGCCCACCGGGAGTCCCACGCCTGACCGCGCCGACACCACGCGCCCTGCCGCCGGCTGCCCCCGAGAGCGGGCCCGGCGGCAGGGCCCGTTGGCGCCCGACGCCGTCCGCCTCGCGTCCGTGCCCGCGACACGGCTTCAGTCCGCGCACCGAGGGTAACCGCGACAAGGTGGAACCGAGTCGGGAAAGGAACCAATCATGGACAAATCGTCGCTACGGGCCGTGGGGTGGGCACGATCGCTGCCGATGCAGAGCACTCCGAAGACGGCACGCGACTGGGCGCACAGACACCTCAAGACCCTCGACTGGGCGGCCGGCGCTCCCGACACCGTGGACGCCGTGCTGCTGACCGTGTCCGAACTGGTCACCAACGCGCACGTGCACGCGCGCTCCGGCGCCCAGCTGGTGATGACCTGGGACGGCCGCTGCCTGCACGTCGCCGTCCACGACGCCTCCAGCGCCCTGCCGAGAGCGCGTCCCCCGAGCGACGAACGCCTCGGCGGGCGCGGCATGTTCCTCGTCGACGCCCTGGCCGACAGCTGGGAGGCCCGCCCCTGCCCCGACGGCAAGACGGTCATCGCCTGCTTCCGCCCACCGGCCGTGGCCGCGGACACCCACACCGGCCTGGTCCAGTGAACTGCCCGTCCTGACCCACCCGTTCGCCACCACGCGTGCCGGTGATCTAGAGTCGCCCCGTTCTCTGGGGAGGGGATGACGCATGGTGCGTGGGGGGCGGTGGGCCGTTCTGTGTGCGGCCGCGGTGATGGTGCTGGCGGGGTGCGGACACCGGCCGGGGGACGCCCGGCCCGACTTCACGGGCCGGCAGGAGCTGCCCGAGAAGCTCGGTGAGGACGGTGTCACCATCCTGGTGGGTGAGCCGGACGCGGATCTGCGGGTTCAGCTGTACGAAGATCCCCGGTGCCCGTACTGCGCGACGTTCGAGACCACGGGTGGTGCGTCGGAGCTGGAGACCGCCATGCTCGAACGACGGGTGCGGACCGAGTACACCCTGGCGTCGTTCCTGGACGACCGCGTCGGCGGCAGCGGTTCCGAGAAGGCGGTCAACGCCTTGCGTGCCGCGCTGGACGAGGACAAGTTCGTCGAGTACCACAAGGTGCTCTTCGACCACCAGCCCGAGGAGAGTGTCGACGGGTACACCGACGCGTACCTGCTGGAACTCGCCGGCCGGGTGGACGGCCTGCGCGGGCCGGACTTCGACACGGCGGTGAAGAGCATGAAGTACCGCTCCTTCGTGGCCGCCTCGCAGAAGGCCTACGAGCGCGCCGGGGGCAAGGCGGAACCGACAGGACCGGGAACCCCCACCGCCGTCATCAACGGCAAGCGCATCCCCTCGGACTTCAACGGCGTGCTGTTCGACGGGAAGACGTTCGCCGGTCTGCTGCGGGCGATCCAGCAGGACCCCGACGAGTGGGACGCGACGGACCTGGACGCGATCCGGTTCGATGACGACCCGGATCGTTGAGCAGCCGGTTCGGTGGGACGGGACGACGATCGACGGGACTCACGGATGAGCCGCCGCAGGTGGGTCGCCGCGTGGGCGGTGCTGTGCGCGGCCGGTGTCGCCGCCACCGCCGCGCTGAACGCCTCGCCGGCACCGGATCCGCGGCCGGAGAAGCCCGTCAGCCGGGAGTGCGCCGAGTACATCGCGGACATCGAGGCGCGACTGGCCGAGGCGAAGCGGGAAGGCGAGGACGAGGGAGTGCTGGCCTTCTCACGCAGAAGGGCCGGCGCGGAGGCCTGTGACGACGAGATCCGCGACCACTTCGATGGCGGCCGGTGAACCACCGCCGAGCCCCGGCACGAGGCCCTCCTGGCCCCTCACGTCGTGCGGACGGCCGCCGATGAAGACGACCTCGGCCAGCCGTCCGGGCCTTCGGTCGGCGGCCGTCCAGGCCGGCGAGCAGGCGGCGGAATGCCCCACCACCATGAGGCTGCCGGGCACCGCGTCCACCGCGGTGAGCACCGCCTCGACCTGTGCCGCTTCGTCCGGCGACCGCACGGCGGTTACCGGCTGGGACGCGGGACGCCGACATGCGGCATTGCCGCGCTTTCCGTGTCGAGGGCGGGGACGGACACTCGCGGCGCGCCTCACCGACGCCGTGACCGACCCCGACCAGCCCTGACAGCGAGACCTCGAACGGCCGGCCCGGACGGCGGACAACTCCCCTGATCCGCGGGTCGGCTTGAAGCCGCCCACCCCGGGTCCTCCGTCCGCCGCACGTTCGCAACCCGGCGGTCTACACGTATTGGCATGCCCATGAAAGATTGGCGGAGCATTCCGCGTATCGCCGGCCGACGCCCGTCCGACCCGACCGCCCGCGAGGAGACGACACCGCATGCACCGACACCCGCGATCATGGAGACGCGCCTCAGTACTCGTCCTCGGTACGGCCTTCGCCGTGCTGTGCACGGGCACGGGCACGGGCACGACCGGACATCCCGCCGCCGCGGCTACGACCGCTCAGGACCACGTCGGCCGCTCCTTCGAGCGGGCCGGCGCGGAGTTCGACGTACCCCGCGACCTGCTCGTGGCGATCGGGTACGGCGAGAGCCGGCTCGACTCCCATGAGGGCCGGCCCAGTCACGCGAACGGGTACGGGGTGATGCACCTCGTCAGCAACCCCCGCTCGCACACCCTGGAGCGAGCCGCAAAACTGACGGGCGAGACACCCGCCGCGCTGCGGCACGACACCGCGGCCAACATCCGCGGCGCGGCCGCCGTCCTGCGCTCCTACGCCGACCGGCTCGGGCTCGACGCGGACGACCGCGACGACGCCGGCGCCTGGTACCAGGCGGTGGCCGAGTACGGCGGCAGCACGGACGAACGCACGGCCCGCCTCTACGCGGACGCCGCCTACGACTTCCTCGCGCGCGGCGTCCGCGCCACCACGAGCGCGGGCGAGGCCGTCACCCTGCGTCCGCGCGCCGTGCGCCCCGAACGCGGCCGTTACGCGGACGTGCCCGCCCTGGACGACGGGGGCTCCGCCGCCGCGGGCACGCTGAGCACCGACTATCCGCCCGCGTTGTGGGCGCCGGCGAACAGCGGGAACTACACCGTGGGCCGCACCTCGGCGATCTCCGCCGTCGTCGTCCATGTCACCCAGGGTTCGTACGCCGGGTCCATCAGCTGGTTCCAGAACCCGGACTCCAACGTCAGCGCGCACTACGTGATCCGCTCCTCCGACGGGCAGGTCACCCAGACGGTGCGCGACAAGGACACCGCCTACCACGCGCGGTCGGGCAACGCCTACAGCGTCGGCATCGAGCACGAAGGGTACGTCGACAACCCCGCCTGGTTCACCGACGCGATGTACCGGTCGTCCGCCGCCCTCACCCGGCACCTGGCCGACAAGTACGGCATCCCCAAGGACCGCGCGCACATCGTCGGGCACTCCGAGGTCCCCGACAACGACCACACCGACCCGGGGCCGAACTGGAACTGGTCCTACTACATGCAGCTCGTCGGTGGCAGCGGCGGCGGGAGCGCGAACCTCGACTTCCCCTCCTACGACACGCTCCGCAGCGGATCGACCGGTCCTCAGGTCACCGCCGCGCAGACCCTGCTCAACGCGCTCGGATACGCGGCGGGCACCGCGGACGGTGTGTTCGGTACGAGGACGGTGAGCGCCGTGAAGGCCTTCCAGAGCGCCCGCGGCCTGTCGGCCGACGGGATCATCGGCCGTCAGACCTGGACGGCGCTGCTCTCGGCCGGCACGAGACCCGTCCTGCGCGAGGGCTCCTCGGGCGCCGACGTGAAGCGGCTCCAGCGATCGCTGACGGCCGCGCTGGGCCGGACCGTGGGCATCGACGGCAGCTTCGGCCCCGGCACCGCCCAGGCGGTCCGGGACTACCAGAGCAGCCGGGCCCTGACGGCGGACGGCATCGTGGGCGCGGCGACCTGGACGGCCCTGCAGAGCGGGCGGTGACATGAGCGCGCGGGCCCGGGATTCTTCGGCCGTCTCCTTTTACTCGCGCAGCTCGGTCGCGAGTGTGTCAATATCTGCACCCGCGGGCAGAGATTTCAGCAGAACAGGCTGACAGATTGTTTGCCGCAAAGAGCGGGGTGGGGTTCTTCACCGCCCGCCGGGCGCCGCGGCGTGCTACTGTCGATCTCAGTTGCAGTTGTGGTTCCCGAAAAATTTCCGGTCTTTTTCCGGACGGGGTGATCATCGCGGCGACACGGTGTCCGCACAGTGCGGGCACCGATGCACTGCCCCAAAGGAGAAATGACATGGCTGCTGGTACCGTGAAGTGGTTCAACGCGGAAAAGGGCTTCGGCTTCATCGAGCAGGACGGTGGCGGCCCCGACGTGTTCGCCCACTACTCGAACATCGCCGCCCAGGGCTTCCGCGAGCTGCTGGAGGGCCAGAAGGTGAACTTCGACATCGCGCAGGGCCAGAAGGGCCCGACGGCCGAGAACATCGTTCTCGCCTGACGCCGACTGTCACGTACTTGTAGCTGGGGCCCGCATCCTTCGGGGTGCGGGCCCCAGCTGCACGCGTTTCCCGCAGTGGTTTCGCCTGCGGACGACGACCAGGAAATCCGTGGGCTCACCGCACCCGGATCATCCTTCGCGGTGGATTCTTTCGCATAGCGACTCCACACCGCGCCATCCATTTCAGCGTTCTGCGCCCGCGCTATTTCCGCAGGGCAGATCCGCTGTCGCGCTCCACCGGCCTATTCTTGCAATCTCCGCGTCGCTCTCGCTGCGGGAATTCCTTGATATGTGCCGCATCGAGGAAGGCCCCGCATGAACCGCACACGCACGAACGACCGCTTCCCCCGCAGCCGCAACGGCGGTGCCGACTCCCACAGGGGCGGCAGCCGTTTCGGCTCGTCGGCCCCGAGCCGGTCGGCCGGTTCGAGCCGCTCCGGAGGGTACGGCGGTCAAGGCCGCCGGTCCGCCGCGCCCCAGGGGGAGTTCGCCCTCCCCCGGACGATCACCCCCGCGCTTCCCGCCGTCGAGGGCTTCGCCGATCTCGACATGCCCGGTGAACTGCTGGCCGCGCTCGGCTCGGCCGGTGTCACCGCGCCGTTCCCGATCCAGGCCGCGACCCTGCCGAATGCCCTCGCCGGCCGCGACGTCCTCGGCCGCGGCCGCACCGGCTCCGGCAAGACGCTCGCCTTCGGCCTGGCCCTGCTCGCCCGCACGGCGGGCCAGCGCGCCGAGGCAGGGCAGCCGCTCGGACTGATCCTCGTACCGACGCGGGAGCTGGCCCAGCAGGTCACCGACGCGCTCACTCCGTACGCCCGCTCCGTGAAGCTGCGGCTGGCCACCGTCGTGGGCGGCATGTCGATCGGCAGGCAGGCGCACGCGCTCCGGGGCGGCGCCGAGGTCGTCGTCGCCACCCCGGGGCGTCTCAAGGACCTCATCGACCGCGGCCACTGCCGGTTGAACCAGGTCTCCATCACCGTCCTCGACGAGGCCGACCAGATGGCCGACATGGGGTTCATGCCGCAGGTCACCGCCCTGCTCGACCAGGTCCGCCCCGAGGGCCAGCGCATGCTGTTCTCCGCCACCCTCGACCGCAACGTCGACCTGCTCGTGCGCCGCTACCTGACCGACCCGGTGGTGCACTCCGTCGATCCCTCGGCCGGCGCCGTCACCACGATGGAGCACCACGTGCTCCACGTCCACGTCGCCGACAAGCACGCGGCCACCACCGAGATCGCCGCCCGCGACGGCCGCGTGATCATGTTCCTCGACACCAAGCACGCCGTCGACCGGCTGACCCAGGACCTGCTCAGCAGCGGCGTGCGGGCCGCCGCCCTGCACGGCGGCAAGTCCCAGCCGCAGCGCACCCGCACCCTGGCGCAGTTCAAGACCGGACACGTCACCGTGCTGGTGGCGACCAACGTCGCGGCCCGCGGCATCCACGTCGACAACCTCGACCTCGTCGTCAACGTCGACCCGCCGACCGACCACAAGGACTACCTCCACCGCGGCGGCCGCACGGCCCGTGCCGGTGAGTCCGGCAGCGTCGTCACGCTCGTCACACCGAGCCAGCGGCGCGGCATGGTCCGGCTCATGTCGGACGCCGGGATCCGGCCGCAGACCACCCAGGTCCGCGCCGGCGACGAGGCCCTCAACCGGATCACGGGAGCCCAGGCCCCGTCCGGCATCCCGGTCGTCATCACCGCGCCGGTGACCGAACGCCCCAAGAAGCGCGGCTCCGCCTCCCGCGGTCGGCGCCGCCCCTCCTCGGCTCCCCGGCGTTCCTCCGCATCGCAGTCCCCCGCCGGTGCGGCCGCGTAACACGGTCTTGGTCAGGAATTCGTCCCGTCTTCCCAGGAGGCACCCTTTGGCAGTGGTCCAGTTGCAGACTCGCTCCGTGAGCGCGCGCCCCGCGCACAGCACGATGGCCGGCGCCACGGACGCGGCCGCGCCGCACGTCTGGTACGACATGACCGTCGAGGTCGCGCTGTCCGTCATGGTTGCCGCACGCGCGGAGCAGCTGGTCGTCCGCGACGAGGACGGGCTGGACGTCGGTGTGGTCACCCGGGCCCGGCTCACCGCGGTGCGGGACGGCTATGGATACACCGACCGGCTCCGCCTGGGTGACAGCGGCGACGGCGGCGAGCCGTTCGTCTCACCCTCGGCCACGAGGGCCGAAGCCGGGGGCGCCATGTCCTTCGGGCGGCGGCTCGGGCCCGTACCCGTGGTCGGCGAACACAGCAGCTCCCCGGGCGTCCTCGCGCTCTCCCGCTGAACCGCCGGACGGCGGTCGGTCCCGTTTCTCCTCCTGCCTGTGAGGCACCATGCGCTGTGTCATCGCCCGCTTCCCGTTCGACCTGACCAAGAGCGGCGTGCTGGAATCGATGAAGGGCGTCAAGCCCGAACCGGTCACCGGTGAGTCCGTGATCATCGGACGACGCCACTACCCCGTCAAGCAGGTCGGCCAGGTCATCACCCGTCAGGACCGCCGTGATTTCAGCGCGGGAGAGGTCCTGAGGGCCATGGCCCGGCTCGGCTTCACCTGCCGCACCGGGCCCGAGACCGCACCCGCCCCCGTCGGCGGTCCGCTGCAGCGGGCTTCGGCGCTGCTCGGCTCCCCCCTGTCCGTCTGACCGACGCGACAGGCGTGCGCTGACATCAGAGCGACCGCAGGGCCCGACCGGCACACGCCGGCCGGGCCCTCACCGCATGCCGCGCGGGCGTGTCAGCGGCGGTGAACGCTGACCGCGTAGCCGCCACCGTCGTACGGATCGGCGTCCCACGTGGCGAAGCGATCGGCGAGGGTGAGGCCGACGGCACCGCAATACGTGTCGTACTCCCGCAGGGTCAGGCTGGGCGCCACGGGAAGATGGGCTCGGTCCAGGCCGAAGCCGGCGACGAGGAGACCGCCCGGGCGCAGGGCACGGGCCAGCCGGGCGACGACCGCGGCCTCGGTGCCCTGGGCCAGCAGGGGGAAGATGTTGCCCGCGGCGACGACGAGGTCGAAGCCGGTGGTGATGCCCGCGGTCTCCGGTTCGAAGTCCGCCAGGTCGGCCTGCAGCCAGGTCAGGTCCGGCGCGTTGCGACGGGCCACGGCCAGCATGGAAGCGTCACGGTCCACGCCTACGCCGTCGTACCCGAGCTGGGCGAGCCGGATCAGGACCCGGCCGGTGCCGCACCCGGCGTCCAGCACCCGCGCCCCTGGGGGCACCAGCGTGGCGCACAGTCGCGCCTCGCCGTGTACGTCTTCTCCCCGTTCGGCGAGTTCGGCGAACCGCGCGGCGTACTGCTCACCGGACACACCACCGGTCAACTCTTCCCATCGGCTCATGGCGGCAAGCATAGGCACCCCTCCGCCGGGGGCGCCGCGGCGACCTCAGCGGCCCAGGCAGACCACGGCGACACATGCCGTGGTTCCCAGGGCCGCGCCCGCGAGCACCTGGCCGAGCGAGTGGGCGCGTAGACGCAGCCTGGACCAGCCGATGGCCGCCACGAGCGGGTACAGCAGGACCCAGGCGGGCCCCAGTTCCAGGGTGAGGAGGGTGACGCCGGCGGCTGCCGCACCGGTGTGCAGGGAGACGTTGGTGACCCAGGTGGACACCAGCAGGAGTGCGGCAAGCAGCGGGGCGGTGGTCCCCACCGCCAGGAGCGGCGCCGGGGCCCCCAGGCGTCGGCACGTCATCCATACGGCCGCCGCGGCGAGGAGGGTCGCGGCCAGCAGCATCAGGCGTGGTCCGCGCTCCGAGGGAACGTGCGTGGGCCACCACCCCAGGCGGGTACCGGCGAACGCGACGGCCGTACACAGCAGGACCCAGGAACCGCAGCCGTACAGCCCCCACAGAAGACCGTCGTAGGAGGGCCATGTGGTGCGCCAGCCGACCGCGCAGCCCGCCACGACCGGCATGACGGGAGGGGAGAAGTACGTGCTCAGCCGCCTCGCCAGATGCGCCCGGCCGCCCGTGATGATCATCGTCATGACGGGTGAACGAGACAACCGCGCCGAAGTACACGTCGCCCGCCGTGTCCGTGCGACGTCCGCTCCCGTTGGTCCGGGCAGACGTGGTGCGTGCGGTGGGCGGCGAGGGGCAGGACCAGATGGGATCGGACACGCGGCTGCGGCTGGCGGCCGTGTACAAGGCATACGGCAGACGGACGGTGCTGCGAGGCGCCGATCTGGCCGTCTCCGCCGGCACGCTCGTCGGCGTGGTCGGTGAGAACGGCTCGGGCAAGAGCACGCTGCTGCGTATCGCGGTGGGGCAACTGGTCCCGGACCGGGGCACTGTGCGGCGGTTCAGCGCGCTGGGGTACTGCCCGCAGCAGGCGGTGGTCGACGACACCCTCACGGTCGCCCAGCATCTGCGGCTGTTCCAGGTCGCCTACCGGCTGCCGCGGCTGGACCACGCCTGGGAGACGGTGGACCTGCTCGGCTTCGGCGCCGAACGCCGCACCCGTGCGGGAGAGCTGAGCGGCGGCACCCGGCAGAAGCTGAACCTGACCTTGGCTCTGATGCACGATCCGCCGCTGCTGGTGCTCGACGAGCCGTACCAGGGCTTCGACTGGGACACACACCAGCGTTTCTGGCAGCTGGCCGGTCGTCTGCGCGACCGAGGGCGTTCGGTGGTGGTGGTGTCGCACCTGCTGCACGACCTGGAGCACTTCGACTCCGTCCATCATCTGCGGGACGGCCGCCTGTACCAGGACGGGGTGCGGCGATGAGGCACCAGTGGACGGCGTTCACAGTGGCTCTCGGCTTCACGCTGACCGGTCACCTGCGCAACCGCCTCGCGATGAGCATGATCGCCTTCTTCATCCCGACCTGGATCTACCTGGTCCGGGCCACCGCTCTGAACAAGGACATCACCTTCAGCAGCGCCACCATCGGCGTCGATGTGATCGCGTCGATGAACCGCACCATCCAGGTCTCCAGTGCCCTGCACGCCGTTACGGTGATCGCCGGCTTCATGATGTTCATGGCCACCTTCAACGCCCGGGACATCGACCTGCGCCTGGTCCTGGCCGGCTACCCCCGGCTGCAGCTGCTGGCCGCGAAAATGGTCGCGCTCCTGGTCATCACGGCACTGCTCACCTGCTACACCCTGGCCCTGCTGCGGCTGTCCTGGCCACTGGCCCAGCCGACGGCCGTGGCCGCCGCCCTGGCGGCGGCGATCATGGCCTACGGAGGTCTCGGCATCATGGCCGGCTCCTTGCTGCGCACGGAACTGGAGGGGTTCTTCGTCGTGGTGATGGCCACGCTGATCGACGTCGGCATGCAGAGCCCGGTCTCCAACCCGGCCGGAGACCAGGCATGGCTGGGCGCCCTGCCCCTGTACGGGCCGGCCCAAGCGGCCCTGGCCGCCTCGTTCACGCAGGCCGGCACCCTCTCCTGCGCGGCCCGTGCCCTCCCCTGGTTCGCGGCGACCAGCCTTCTCGCCCTGCTCATCTTCTGCGTACGCACCCGGCATTACGGTCAGCCCCTCACCACCTCCCCGTCAGGCACCCTGCATCTGCGAACCGATCCGAGGCACACACGGCAGGACCGGACCCGATGACAGGGCGCGCCCGCACGACCGGAGGCGATGGCGCCGGCATCCCCGGACCGTGGCGACGCCTGCGGGCAAGCCGGGCGGCCTCGTGGACGCCCGCGCACCTGGCCGACCTGACCGGACGGACGGTGGTGGTGACGGGCTCCTCCCGCGGCATCGGCGCGGCAGCAGCCGTACATCTGGCGCGGCACGGGGCGCACGTGATCATCCTGTGCCCGTCCGCCTCGCAGGGGCGCGCGTCGGCCGAGGCGGTACGGCGCCGCGTCACGGCGGCGCGGGTGGAGAGCGTCACGTGCGACCTGGCTCGTCCTGACCAGGTCCGCGAGGCCGCCGGGGAGATCACGCGGCTCGTGGGAGGGCGGCTGGACGTGCTGATCAACAACGCCGGTGTGGCGGCGCTGCCGTACACCCGTTCCCCGGCCGGCTTCGAGATGCACTTCGCCGTGAACCACCTCGGTCACTTCGCCCTGACCGGGCACCTGCTGCCCGCTCTGCTGAGCGCTCCGCGGCCCCGGGTGGTGAACGTGACCTCGGTCCTGCACTGGCTGGGCCGGTGCCGCACCGACCGGCCGCATCTGCCCCGGCGCTACCACCGGTGGCCGGCCTACTTCGACTCCAAGCTGGCGAACCTGCTGTTCACGCACGGACTGACGGTGTGGGCGCAGGCTCGTGGCGTGCCCCTGCGTGCGGTCGCGGCCCATCCCGGCCTGGTCGACACCACCTTGGGCTCCCGCGCCCTGTACGCCGACGGTCGCCGCCTCGAGGCGCGGCTGCTGCGGTGGGGGCAGTCACGATGGCACTCGCCGTCCCAGGCGGCCTGGTCCCTTGTGCGGGCCGCCGGCGACCCCCATGTCGCCGGTGGCGAGTTCTTCGGCCCGGGAGGCCGCTGGGAGTGGTCCGGCGCCCCGGTACGGGTACGGGCCGCACGGCGTGCCCGCGACGACCGTGCCGCCGAGCGGCTGTGGCAGTTGTCCCAACGCCTGACCGGGCACCCCTTCCCCGCATCACCGGGGTGGCCGGGGCGGGGCGGGGAACCGTCGTGACGGCGCCGCAGTGGGACACCGAGCAGGTCACCGGTCGCCGGCAGCGGTTGCTGCGCGCGGTGGGGAACAGCTGGCTCCTGCGCCGCTGCGGCCCGTACCTGCTGCCGCCTCTGGACCGGCGGTTCCACCGGTGGACCGGAGGCCGCTGGATGCCCAGCCGCCTGCTGGTCCCCGTCCTGATCCTCCATACCACCCGCCGTGACGGCACCCCCTGTGCCACACCGCTCCTGGCCGGCCGGATCACGCGGGACACCTTCATCGTCATGGCCACCAACTTCGGGCGGCCCCGGCACCCCGCCTGGTCCCACCACCTGCTGCGCGAACCCCACGCCACGGTCGACTGGCACGGCACGCTCCTGCCGGTCCGGGCACGTCTGCTGACTCCCCGGGAACGGCGAGCGGCCCGGGACCTCATCCTCGCCCGGATGCCCTGCTTCGACGACTATGCCCACCGCAGCCGACGGGACATCCGGGTCTTCGCCCTCACGCTGGACGGCCGGCGACCACCGGAGCGGTCCTCGTCGTGACCACCGGGCGGCTCACGCACCCGCCGCCCGACGTGCTGGAGGTACCGCGACCGCGAGCGTGCGGGTACGGGACGTCTCGGCGGTGGCTTCGGGTCAGGGGCACGCCCCGTCCGCCACCGTGTAGTAGCCGGCGGGCGACTCCTTCAGCGTATGGATGACGAAGGTGTTGTACAGCCCCATGTTCTGGCGCGAACCCACGGCGTAGGTGTAGCCGCCGCTGGTCGTGGCCCGGCCCGCTTGCGTGTGGGCGTAGTTGCTGGCGGTCCAGCAGGTGGCCGTACCGCCGGTGGTCCTGGCCGTGACCGCGCCGGAGAGCTGCCCGGTCCTTCCGTCGGCGTCCCGTGCGGCCACCGTGTAGGTGTGCGTCGATCCCGCGGTGAGCCCGGTGTCGGTGTACGCCGCCGTGTCGGACGTGGCGATCCGGGTGCCGTCGCGGTGGACGGCGTAGTCGGCGGCGCCGTCGACCGGGTTCCAGCTCAGGGTGACGGTGGTGTCGGTGGCGCTGGTGGCGGCCAGGCCCGTCGGAGCGGGCAGCGTGCCGGGCTGGGGCTCGGAGTCCTCCAGGCCGAAGAACCGCGTGATCCACAGACTGGAGCAGACCGAGTCCAGGAAGTAGGCGGCGCCGGTGCCGCCGCACTGTTCGGCGCCACTGCCCGGATCGACCGGAGTCCCGTGCCCGATGGCCGGGACGCGGTTCACCTCGACGGCGACCGACCCGTCCCCGGCGTGGTACTCCTCGTGCCGGGTGGAGTTCGGGCCGATGACCGACGTGCGGCTCGGGGTCTGGGACAGGCCGTGCAGCGCGGTCCACTGGTCGCGCAGTTCGTCGGCGTTGCGGGGGACGACGGTGGTGTCGCGGTCGCCGTGCCAGACGGCCACGCGCGGCCACGGGCCGGACCACGCGGGGTGCGCGTCGCGGACCCGCGTCGCCCACTGGGCCGGGGTGAGGTCGGTTCCGGGGCTCATACACGTGTAGGCACTGCCGACGTCGGCGGCGCAGCCGTAGGGCAGTCCGGCGACGACCGCGCCGGCCTGGAAGACGTCCGGGTAGGCCGCGAGCATCACCGAGGTCATGGCGCCGCCGGCGGACAGACCGGTGACGTAGGTCCGCCCGGCGTCCGCTCCATAGGCCGAGACGGTGTGCGCGGCCATCTGGCGGATGGACGCGGCCTCGCCCTGGCCTCTGCGGTTGTCGGTGCTCTGGAACCAGTTGAAACACTTGTTGAGGTTGTTCGAGGAGGTGGTCTCCGCGAACACCACCAGGAAGCCGTGCCGGTCGGCGAGTTCCGGCAGCCCGGAGTTGTCCGCGTAGCCCTGGGCGTTCTGGGTGCAACCGTGCAGCGCGAACACGACCGCCGGGTTCGCGGGCAGCGACGTGGGGCGGTAGACGTACATGTTCAACTGGCCCGGGTTGGCGCCGAAACCCGTGACCCTGGTCAGTCCGACCGCCGCGTGGGCGGCGGGTGCCGGGCCGAGCAGGGCCGCTGCGAGTACGAGGGCCACGAGGGCCACCAGCCGGGACGGCAGCGCACGCCGGGCGCGTCGTGCCCGGCGTGGAGGGGGACCGGCGGGCGGCGGCCCGGACATGACGGGAGAGACACGGGTGACGGGGGTCGGCGGGACACCGGCTCCTCGTGATGGCGGCGGCTGCATGGCGGCTCCTTCGGCGCTCGGGGGGCACCGGGCCGCTTCGCCGGCGTGACACGGGGGAAGCGGCCAGGTGACCGGCACCGTAGGGGTGGTGCGCCGTACGGCGGTATGTCACGGCGCACCACCAAACCGCCCTGCACGGTGTGCACGTGGAGGGGTGTGCCGCCCCACGCCGTCTGCTAGCCGGACGGGCCCACCGCGCCGGGAAGGTGTGGCCGCCGCGGAGTCCGCACGCTCGGGGTCAGTCGGCGGGGGCGAGTGACCGCAGGTCGGCGTCCAGCATGCGGATCAGCTCGCCGACCCGGCCGCCGCCACCCGGGGCTGTCGGGAAGCGGGTGAGCACCTCGACGACGGCCGGTGTCGCCCGGTGCACCGCCCGCCGGAGGTGTGCGGCGCCGACGCCGCGATCGTCGCCGGCGACGAGTTCGGCCGCTCTGGCCTCGTGAGCGCCGGCTCCGAGAATGTGCTTGACCTGGGTGGCCCTGGCCAGCGGGTGCAGGTAGGCGGCGCCCGCCGCGGACATCGCGGCCCGGGCCGCCTCACGCGCCGCCGGACGGTCCGCGCTCCGGGCTGCCGCGAGTGCCGCCCACGCCGTGTCTCGCAGCGCTTTCCCCCGCTCGCCGCCCCGCGCGAATTCCCACGCGGCGCCGACAGCGTCCCGAGGCCGCACGTCATCCGGCTCCTCGCCCTCGAAGACGTCGAGCACCACTTCCGCGCACGCCGCGGCGAACGCGGTGACCTCACGCAGGTCCTGCCTGCTCAGAGCGATCTCGCTCGCGTCCCCTGTCATGACTCCATCCTCGGCCACAGCGGAGGTGACGGTTCAGTTCCCGGAGCCGACGACGGCCGTGACGCGGATCTCCACGCGCATCGCGGCCAGGCCGAGGACCGTGACGCCGGTCTCGGTCCAGATCGGCGCGCGGCCGCCGAGGCGCCGGCGGAACTGCTCGGCCATGACCCTGTTGTGGTCGTCGCCGATGACGTCCTCTCCCGGTGCGACCTTGTGGTACGAGTTGACGTGGATGACGTCCTTCCATGTCGCGCCGACCGTGGCGAGCGTGCGCTCCACGTTGTCGAAGGCCCGGATGATCTCGTCCTCCAACGCGTCGGGGACGACCAGGTCGTCATCCACTCCGGCCTGGCCGGACGTCTCGACCCGGTCGCCGACGCGGACGGCGCCGCTGTAGCCGAGGGCGTCGTGCAGTTTCTCGCCGAAGCCCGCAGCGCTGCCGAAGGTGACGGTGCTCATGATGCGTCCTCTCCCTGCCCGTAGGGGCGCGTTTCCTCCCGTATGAGTTCACGCGTAAAGTGAAACTAGCACGCAAGGACTTCAAGCGTAAAGTGATGGCGGATGCCGCCGGAGAGCGCGGGAACATCCATGAACGGCACGGGAGGGCCCATGAGCGGCACGGACGAGCACACGGGCGACGAGGAGCCGCGCTGGCTCGACGAGCAGGAGAAGGCGGCGTGGACGGGGCTGATCTCCCTGGTCCTCCTGCTGCCCGGCAAGCTGGAGTCGCCGCTGCGGCAGGAACACGGCCTCACCCTGTTCGAGTACCTCGTGCTCAGCCACCTCTCCGAGGCCCCGCGGCGCACCCTGCGGATGGGAGAACTGGCCTTCCTCGCCAGCGGATCGCTCTCCCGCCTGTCCAACGTCATCAAGCGCTGTGAACAGCGCGGCTGGGTCGTGCGGACACCCGACCCGGCCGACGGCAGGTACACCCTCGCCGAACTCACCGACGCCGGCTTCGACATCGTGCGCGCGGCAGCGCCCACCCACCTGCGCGCCGTACGCCGCATCGTCCTCGACTCGCTCAACACGACCGATCAGAAAGCACTGGCCCGCATCGCGCACAAGCTCCGCATCGTCCCGGACGACTTCGGCTGACGGCGGCCCCTCGCACCTGGGCGAGGTCCGCGCCCGAGGCGGGAACTCGTCAACGGGACCGTGCGTTGCTCCGGTGCGAACGGCGGGCCGGACAACGGAAGGAGTCCCCTTGGCCGTCCTTCCCGTGCGAGGCGTCTGCTACGACGCCGGTGTCCAGTACGCCAGGGACTTCCACTCGCGTCCCCACTGGCGCCCCGACGAGGTGCGCCGCGACATGACCGCCATCCGGAGCGGCCTGTCCTGCAACGCCGTGTCCATCATGGCCACGGACCCGCGAAGACTGATCGAAGCGGCCGCCATCGCCACCGACTGCGGCCTGTCCGCCTGGCTCCAGCCCCGGCTCGTCGAGGCCCGCCCCCGTGCGATCGAGGCCGCGCTGAGAGCGCTGGGACCGGCCGCGGAAGCCCTGCGCACCGAGACGGGGCGCGTCGGCGTCAACGTCGGCTGCGAACTGTCCCTCACCAGCCGCGGAATCGTGCCCGGACGCTCCTTCGCCCACCGAGGACAGCGGCTCCCGCGGCTGATCGGCACCCACAAGCCGAGGTTCGACAAGGCGCTCGGCCGACTCCTCGACCGCTTGGTCACCGCCGTCCGGGAAAGCTACCGCGGCCCGATCACCTACGGCGCGGGCGACTGGGAGTCCGTCGACTGGTCCCGGTTCGACTACGTGGGCCTGGACACCTACCGCGACGACCACAACGCCCCGGTCTACATCGAACAGGTCCGGCGACACGTCGCCGGTGGCAAACCCGTGCTGATCACCGAGTTCGGCTGCTGCGCCTACCGCGGGGCGGCCCGACGCGGCGGATCGGGGTACGAGATATTCGACCACCGCACCGACCCGCCGAGCATCACCGCCGAGGTGACCCGCGACGAACAGGTCCAGGCCGGCTACCTCACCGAGTCGATCGACGCCCTCGCGGGGGCCGGTGTCCACGGAACGTTCGTGTTCGCCTTCAGCGAGCCCATGCTCCTCCACACCGGCGACCGTGCCACGGACGCCGACCTGGCGAGCTTCGGCATCGTCAAGATCACGAGAACCGCGGGCGCCGGACCGGACGCCACCGAGCAGTGGACACCCAAAGCCGCCTACCACGCCGTCGCGCGGTGCTACGAGGCGCTCGCGCCGGGCGACGACGCTGATTCCGGCCCTGCCACGGCAGGTTGACCGTCCCGGTCAGGGACCAGCCGGATGCCCGTACCCGCCGCGACGAGCGAGCCGGCGAAGAAGCAGCCGGACGAAGCGTGACGCACCGTGGAGGGCGTTCCGGGCCGGGCACCCGCGCCGCGAGCAGGAGCGCTGTCGGACTGTCCCGGCGTGCGGACGGCTCGGGCGGGCATCAGAACCGTCACCAACAGGAGGAGACGGTTGACCATGACGACGGAGCCGATGGAGTTGTCGGGGGCGACGGCCGGCGAGTGCGATGCGTGCCACGGCGGGGGCGCGACGTCCCAGGAGGAGGAGCCGGAGAGCCCGCATGAGCGCATCAACCGCCGGTGGAACGAGATATTGCAGGAGACGCGCGTCGCCCAGACGGGAGTGCAGATCCTCTTCGGCTTCCTGCTCAGTGTGGCGTTCACGCCGCTCTTCCACGATCTGAGCACGTTCGACCACACCGTCTACGTCATCACCGTGGTCTCGGGTGCCACCGCCACGGCCTGCCTGATAGCACCGGTCTCCATCCACCGCTTCCTGTCGGGACAGCGCATGAAGGAAGAGGTGATGGAGGCGGCACACCGGCTCATGATGTGCGGCATGCTGCTGTTGGCCGTGACCATCGGCTGCACCCTGCTTCTGATCCTGCACGTCGTCGTGCCGGGCGTCCTCGCGAAGTCGCTCGCCGGTGCCGTGATGCTCTGGTTCGCCCTGTCCTGGTACGCGTTCCCCCTGTGGCTGCGCCGCCGGTCCACCCGCCGCTCGACCTCGCCGGACGGATCCGCGTGACGAGACGCTCCGCACTCGCCGCGGGCTCCGCTCACCACCACCGGGAAGCCGCACTCGTGAAGGTTCCGTGACCTTCCGTGGGCCTCAGGGACGTCTCAAGGAGGGGGAAACCCTGCAGTGTGCGGCGAAAGTCCCCAGTACACCGGGGCGAACGCGGCCACGGAGCGTGGCTTGCGTACGGGGTCGCACGTGAGGGACTGTTGCCGTTCAGCAACGACGCTTGGCCCTCACGGCAGATCGAGGGCCCGGGAGGATGCCCTGCTCATGTCTGTGTCTCCGGGAGGATCCCGCACCGGCGCCACCGGTCCGGTGAGCGCCGCTGCCGCCCCCTTTCCGGTGGTGGTCACGGACGCCGCCGGGCACGTGGCGGAGCTCAACGACGCGGCGGGGGCCCTCCTGCCCGATGCCCGTGTGGGCGAGGTCCTGCCGTCGCCGGGCTGGCTCGCCGCCGCCCAGCGCACGCCCGGTACCGGTTCGGTCAGCGGCGCGGTGGGTGAGGGGTTCTTCTCGGCGTCCCCGTCCGTGCTTCCCGGCGGGGAGACCGCGTGGTGGCTGGTGGAGCAGACCGCCTACCGGTCGGCCGTGGAAGAGCTGGAGACGGAACGCGAACGCACCCGGTTCCTGTCCGAGGCATCCAGCGCCCTGCTGGCGTCGCTGAACCTCGATCGGTGCATGGACGTCACCGCGCGCCTGGCCGCCGAGCACCTGGCCGACGCGGCACTGGTCATCGCCCCCACCACGGGGAGGTTGCTGCCGTTGGTCCTGTGCGACCAGCACGGCCGCCTGGTCCGCGGCACGGTCTCGGGCGCGGTGCACAGTGTGCCCGGTCTCCCGGAGGCGCTGCGGGGCTTCCCGCCGGTGGCCTCACGCTGGATAGACCCCGCCGCCGCTCCCGACTGGCTGGTCCCCGAGGACTTCGGCGAGGTCGGCTCGCTGGCGATCGTCCCGCTTCCCGGCCATGGCGTTCCGGCCGGTGCGCTGGTCCTGCTGCGCCGGGCGCCGCGCTCGGTGTTCAGCGCGTCGGAGGAGGTCTTCGCCGGCCTGTTCGCCGCCCGGGCCGGAGCGGCGATGTCCGCCGCGCGGCTGTACACCGAGCAGAACGCGATCACCGACACCCTGATGCGGGACCTGCTGCCGCCGGCTCTGCGGGAAGTGGAAGGGGTGGAGTTCGCCGGCGGTTACCGGGCCAGTGTCGACACCGACCGCGTCGGCGGTGACTTCTACGACGTCCATCCCGCGAACGAGGACAGCCCGGAGTCCCTGGCCGTGCTCGGTGACGTGTCCGGCAAGGGCCTGGAGGCGGCGGTCCTCACCGGCAAGGTCCGCAACACGCTCCAGGCGCTGCTCCCCCTGGGCGGCGACCACGGCCAACTGCTGCGACTGCTCAACAACGCGCTGCGCAACGCCCACTCGACGCGCTTCGTGACCCTCGTCCTGGCCTCCGCCGTCCGCGAGGACCGCGACGTGTTACTGCGCCTCACCTCCGCCGGTCACCCTCCTCCGCTGATCCTCCGCCAGGACGGCGGTGTCGAGGAGGCCGACACCGGCGGCACCCTGATCGGTGTCCTGCCGCAGATCAGGACCCGCACCACCGAGCTACGGCTCGCCCCGGGGGAAACGTGCGTGCTGTACACCGACGGCGTCACCGAGGCCAGGGGCGGCCCGCTGGGCGACACCCTGTTCGGGGAGGAGCGCCTCCAGCGTGCTCTGCTCGGGTGTGCCGGCATGCCTTCCGAGGCTGTCGTCGAACGCGTCCAGATGCTGGTCGACGAGTGGATCGGGGACGGAGGCCACGACGACATCGCCGTGCTGGCCATCACCGCCCCGCTGGAGGCGCACCCGAGTGCCGTACGGGGCGCGGCTCGGGGCAGGGACACGGCATGACGAACACTTCCCCCGCCGGCGTGGGCGACGCGCCCGCCCGGCACGACGTCGGAGTACGTCTCGCCCCCATGCCCGGCGACGAGCGGGCCGCGGACTGGGCGGACAGGCTCTGGGCGGCCGCCCGGACGGCGGACGAGTACGCGGCACACGACGTCATCGCCGACGCCCTGGCGGCGGGACTGGACGCGGAGACGGTCCTGCTGGAGGTGATCGGCGCCGTCCAGCACAAGGTCGGCACCGAGTGGGCCGCCAACCGTATGAGCGTCGCCGACGAGCACGCCGCCACCGCCATCAACGACCGGGTCGTCGCCGCGCTGCCCGTCAGCCGCCCCGACACGTTCCTCGGCAGGGTGACGGTGGCCTGCGTGGACAAGGAGTGGCACGCGCTGCCCGCCCGCCTGCTCGCCGAGACGCTGCGACTTCGGGGATGGGAGGTCCGCTACCTCGGCGCCCAGGTGCCCACCGCCCACCTGGTCGGCCAGATCCACCGCACCGGCGCGGACACCGCCTGCCTGTCCGCCGCGCTGTCCACACGCCTGCCCCTGGCCCACGCGGCGATCACCGCCGTCCAGGCCATCGGCACGCCGGTCATGGTCGGCGGCCTCGGTTTCGGCTCCGACGGACGCCACGCCCGTCGGCTGGGCGCCGACGCCTGGGCGCCCGACGCCCGCGCCGCCGCCGACCGGCTCGCCGCCGGCCCCCTGCCCCGGCCCCGGCCGCCCCACCAGGCGATCGACGACCTGCCGCACCTGGCCGACCAGGAGTACACCATGGTCGCCCAGTCCTCCCGCGACCTGGTGCGGGAGACCTTCCGACGACTCCTGCGGCGCTCGCCCGCCGTGGCCGAGTACGACGACGCCCAGCGCGAACGCACCGCCGAGGACATCGCCCACATCGTCGACTTCCTCGCCGCCGCGCTGTACGTGGACGACCCGGACCTCTTCACCGGCTTCCTCGCCTGGACCGCGGACGTCCTCACCGCTCGCGGCGTCCCCGCCCACTCGCTCGTGCCGGGCCTGGATCTGCTGGAGGAACAGCTGCGCGACTTCCCCCGCGCCCGCCGTCTCCTCGACGCCGGCCGCGCCACCCTGACCGCCCGTCCCTGACCCCGGGCCGCCCTCCACCGCGCGGCACGCCCCCCGGGGGTGCGGGCGTCGTGGTCCACGAGCCCTGTACTAAAGCTCAGGAGGGCGCTCCACGACGATCATGACGGCGTCGTCGTCCAGATGTCCGCCGACGTGGTCCAGCAGGTCGCGCCGGAAGCGGGCGAGGAAGGCGTCGCAGTCGTGCTCCGTCCAGCCACGGATGCGCTCGGTCAGCGGGTAGAAGGTGCCGGCGGAGTCGCGGGCCTCCGTGATGCCGTCCGTGTACAGCAGCAGGAGATCTCCCGGCTCGAACGGGAACGTCTCCACGTGGTAGCGCGGAGCCGCCAGTTCGCCCAGGCCCAGCGGGGGTGCGGGATGGCGGGCGTCCACCGTGAGCGGCCGGCCGTCGCGCAGGACGACCGGCGGTGGGTGGCCGCAGGAGACCATCCGGACACGGTGGTCCCGGTCCGGGATCTCCACGACGACGGCGGTGATGAACGTTTCCCCGGAGCGTCCCGTCTCGCCCGGCTCCGCCAGGTCCCAGCACACGCTGCGGTCGAGATAGGCCACCAGCTCGTCCAGGCTCGCCGGCCGGTGGGCCGCGACGCGGAACGCTCCGAGCAGCAGGGAGGCGTCGTTGACCGCCGTCATCCCCTTGCCCCGCACGTCGCCGACGATCAACCGGGTGCCGGAGGCGGTGCGTACCGCCGCGTACAGGTCTCCGCCGATCTGCGCCTCGGCCTCCGCGGCGAGGTAGAGGCTGGCGGCGCGCAAAGGTCCGAGCCGTTGGGGAAGCGGTGGCAGGACCACGCGTTGGGCGGCCTCGGACACGTACCGCACCTGTCTCAGTTCCTTGGCGCGGCGCTCTCGGATCACGCAGAAGACGACGAGGCTGGTGCCGACCAGGAGCAAGGCCATGATCTGGGCCTCGTGGTTGGCCGAGAGCAGTTCGTCGGGGTCGCGCAGCACCCCGATGACCGTCTGCGCGCACACCGCCAGCGCGGCCACCAGTCCCACCGTCCGGGGCCCGCCGAACGACGGCGTGACCGCCGGCGCCGCGACGAGCAGCGGGCCCAGATGGATGTGGGGTGGCGCGAGTACGTCGACCACGGACACCGCGATGATCCAGGCGATGGGGACGAGGACCCACGCCCGGCCCGGTCGCCCCGGCCGGCTGAGTCCGTCGAGACCTTGCGCCATGCCTCCTCTCTACACCGCCCCGGCCCCGCTCGCACCGGCAGGACGGGCGCGCCGTCGCCCTCGCGCCGAGGGCGCGCGTCCGGGAGTCCGCGCTACTCGAGCACGGCGTCCGCGGCAATGATCACCAACCCGATCAGCATGTCCACGACCCCCGCCCGGCAGGAGGTCAGCCAGCCGAGCCCCGCGGTGCGGGCCGCCGCCGTTCCCAGGCCGAACAGGGCGACGGTGTTCGCCAGCAGAGCCACGTCGACCGCCGTGTCCTCCGACCACCACTCGGCGACCGCGCCGAGCAGGAGCAGCACGGTGGGCAGTACGGCGGCGGTCAGGGGCCACTCGGCGAGTACCGCCCGCAGTCTGCCCGGCGGCCCGGCCGGCGTCTCACCGGACGCGCGTCGCGCGATGACGTGCGCGTACCCGTGGGCGGCACCCGCCGCCAGCGCCGTGAGGAGGACCCACAGCGCGTCCTGACCGGGGTCGGCCTCCTCGCCCGGCACATCCAGCGCGGCCACCAAGGCGCTGGCCAGCACCAGGCCGTAGATGCCCCGGAACAGCCACCGCTGAGCCAGACGGGGTCTCAGACCTCCCCTCGGCACAGCGCTGCCGGGCTGGACGGGACGGGCGTGGTCGGGCATCGCATCGCCTCGGTACGGGAGGACAAACAGGTCACCCCATGCTCACCCCCGCCCCGCCGGCGGACACGACGCCACGCGGGTCGCCCGGTCACCCGGCCCCGCGCCCTTCCGCGCCCGGCCTGGGCCGGCCGGGCGCGGAAGGGCCGGCGCGTCAGTCGTCGTACCTGAGGCCGTGCCCGGAGGGGAAGAGAACCCTGGCCGGGTCGTCGGCCCGCTGGACGGGCACGGGCAGCTTGCCGCGCGGCTCGACCCGGCCGGCGATCACCCGGGCGGCCGCGCGCAGTTCGACCTCGGTCCAGCAGTAGGAGGCCAGGGAAGCCGGGACGTCGCCGAGGTGGGCGATGTCGTAGGGGTTGCGCACCGCGAGGTGCACGACGGGGACGCCGGTCGCGAGCAGCCGGGACACCAGGGTGCGCTGGGCGCTGGTGGCGCCGACGTTGTCGGTGGTGACCACCACCGCGTCCCGCCCCTGCGCGGCGGCCACGGCCTCGTCGATCTTCGCCGGGTCGGGCGTCCGGCCGGTGGCGAGGTGGGTGGTGCTGTAGCCCAGTTCGTCGAACGCCTTGGCCAGCTCGGGCACCGTGGCACGGGTGGCGTCGGTCGGGAAGGCGGGGCTGGCGCCGACCACGAGCAGTTTGCGCTGCCCGCGGCGCAGCGGGAGTGCCTCGTTCTCGTTGACCAGCAGGGTGGTGGTCCGCTCGGCGATACGGGCGGCGGCGAGCCGGTGCCGGCGGGCGCCGACGACCCGGTCGACCTCTTCCGGGGAGACGTAGGGGCTGCCGCTGAGCAGGCCGGCCTTGTCCTTGATCCGCAGGATGCGCAGGACCGACTCGTCGAGCCGGGCCTCGGTGATCTCTCCGTCGCGGACGGCGGCCAGGACGCCGTGGTAGGCGACGTCGATGTCCGGCGGGAACAGCAGTTGGTCGACGCCGGCCTTCAGGGCGAGGACGGGCACGCGGTCGTCGCCGTACTTGGTGCGCACGCCCTGCATGTTGAGGGCGTCGGTGACGATCACACCGTCGAAGCCCAGTTCGTCGCGCAGCACGCCCTGGAGGATCGCGGGTGACAGGGTGGCGGGTTCGTTGCTGGGGTCGAGCGCGGGGACCTGGAGGTGCGCGGTCATGATCGAGTCGACACCGGCGGCGATCGCGGCCTTGAAGGGCGGGGCGTCGACGCGCTCCCACTCCTCGCGGGTGTGGGTGATCACGGGCAGTCCGGTGTGGCTGTCCTCCCCGGTGTCCCCGTGGCCCGGGAAGTGCTTGGCGCAGGCCACGACGCCGGCCTGCTGATAACCCGTCACCTGGGCCGCCACCATGCGGCCGACCTCGCGGGCGTCGGCGCCGAAGGAGCGGACGTTGATGATGGGGTTGGCCGGATTGACGTTGACGTCGGCGACCGGGGCGAAGTTCTGGTGGATGCCCAGGGCGGCGAGTTCGGTACCCGATATCCGTCCGGCGGTGCGCGCGTCGGAGAGCGAGCGGCCCGCTCCGAGCGCCATCGCGCCGGGCAGCTGGGTGGCGCCGCTGCCGATGCGGACGTTGGCCCCGTGCTCCTGGTCGATGGAGACCAGGGACGGGATGGGGGTGGGCAGGGCGAGCGACGCCCGCTGCACACCGTTCGTCAGGTCCGCGACCTGGCGGGGGTCCTGGATGTTGTTCGCCCAGCCGGAGAAGTAGATGACACCGCCGATGTGGTACTTGGCGATGAGCTCGGCCACGGTGCGGACCCCGAGTTCCCTCAGGTTGCGGTCCTGGTCGAACTGGCTGGGGGAGGTCGCCGACGTACCGTAGAAGTACGGCACGAACAACTGGCCGATCTTCGCCTCGATGCTCATCCTGGCGATGATCTTCTTGATGCGGCGGTCGCGTCCGTGCGCGGCCGCGGGGGAGGCCGTCACGCCCACGACGCCCGCCGCGCCCGCGGCGACCACGGTCGCGGAGGCGAGAACGGCCCGTCTGGACAGACTCCGGTCCTGCATGTGGGCATGCTCCTTCCGGCCTTGCACATCAAGGGAATTGAAGGAAACGTGACTCCGGACAGCGGGAAACGTAGCCCGCGCGTCACGGGCGGGCAAGAGGTCTAGACAAAATAGGTCTAGACAAAGCCGGGGGGTTGAGGTCGCGGCCCGTCCTCGTCCGGTGCCGGGCCGTCCGCCGAGGTGCCGGTGAGGCGGCTGGCGAGGCGGTACTTCACGGTCACCTCGCGGTACTCCTTCCCGGCGGCCACCCGTCGGGGGAGATTGGTCCGCTCGCTGCGGGACACCGACTCGCGCGCACCGGTGCCGGGGAAGGTGACCCGGGTCCGTGGCGCCTCCTCGAAGCGGAGGCGGTCACCGCTGACGACCGCGTCGAAGGAGATGTCGGGACCGGGGTTCGCATGTTCCGCAGGCGGAGCCTGGGCGGCCTCGCGCGGCGGGCCGTCCGTTCACGGCGGCTCGTCGCGGCTCCTGACCCTCCGCTGCCCGGCGGGGCGCCGCGCCTCGGACCCGTCCTCGCGCGTGCGGCGCCGCCGGGTGCCGGAGCGTCCGCCCTCGGTGTCGGCGCCGGTCCGTCCGGCCGTCCGCCGTGCCTCCGTGCCGCCGGCCTCCCGCGTCACGTCACCCGCTTCAGCGACGGCCTCGCCCGCCGCGCCGCTCACCTCGCCGACGGCATCTCCCGCACCCCCGCCGATGTCCTCGGCCACCTCGCCGACGCCCTGCCCGACCTCTCCGACGGCTTTTCCGGCACCGCCACCGACGCCCTCGACCGCGACTCCGGCCCCCTCTCCCACATCCTCCACCGCGGCTCCGGCCCCCGCTCCGACATCCTCCACCGCGGCTCCCGCCCCCTCCCCGACGTCCCGCACGGCGGACCCGGCGCCCCGGCCGACATCGTGTACGGCCGATCCGGCGCCCCGGCCCACGTCCTGCACGGCCGACCCGACGCCGCGGGCCAGCGCCTCCAGCATCTGCGGATTGCGGTCGAGCGTGGTGAGGACCCGGCCGATGATCTGCGCGACGTTGTCCAGCCGGACCTCGAGCTGGGCCTGTGCCTCCACGCCGGAGATGCCGAGGTGGACCTCGCCGAGCGCGACGTCGGCACCCACGTTCAGCTTGAGCAGATCGAGCACCTCGGCCTGGAGGGAGACACGGGCCCGCAGGTTCTCCACGTCCAGGTTGATCTCGTCGACCTTGAGCTGGGGGACGTCCAGGAAGACGTCGGGGCTCCCTTCCGGCGACGGACGCGCCGGCTCGTCGTCGCCCTGGACGACGGTGCCTTCGTAGGTCTCCTCGTCGTCGTAGACCTCGTCGTCGTACGGTTCCGGTTCCTGCGCGGCGTCCGTCGTGTGGTCGGCACCGTTCTCGGCGTGGTGGTGCATCGCTGCGCCTCCGCGAGCTCGCCCGGGCTGTTCATCCCATTTGTTCCAGTATGGGGCAGGCGGGGCCGGTGAGACCGATCCGGTGGGGGCGGGACGGGGCCGAACGGGTGAGGGAGGGGGACGCGACACAACCCCTCCCCCGGGTCCGCGCCCGGACGTCAGGCGTCGGTGACCGTCGTGGTCACGGGTGTGCCGATCTCGACGGTCCTGCTCACGGTGCAGAGGCGGTCATGGGACGCCTTGACCGCGCGGGGCAGGATCGCGCGGGCGCGTTCCGCCCCCTCGTCGTCCGGGAACGCCACGCTGAAGGTGACCTCGAGGTTCGTCATGCGGTTGCCCAGGTCGTCGCTGATCTTGTCTCCGGTGACCGTCACGGAGAACCGGGTGGGCTCCGCGTGCCGGCCGGTGGCGATGTCGACGTCCACGGCACTGCAGCCGCCGATCGCGGCCAGGAACAACTCCACGGGCGTGAATCCGGTGTCGTGGCCGCTGTCCGAGGACGTACCGAAACCGATCGATCCGCCACGGGCGTTGGTCGCCACGAACTGGCCGCTGCTGGTGCGTTCGACGGTGACGGAACGCTCCGAGTGTTCGCTCATGCCCTCGACAGTAGCCGCATCGGCGTACGGGGACACGGCGCCGGACCGACCGGCCGTCGGGGAGGCGCGCACCGGGCCCGGCCATGGGCGTTGTGTGGAGGACAGGGCCTGCTGTCAAGATCGTTCGGTGGACATGCCCCAGCGCCGCAGCGCGCCTTCCGTACGCCTCCTCACCGACGCCGACGTCCCCACCGCGGTCGACACCCTCGCCCGGGCCTTCGCCGACTACCCCTTCACGCGGCACGTGATCGCGGCGGACGGTCACGAGGAGCGCGTCCGGCGGTACCAGGAGCTGTGCCTGACCCGTATCGGCATGGTGTACGGACGTGTCTGGGTCGCCGACGCGGGCCGTGCCGTGGCGGTCTGGGCGATTCCCGGCCAGGACCCCTCCCCCGCCCTCGCCGAACTGGGGCCGGTCCTCGGTGAACTCAGCGGCGACCGGGCCGCCATGGCCGCGGACGCGGACGTGGCCATGGCGCCGTACCGGCCGAAGGACCCGGGATGGTTCCTGCAGACCGTGGCGACCGCCCCCGAAGCACAGGGGAAAGGGCTCGGCGGTGCCGTACTGGCCCCCGGCGTCCAGGAGGCCGAGCGCGCGGGGTGCCCGGTGTTCCTGGAGACCTCAAGCGAGGCGAACGTGCGGTTCTACGAGCGGCTCGGCTTCGAAGTCACGGCCGATGTCCGGCTCCCCGGCGACGGCCCCCGCACCTGGTGCATGCGCAGGGACCCGCGCTGAGAACCCGCCGGCGGCCCGGGTACGTGAGACGCGCGGTGGCGGGTATAGGGAAGGCCGTCCGACACGCACGTCGCCCATGAGGAGCAAGAGGATGACCGACGACGCCTATCTCGTCCTGTTCACCGGAACGGACTCGCCGCTCGGCACTCCGCCCGCGGCCGTCGGGGACCTGGCCTGCATGGACACGCCCGCGGTCCGTGCGTGGCTGGACGCGCAGGGTGTCACCGCGTCCTCTCCCGGGCTGCGCCTGCTGCCGCCGGAGGAGACGTCCTCCATTCCCGAGGGCGCCGAGCGGCTGCCGGTCCCTCTGAGCGACGAGGAACTCAGCCGCGTACGCCACTCGCTCGTGCCGGAGAACGTCGCGCGGCTGGAGGAGGAGCTGCTGGCCTACCGTTCCTGCGCGGACAACCGTGAGGCGCTGCTGACCCGTGCGCTCGCGGCCGGGGTGCCGGCGCACCGCATCGCGGAACTGACCGGCGAGGAGCTGACGACCGTCAGGGCGATGGCCCGGTGACGGGCGGCCGGGCCGCCACCGCGCCGGGCGCGGGCGGTACCTGAGTAGGAACTGAGTACGCGCGCTCATGTCCGGTGGCGTGCGGGGGGCCACACTCCCAGGCATGACGAACCCCTTGCCCCCGGCCGAGGAGCTGCGGCTCCTCGACGCCGAGTTGTGGCACCTCGACGCCCGCCGGGCCGTCCTGCTGCGACGCCGCGCGTGGCTGATCCACACGTTGCGGGCGTCCGCGCCCCGGGGCGGCCGGGGCGACGGGTCCGTGCCGCCGGTGTGGCCGAGCCGTCGTGGCCCCGCTCCCGTGCCGGACGCCACGGCACCCGGTGTGCAGAACGTGCTGCTGGTCCTCGGCGGAGTCCTGCTGACGGTCGCCGCGGTCGCCTTCACCCTGGTCGGTTGGGGGCAGCTGGGGATCGCCGGACGGTCGCTGGTGCTCGGCGCGGTGACCGCGGGGGCACTGGCGGCGCCGGTGGCGCTGCTGCGGCGTGGGCTGGTCTCGACGGCCGAGGCGGTCGCCGCTCTGGGGATCGCGCTGACGGTGCTCGACGCCTACGCGCTGCGCCAGGTGGCGTTCACCGGGACGGGCGCTCTCCCGTACACGGCCGTCGCGTCGGCCGTCCTGTCCGGGGTGTGGGCCGCGTACGGCGTGGGCGTGGGGACGCTGGTGCCGTCGGACGCTCCGGCCGCCGAGGGCCCGGACCGGACGGGGACGCGGCGCGTGCTCCGTCTGCCCCTCCCGCTGGCCACGGCGAGCGCCCACCTTCCCCTGCCGCTGTGGGCGATCTCCGTCGACGCCGGCCCGCACGCCCTCACGGCCGTACTCCTGGTGACCGCGGCGGCCGGGGCCGCCGGCGCCCTGCGGGCCGCCCTCGCGCCGGTCCGGGTCGTCGCCGCCGTCGGCTCGCTCGGCGCCGGTGCCGTCGGTGTTCTCTCGGCCGGCTCGCTCTGCTGGAGCGCGTCCGGCCCGATCGACGCCGCGCGAGGGGCGGCGCTCCTGGTCCTCGCGGCCGCGATCGCCCTGGTGGTGGCCCGGGCCGTCCCGAACCCGGACGTGGCCGTGGGCGCGGCGCTGACGGCCGGTCTGGCCGCGGTCGCCGGGGCGGGCGGGGTGCTGCGGGCCTCGCTGCCCGGTGAGTGGACCGTGCCCGGGTTCCTGGTCTGCGGTGTCGCACTGCTGCTGGTCCTCAGGTCGCCGCTTCCCGAGGCGCCGCGCCGGGGTCTGGTCCTGGCCTCGTGCGCGGTGCAGGGCCTCGCGGTGCTGTCGGCCCTGCCGCCGGTCGCCGGGGTGCTCCTCGGTCCGGTGCCGCGGGTGGCGCGGCCCTGGTCCGGTGTGCCGCGGGACATCAGGACCGCCGTGTTCGCGGACGCGCCCTGGCCCGCGTACGCGACCACCGTGCCGCTCGTCCTGGCCGTCGTCACGGTCGTCCTGGTGACGGCTTCCGCGCACGTCGGGAAGGTGCGGCCGGCGGCCGTGGCGGGGGCGTTCGTCGCCGGCTGGGCGGCGATGCTGGTGCTGCCTTCCGCGCTCGGACTGCCCTACGGTCCCGCGCTGGTGGTGCAGGGCGCCGTGGTGGTGGCGGCGCTGGGCTGCGCGGAGCGGGCCCGCCGCGGCGCGGCCGGCCTGTCGTGGCCGGCCGTCACGGCCGTCGTGCTGGCGCTCGTCACCTCCGTGCATCTCGCCCTCGTCTCGCTGGTGTCCGAGGCGACGACGATCGGTGTGCTCACCGCGATGACACTGCTGTTCGCCGCGGCGGGTACGCGTCCGGGGACCGGCCCGTTCGCGGCGCCCGCCGCCCTCGTCCACGCCACGGCTCTCGCCTGTGCGATCGGCGCGTGGGCCGGACTGCCGCCGCGGCACACGGCGCTGCTGGTCCTCATCGTGCCCGCGGTCGCGGTCCTGCTGGCGTGGCGTCTGACGGGTTCTTCCGCGAGGGTGCCCGTCGAGGGTGCGGGCGCGGCGGCGGGGCTGCTCGCCCTCGCTCTCACCGCGACCGATCCGCCGATGCTGGCGGTGGTGCTCTCGTTCGGCGGGGTGGTCACGGCCGCGACGGCGCTGCGACCGGACCGGCGGGCGGCCGGTCACGTGGCCGCCGTCCTCTTCGTGCTGGCCGCCTGGGTCCGGCTGGCGGCCTGGGAGGTCACCACGCCGGAGGCCTACACCCTGCCGGTGGCCGTGCCCGCGCTGGTCGTCGGCTTCCTGGGGCGCCGTCGCGATCCCGCGCTCTCCTCGTGGACGGCGTACGGACCCGGCCTGGCCCTCGCCCTGGTGCCGAGTCTGCTCGCGGCGTGGGGCGACCCGCACTGGCTCCGGCCGCTGCTGCTCGGTGCGGCCGCGCTGGCCGTGACCCTGGTGGGCGCGCGCCACCGGCTCCGGGCGCCGCTGGTCCTCGGCGGGGCCGTGCTGGCCCTGGTGACCCTGCACGAACTCGCCCCGTACGTCGCCCAGGTCGTCGGCGTGCTCCCCCGGTGGGCGCCTCCCGCGCTGGCCGGTGCGGTGCTGCTCGCCCTGGGCGCCACCTACGAGCAGCGCCTGCGCGACGCACGGCGCGTGCGGGACGTGTTCGGGCGGTTCCACTAGGGCCTGTCTGACAATTCGCGTCGTCGCCCGGAGGGCGGCCTCGCGGCGTCAGGTGCGTGCTCTCGGCGTGCCGGGCGTAGAGCCTCGTACTGGATGTACTCGGCTCTGCGCCCGGTGCGGCGAGTGGGGGTGCCCCCTCTGGGGGAGCGTGCATGGCGTCGCGAGGCAGGCGGGAATTGTCAGACAGGCCCTAGGGCGCACGGCGCCGGGCGCCGGGCCCGTCGGGGCGGGTGGTGGCGGTCAGTCGCGCACGACCTGGGGAGCGACCTCCTCGGCGAAGCCGCCGTCGGCCAAGCGGGCCCGGGCGCTCGTCCCCGTGGGCTCGGTGCCGCAGAACGCGGCCTCGAGCGTGGTGCCGAGGATGGAGTTCACCGTGCCGTTGTTGGAGGTGTTCGCCATCGACGACATGCTGCGCTCGCCGTCGGCCGTCGTGAACGCGTACGTGTAGTAGCCCTGGACCGTGCCGGTGTGACCGTATACGGTGACGCCGCAGGAGAGCTTCCTCCCCCGCAGTCCGAGTCCGTAGGACTGGGTCCCGTCGGCGTTCACCGGGACCAGGCTCATCATCTCCCGCAGTTGCTCCGTGGCGACGAGTTCGCCGGAGACGACCGCGGCGAGGAAGCGGTTCAGGTCCTCGGAGTTCGAGATGACGGCACCGGCCGACTGCGCCCAGGAGACGGTCTGCTCGGTGGAGTCCACCAGGGGCAGCGCGGTGTCGTCGTCACGGACGTAACCTCGGGCGTGGGAACCGGTGAGAGTCGTCCGCGGATGGACGTACGAGGTGTTCGTCAGACCGAGCGGCTCGAAGATCCGCTGCTCGTAGTGCGTGGCCATCGGGACGCCGGTGACGTGCTCGATCAGCCGGCCGAGCACCACGAAGTTGGTGTTGGAGTAGCCGTAGGCGGCACCGGGCTCGCCGGTGGTTGCGTGGGCGACGGACAGGTCGATGAGTTCCTGGTACGTGAACACCTTGTTCCGTACGGCCTCGAAGCCCGGGACGGTGTGCTGGAACATGTCGTTCGTGTAGTCCCACAGGCCGCTGCGGTGGTTCAGCAGGTGCCGCACGGTGATGCGGTCGTCCGGCAGGGCCCGGGGGAGGTAGTCGTTCGCCGGCGCGTCCAGGTCGACGCGTCCCTCGGTGACGAGCTGCATCAGCACGACGGCGGTGAAGGTCTTGCTGACGCTGCCGACGCGGAACCTGCGGTCGGCGTCCATGGCCGTGCCCGCCGCCCGGTCAGCCTTGCCCACCGCGATCCGGTACCCCGCGCCGCCGGAGTCGATCCGGGTCAGTGCGCCGGGCGCCCCGGCGGCCAGCGCCTGCTTCTGTACGGCGAGTACACCGGTGAGCGACGGATCGGGCAGGGTGGGAGGGGTGTCCGCGACGGCGGGCGAGGCGGTGGCCAGGGCGACCACCATCGCGGACCCCGCGAGCGCGAGGCCCGCGTTCTTGAGGCGCATCCGGTTCCCTTTGCGTGTGAGCGGGCCAGGGCCCTGCGGGGAGTTGCCCGCACGATAGCCCACCGGCCGGGGCACGCCGGGGAGGCGCCGGCGCCGACGCGGGGTCCGCGTCGCGGTCCCCGCCCCCGTCGCCTACGGGGCCATCTCGTAGGCGCCGGACAGCGCCTCGACGCGCTCCCACACGCGGGCCGAGCGGGCCTCGTCGACGACGGGGCGCCGGACGGCGCCCAGCGCCCAGTCCTGCTGCGCCCGCGTGGCGGAGTCCTTGCCGTGGAGTTCGACGGCGTGGCCCGAGAAGTCGCGGACGAGGACGGCGAACAGCTCGTCGAGGACGTCCTCGTCGAGCGCGGTCAGCTCGGCCTGCTCGAGGATCAGCTGACCGTGCACCACGAGGGCGAACAACTGGCCGACGGCGAGCAGCAGGTCGAGGTCGCGGCTCTGCCCCTCGTCGGGTGCCGCGGTGGTGACGAAGGTGCACAGGGCGTCGGCCTGCTCGCGGAACCGGGCGACGTTCGGCACCCCGGCATGGGCGTCGAAGGCGGCGCGCCAGTCGTGGAAGCGGATGGAGCCGAGCCCGCGGGCCGGGCCCTGCCGGAAGAGGAAGGTGTCGTCGGCCGCGTCGAGACGGGTCGGCACCCGCGGGTGGTCGACCGGGTCGAGCAGGTGGTTGCGCAGGAACTTCAGGATCAGCGCCAGGTTGACGTGGACCGTGCCCTCGAGCTTCGGCAGGCTCCGGATCTCGACGGCGGCCTGGGCGAAGTAGGTGTCCTTCTCGAACCCCTTGGCCGCGATGACGTCCCACATCAGGTCGACGACCTTCTCGCCCTCGGTGGTGACCTTCATCTTCGTCATCGGATTGAAGAGCAGGTAACGGCGGTCGTCCGGGCCGGCGGAGCGGAAGTAGTCGACGGCGCGGTCGCTGAACAGCTTCATGCCGACGAGGCGCACGTACGCGTCGATCAGCTCCCGCCGGACGTGCGGGAAGGCGGTGACGGGCCGCCCGTACAGGATGCGGTTGTGGGCGTGGGTGACGGCCTCGTACAGGGCGTGCTCGCAGATGCCGATCGAGGCGGTGCACAGGTTGAACTTGCCGACGTTGACGGTGTTCAGGGCGGCGTCGAAGGCGGCACGCCCGGTGTGCAGGACGTCCTGGGCGGCGACCGGGTAGTCCTCGAGGCGGAACTCGCTGACGTACTTGGAGGAGTCTACGACGTTCTTGACGAGGTGGTAGGCGGGGTGGCGGCTGTCGGCGGCGAAGAAGACGTAGCCCTCCGGCCCCTCGACGTCGGTGCGGCGGCCGAAGACCGACACGAGCCCGGCGGCGTTGCCGTTGCCGATGTAGTACTTGGAGCCGGTCGCCCGGAAGCCGCCCCGGCCGTCGGGTTCCAGCAGCATGTCCGTGGAGTAGATGTCCGCGCCGTGGCTCTTCTCCGAGAGGCCGAACGCGAACACGTCTCCCTGGGTGAGCAGTTCGGCGGCCCGGGCGCGGGCGGCCGCGTTGTCGCTCTGCCAGACGGGTCCGAGGCCGAGGATGGTGACCTGCCAGGCGTACCAGTAGTCGAGTCCGTAGAAGCCGAGAATCTCGTTGAGCGCGGCGATACGCGCGGTGTCCCAGCGCTGGTCCGGGCGGTCGCCGTCCGCCGCCGGGGTCAGGAACGTGGCGAAGAGGCCCTCCTTCGCGGCGAAGGCGAGGAAGTCCTCCAGCCACGCGCGCGAGCGGTAGTCCTCGATCAGCCTGCGCTTGCCGCGTGCCTCGAACCAGTCGACCGTGGCGCGCAGCAGCCTGCGGGTCTCCGGGTCGAAGTGCGCCGGGTCGTACGTGCGCGGGTTGAACAGGAGCTGGTCGGCCATGAGGGGTGCCTTCCGGGGATCGGAGGGGGTGGGACGGTGGGGTCGGGTCAGGTGCCGGGCCGTGTGTCGCGGAGCCGGCGGAGGGTGTCGAGGACGTCGTCGAGCCAGGCGATGGTCATCCGCTCGAAGGCGATGCCTCCGCGCAGCACGACGTGCTGGAGCTCCTGGCCGGCGTCCAGCGGCCGGGGAGCGTCGGGGCCGGCGAAGTCCCGGCGCTCACCGGTGAGGTAGCGCCCGAGCCGGTCCTCGTGGGCCGTGCGGTGGCGCTCGACCTCACAGATCAGCGCCGACGGGTCGTCGAAGGCCGCGCCGCGGATCTTCACGGCCAGCTCGTGCCGGAGGCTCTCGGGTTCGATCGGCCGGTGCAGCCACGCGGTCAGTGCGGCGCGGCCGGGTGCCGCGACGGAGTACTCCTTCTTGTCCGGCCTCCCCTGCTGCGGCACTTCGCGGACGTCCAGCAGGCCGTCGCCCTCCATGCGCCGCAGCACGCGGTAGATCTGCTGGTGGGTGGCGGTCCAGAAGTACCCGATGGACCGTTCGAACCGGCGCGCGAGTTCGTACCCCGAGCCCGGCTTCTCCAGCAGCGAGACGAGGATCGCGTGTTCGAGCGCCATGCCCGCATCCTCCTATGCAACTTGTTGCATAGGCAAGTCGCGGGATCCCGGTGAGACGCGGCTCACCCGGATCCGCCGCACACCCCGCACCACCGCGTAATGGGGCAGGCTGAGCCGATGACGCGAACCGACGACGAGGCGACCGCCCACGCCTGGGCCGCCCTCGGTGGACGAGCCGAACTGGTCGAGCGGGTGTCGTACGAGGGCGCGAGCGGCGTCCTGCCGGCACGTCTGCCGGTGCGGGAACTGGCGCGGGCCTCCGTGGGCGTGTGCTCCCTGGCGGCCGCGGAACTGCTGGCACGGCGCGGCACCCGACCCCTGTCGGCGGTGCGGGTGCACGAGGGGGCGGTGGCCACGGCGTTCGTCAGCGAGCGGCACCTGCGCGTGGACGGCCGGGCCCCGGCGTCCTTCGCGCCGTTGTCCGGGTTCTGGCGCGCGGCGGACGGCTGGGTGCGCACCCACGCCAACTACCCGCACCACCGCGCCCGGTTGCTGGCCGCGCTGGGCGTCCCCGACACCGGCGACGACCGGGTGCTGGCCGGCCGGTTGTCGGACGAGCTGGCCACCCGCCCGGCGCGGTCGGTGCAGGAGACCGTCTACGCGGCGGGCGGCCTGGCCGTGGCCGTGGCCCCGGCGCCGGTCCCGCCCGATTCCGCTCCCCCGCTGGTCGAGACGCGGCAGGTCGAAGGGGACGGCCCACGGACGCTGCCGGCGGCGGCGCTGCCGGCCGGTGGCGTACGGGTATTGGACCTGACCAGGGTCATCGCCGGGCCGGTCGCGACGCGCACCCTCGCCCTGCTGGGGGCCGACGTGCTGCGCGTGGACCCGCCCCGGCTCCTGGAGGACGGTGACGCCCACGCGGACACCGGCTTCGGGAAGCGCTCCACCCTGCTGGACCTCTCCGCTCCCTCGGACCGGAGCGTCTTCGACGCTCTCCTCGGCTCGGCCGACGTCGTGCTCACCGGCTACCGACCCGGCGCGCTGGACCGGTACGGTCTGGCCCCCGACGCCCTGTCGGCCGGGCGGCCCGGCCTGATCGTCGCTCAGCTCTGCGCCTGGGGCTGGTCGGGGCCGTGGGCCTCGCGCCGCGGTTTCGACAGCCTGGTCCAGGCCGCGAGCGGTATCGCCGCGATCGAGTCCGCGGCCGACGGCATGCCGGGAGTACTGCCCGCGCAGGCACTGGATCACGCGACCGGCTACCTCCTCGCCGCCGCGGTCCTGCGCGCACTGGCCGACCGGCAGACATCCGGCGGGGGGAGGCAGCTGCGCCTGTCCCTCGCCGGCACCGCGTCCTGGCTCCTGCACGGCATCCGTCCCGCGCCGCTCGCGGGCGACGCACACGAACCGCGGAGCTGGCTGGCCAGGACCGCATCGCCCTACGGGGTGCTCGACCACGCACTGCCCCCGGTGCGCTACGACGGCTCGCCCCGCGACTGGGCGCGTCCGCCCGGGAAATGGGGCACGGACCTGCCCGTCTGGAACTGACCGCAGGGGGGCGCACAGGCCCAGCCCTCCTGACCGCCGGGCGCGAGCGGCGACCCGGTCACCCTTGCACGACCGGTACCGTCACACTTCCGGCACCTCAGACGTAAGGAGCGAAGGCGCCCGATGGCGAACTCACCGTCCGGGGAGACGGTCACCGAGCGGATCGTCCGCGTCCTGGAGACGTTCGACACCGACCGCACCGTGCAGACGGCCGCCGAGATCGGACGGCGGGCCAGGCTCCCGTCGTCCACGGCGCACCGGATCGTGGCCGAACTGGTGGAGTGCGGGCTGCTGGACCGGGACGAGGAGCAGCGGGTGCGTCTGGGCATGCGGCTGTGGGAGCTGGCGCTGCGCGGTTCGCGTGCCCTGCGGCTGCGGCAGGCGGCGCTGCCCTTCATGGAGCGCGTGCAGGCCCGCGTGCGCGAGCACACCCAGCTCGCGGTCCTCGAGAAGGACGAGACGCTCTTCATCGAGCGGCTGTCGCATCCGCACGCGGGGGCGAACATCACCCGGATCGCCGGGCGGTTGCCCCTGCACGCCTCGTCGTCCGGCCTGGTCCTGCTCGCGCACGGCCCCGAGGAGCTGCGGGAGCGGGTCCTGTCCGGCCCGCTCGACGCGGTGTCGCCGGGGACCGTGACCGACCCGGCGCGGTTGCGGCGCCTGCTGGCCGGCATCCGCCGTGACGGTGTCGTCGTGGCGCCGGGGACGGTCGAGTCGGTGTCCACGGGGGTGGCCGTGCCGGTGCGCGAGGGCCGCGGGGAGGTGATCGCGGCGTTGTCGGTCGTCCTTCCCCGGGACGCGTCCACCGGCGGCGCGGT
Source organism: Streptomyces sp. BK79 (assembly GCF_044142145.1). Lineage (NCBI taxonomy): Bacteria > Bacillati > Actinomycetota > Actinomycetes > Kitasatosporales > Streptomycetaceae > Streptomyces > Streptomyces sp. BK79. The sequence goes on from NZ_JBHVOC010000001.1 coordinate 166,830, forward strand.
GGAGGAGCTGCGTGCCGCGGCGGCGGGCATCTCGGCGGCGCTCGGCACGCGGCGTCCGTGACCCTCGACCGAACTCGATTCCCGTTCAATGGGAAGAGGCGTCGTCAAGCGTCCCGGCCGGCGCGAGACTCCTGGGCATCCCCGCGTCCGTCGAAGGAGACGACATGTCCGTACGCACCCGTGTCGCCATCATCGGTGCAGGCCCCGCCGGTCTGCTGCTGTCCCACCTGCTCGACCGGCAGGGCATCGAGTCCGTCGTCATCGACTCCCGCAGCCGCCAGGAGATCGAGACCACCATCCGGGCGGGCATCCTGGAACAGGGCACCGTCGAGATCCTCACCGAGACCGGCGCGTCCGACCGGGTGCGCACGGCCGGGCAGAAGCACGAGGGCATCGAGCTGCGCTTCGACGGCGAGGGCCACCGCATCGACTTCACCGGCACCGTCGGCCGGGCCGTGTGGCTCTACCCCCAGCACGAGGTGCTCAAGGACCTGGTCGCCGCACGTCTCGCCGCGGGCCAGGACCTGCGCTTCCAGGTGACCGCCGAGCGGGTGGAGGACGCCGGGACGGACCGGCCGCGGATCATCGCCAAGGACGCCGACGGCCGCCGGATCGAGATCGAGGCCGAGGTGGTGGTCGGCGCGGACGGCTCGCGCAGCGTCGCCCGCGAGGCCGTCACCGGCGCCTACGGCGGCTACTTCCGGGAGTACCCGTTCGCCTGGTTCGGCATCCTGTGCGAGGCGCCGCCCAGCGCGGAGGAACTCATCTACAGCAACTCCCCCGACGGCTTCGCCCTCATCAGCCAGCGCAGCCCCGAGGTACAGCGGATGTACTTCCAGTGCGACCCGGACGCGGACACCGAGGCGTACTCCGAGGACCGGCTGTGGGAGATCCTGCAGGCCCGGGTCCCCGGCACCACCCTCGCGGAGGGCCCCGTCTTCCAGCGCGACGTGCTGCGCTTCCGCAGTTTCGTCGCCCACGAGATGCGCCGCGGCCGGGTCGTCATCGTCGGGGACGCCGCCCACACCGTGCCGCCCACCGGCGCCAAGGGCATGAACCTCGCCGTCGCCGACGTCGTCCTGCTGACCGACGCCCTGCGCGCGCTGCTCCACGACAGGGACGAGACGCTGCTCGACGCCTTCCCCGACACCGCCCGCAAGCGCATCTGGAAGGCCCAGCACTTCTCCTGGTGGATGACGAGCATGCTGCACGTGCAGCCCGGGGCGAGCGACTTCGACCGGATGCGGCAGATCGGCGAACTCCGCACGGTCGTCGAGTCGGAAGCCGGCCGCACGTACCTCGCCGAGGCGTACACCGGCTGGCCGCTCGGCCGCACGTTCTGAGCCACCGGAACGCCTGTCGCAAACCGCTGATCTTGGCCGGTTTCATCCACTACAGTTCCCGCATGGACGTTCGAAGTGAACGTTCGGGAGGGGATACAGACATGGCGTTTCGCAAGTTCCTCAGCTCGCTGGGCATCAACGCGCCGAGCGTGGAGACCGTGCTGGGCAGCACCTCGGTGCGTCCGGGCGACAAGCTGCCGGCCAAGGTGACCGTGCAGGGCGGTGGGGCGGACGTGCAGATCGACCGCTTCGCGCTCGACGTCGTGACGCGGTTCGAGGACGACGAGAGCTCCGAGACCGGGTGGAACAACCCGGGGGTGCTGCTCACCTGGAAGCCCGGCAGCGGCGCGTTCACCCTGCACGCGGGGGAGACCCTCACTTGGGACGTGGAGTTCGACCTGCCCTGGGAGATGCCGCTGACCCACGCCCTGGGCAGCCCCGTCAAGGGCGGCCGGGCCGCGGTCCGCACCGAGCTGGCGGTCGACAACGCGGTGGACAAGGGGGACTTCGACGAGTTCGAGGTCCACGCGCTGCCGGCCCAGGACAGCATTCTGCGGGCCTACCTCGACCTCGGCTACCGGCTGGACGAGGCGGAGGTCAAGCACGGGGTGGTCAAGGGAGGGGACAACTCGAAGGCGAACCACTGGCAGGAGTTCGAGCTGTGGTTCCCGGTGGAGTCCGGCCGCAGCGGGCAGCTGGAGACCGCCTTCATCGCCCGGGAGGACTCGCTGGACCTCGTCATCGGCAGCACCGGGCCGCACGCCTTCTCCTACGCGCAGGCGGGCGACCAGGCTCAGGTCACCGCCTGGCTGAAGGCGCTGCTCAAGGCCCACGGCCTGTAGGACCGAAGTGACGGGGCGGGGACGCGGACTGCCGCGTCCCCGCCGCCGCGCCAGGTACCGAAGTACGCGGCAGGCGCGGACGTGAGCGGCGAAGTCGCCCCTAGTTCACGGCAGTCGGCCGCCCGGGGCCCGACTTCATGTGAAGCTTTCCCCATGACTCACCCGCGTGAAGACGTCAGGGCCCGGCTGCAGACCGATCGCCCGCACTCCGCCCGTGTCTGGAACTACCTGCTGGGCGGCAAGGACAACTACCCCGTCGACAGCGAGGCGGGTGAGGTGATCCTGAAGACGTTCCCGGAGTTCGCCGCCGTCGCGCGGCTGCAGCGGCGGTTCCTCGCGCGCGCCGTGCGCTTCCTCGCGGGCGAGGCCGGGATCCGTCAGTTCCTCGACATCGGCACCGGCCTGCCCACCGCCGACAACACGCACGAACTGGCCCAGCGCATCGCGCCGGAGAGCCGCATCGTGTACGTCGACAACGACCCGCTCGTCCTGGTGCACGCCCAGGCTCTGCTCACCAGCAGCGCCGAGGGCGCCTGCGCCTACGTCGACGCCGACGTCAGGGACCCGGAGCGGATCCTGTCCGAGGCCGCCGCGACCCTCGACCTCACCCGCCCGGTCGCCCTCACCATGCTGGGCATCATGGGGCAGCTCTCCGACGCCGACCGCCCCGCCGACCTGGTGAGCACGCTGATGTCGGCCCTGCCCCCGGGCAGTTACCTGGCCCTGAGCGACGGCACGAACACCAACGAGGCGCTCAACACGGCGGTCGGGGTCTACAACGGGCAGTCGGCCCACACCTACCACCTGCGCTCGCCGCAGGACATCGCCTCCTTCTTCGCCGGCCTGGATCTGGTGGAGCCGGGGGTCGTGCCCACGGCCACCTGGCGCCCGGACGCCGACCAGCCCGGGGAAGCCACGGCCGACGTCTCCGTCTGCGGGGTCGCGGTCAAGAAGTGACCTCCCGGTCCTCGTACGCGCTGAGGCTGTCGTCGGTGAAGGAGTACGGCGGCCAGGGACCCAGGAAGCGGATGCGGACGGCGGGCTCGCGGTTCTGCAGGTCGCTCAGCAGACCGCCCACCGTGTCGATGTCCTCGGTACGTACGAGCAGGGCGGCGGACAGGACACCCGTCTCGTCCGGCCCGGTGCGGGCGTGGCCGCGGTCGCGGAAGTCCTCGGCGACGGACAGCAGGGAGTGCCGCACCTGGGCGTGCAGGGCGTCGGCGAGCTGTCCCGTCACGTTCTTGGCCTGCTGTTCGCGCTGCTTGGCGAGCAGCCGGCGCATGCCGGCGGACCGGCCTTCCGCCATGCGCTCCTCGGCGGGTGCCCTCGGCTCGCGCGCCATGACGGCCGACCGGTCGACGGCGATCTCGACCCTGAGTTCGCCGCGCCCGTCCAGGGCCTCGAGCCGGGTGGTGATCTCCGGTGCCCGTTGCGTGATCCAGTGCGTCAGGCGCTGTTCGGCGGTCCGCCCGCCGGACGTGTCCGCGGGCGGTGCGCCGGAGAAGTCGCCGGCGGGGTCGTCGGAGGGCGGCTCGTCGGCGACCAGCACGTTGAAGGTCAGGGGCAGGAGACTGCCGGTGCGTTCCCACACCGTGGTCACGGCCTCGCTCTGCTCGCCGACCCAGCGGCGCACCTGTTCGTCACCGCCCTCGAAGGGCACGGGCGAGGCCTCGTGCACCAGGGCGGCGATCTCCGTACCGGGCGCGTGCAGCAGGCGGAGGGGACGGCCGTCGAGGCCGGTGACGCCGTCCGCCGCCCCCTCCCGGTGCGGGACGAGCGCGTAGACGTACAGTGCCGTGCCGTCGGTCATCCGCGTGTCTCCTCCGCCCAGCGCCGCGGGTTGATCAGCTTGTCCACGACGTCGTCCACCACCTCGTCCAGGCCCCGGTGCAGGTCGGCCACCGAGGAGGTGATGCCGTGGTCCTCCTTGATCTGCTCCATCGCCTCGTCCAGTTCCAGCAGAGCGTCCGCCAGGCGCTCCATCTCCTCCACGGTGAGGTCCTGGCCGTTCATGCGGCGCATGGCCTGGCGTTCCAGGGCCTCCTGGATGACCTCCACCAACGTGACCACGAGGGACAGCACCCCGTGCTTCAGGCTCTTCTCGTCAACGGTCAACGGCATGGTGCTCACCCCTCCACTCGCTGGGTCCGGACGGTCGTCCGGCCGGCTCCGCGGTCCCGGCCGCGCTCAGCGTCCGCGCCCAGGCCGCCGGGTCCTCGGCGGCCAGTCTCACCTCGCCGTGCGCGGCGGTCCGCAGCACCAGCACGCGGCCGTCGCCCGCCGGGCCCGGCTCGGGCGCCTGCCGCACCTCGGCGATGTCGGCCGTCGGCAGCACCAGAGCGGGCCGGGCGTCCATCGGCGACTTCCACGTCAGGCGGCCGGCGGTCAGCCGCCCCTGGCCGCCGCGCCACAACGCGTCGCTGCGGCGGGTCTCCTGGTACCAGAGATGCCCCTCGGCCAGGGGCTCCTCCTCGTCGGCGCCGTCGAACGGGTAGGGCCTGACGAAGCGTCCGCCGCACACGTCGTCGATCAGGTCCCTCAGCCTGGCCGGCTCCCGGGCCGACAGACGCGCCTCCTGACCGTCGGTGGTGGCCACCCGCAGCCGCAGCCGCTCCTCGCCGCCCACGGTGCGCTCGGACTCCAGTCGTACGGCCGCGACGGAATCGAGGTCGGCCTGCCAGAGGATCTCCCGTGGCTCCTCCCGCAGGACGACCAGACGCCGGTCCGTGAGGCAGACGGTGCCGGGGCGCCAGCCGGTGTAGACGCCCCCGGTCAGCAGATGGCCGCCGCTCATGCGGGAGACGACGGTCTCTCCGTCGCGCAGCTCCAGCGCGCGGCGTACGGCGGAACGCTCGGCCCACGCCCGGGTCGCCTCGTCCCAGTCGCGCATCATGCCGTACTCCAGCATCGTCTCCATCCCCGCGATCGCGGCCCGGACGCTGACACCGATCAGCGGGATGTCGGCCACGGCGACGATGAGGTCGAGGTGCAGGACGGCGCCCTTGTTGAGCAGTACTTCCACCAGGTCGTCCAAGGTGACACGCGGATCCCTGGTGGGCCGCATCGCCGGTTGTCCGGCCGTCATTCCCGACCGCTCCGCCGGGTGCGGTCCGCTTCCCGCGCGTCGAGCCCGGCGACGCGGTCGGCGTCGCCGAGCGCCTCGTCCTGCCCGTGCCGGAGGCGTGCCTGGGCGCTGCGCCAGCCGCACCAGGGGCACCATCGGTTCAGCAGTTGGTCGACGGGGGCCCGCTTGCCGCACTCCGGGCAGGTCTCCTTCTCCTCGCGGGCCTGCCGCCATGCGGCGGTCTCGGTGTCGGTGCCGGACGGGAACTCCAGTCCGTAGCGCGCGGCCGTCTCGAAGGAGGCGAGCGCCGCCCGCAGCCTGATGCCCAGCAGCTCCACGCCGGCCACGGAGACCATGATGTCGGCGTTGAGGACGAGACCCTTGTCGAGCAGGGTCTCGACCACGTGCGCCAGGCTGCCCTCACCGTCCCGGCTGGGCCGCAGCGGCGCCGGCCCGGTGGCCGACAGGGCGGGCGTCGCCGACCCGCGCCGCACGGCCGGAGGCGGGGCCGCGTTCCCGGCCGGTGTGCTCCCTTCCGAAAAGCTGCTCATGCCATGCGTGTGTCCGCTCCCCCGGCTCTCACACACCCCGGGGGCCCGGCACGCCCCGTCACGCCGGCGGTGCGGCCGGCGTCATCTGCGCCAGAACAGGTGGTGCGTCACGCCGCTCGGGCTGGGCACGACCTCCAGACGGAACCGGTCGAGCAGCTCGTCGGGGGTCTCCCAGAGCCGCAGTCCGGACCCGAGGGTCACCGGCGAGACCACCACGTGCAGGGTGTCGACGAGGTCGGCTTCGAGGAACTGACGGATGGTGGTGACGCCGCCGCCGAGCCGCACGTCCTTGCCCCGCGCCGCTTCCCTGGCTCGTGCGAGGACGGCGGCCGGGTCCCCGCCGACGAAGTGGAACGTGGTGTCGGAGAGCGTGACCGGCGGACGGGTGTGGTGGGTCATGACGAACACCGGCGTGCGGAACGGGGGCTCCTCCCCCCACCAGCCCTGCCACTCGTGGTCCTGCCAGGGTCCGCGCTGCGGTCCGAACTTGTTGCGGCCCATGATCTCGGCACCGATGTGGCGGGCGAAGTCCCGCGTGAAGTAGTCGTCGAGGCCCCGGCTTCCCCCGGGCTCCGTCCGCATGGGCCAGCTCGCCGTCGCTCCGGCCCACGCGAACAGCCGCTCGGCGTGGTCGAGGCCGAAGGGCCGCTCGAGGCTCTGGTGCTCGCCGGCGGCGATTCCGTCGCGCGAGACGTTGAAGTTCATGACTCTCAGCAGTTGGTCCACGGGGGTGTCCTCGCCTGGTCGTGTCGCATCGTCGTGCGGCGGGCGCCGCACACCCTTGCGTCGAACGAGGCGTGCCCGGATCGACACCGGCCGGCGTCGGGCTAGCGCACGAGACAGGGCCGCTTGGCGTCGAACTCCCAGTCCGGCACCAGGTACCGCATGCCGGCGGCGTCGTCCCGTGCGCCCAGAGCCTTCGTCCGGTAGAGCTCGTGGGCGGCCAGGAGCCGGTCCATGTCGAGTCGTACGCCGAGGCCGGGCGCCTTCGGGACGGCGATCTCGCCGCCGACGATGCGGGGCGGGTCGACGGTCAGGCGCTCCAGGCCCTCCTGCCATATCCAGTGCGTGTCCAGGGCGTTGTACGCGCCGGGGGCCGCGGCTCCGCAGTGCGTGACCATGGCGAGGGAGATGTCGAAGTGGTTGTTGGAGTGGCATCCCCAGGTCAGCCCCATCGCGTTGCACAGCTGTGCCACGCGGACCGAACCCTGCATCGTCCAGAAGTGGGGGTCGGCCAGCGGGATGGAGACCGACTGCAGGGCGAGCGCGTGGGTGAGCTGCCGCCAGTCGGTCGCGATCATGTTGGTCGCGGTGGGCAGGCCGGTGGCGCGGCGGAACTCGGCGAGCACCTCGCGCCCGGAGTAGCCGCCCTCGGCCCCGCAGGGGTCCTCGGCGTAGGCGAGCGTGCCGGCCAGCGGCGCGCAGAGTTCGACGGCTTCCCGCAGCGACCAGGCGCCGTTGGGGTCGAGGGTGATCCGGGCGTCGGGGAAGCGGTCCTTGAGCGCGCGTACGGCCCTGACCTCCTCGGCACCGTCCAGGACCCCGCCCTTCAGCTTGAAGTCCCGGAAGCCGTAGAGGTCGTAGGTGGCCTCCGCCTGCCGGACGATCGCCTCGGGGGTGAGCGCCTCCTCGTGCCGGATGCGGTACCAGTCGGTGTCCGCGTCGGGTTCGCGGACGTACTCCAGGTCGGTGCGGTCGGGGTCGCCGACGTAGAAGAGGTAGCCCAGCACCCGCACCGAGTCGCGCTGCCGGCCGTCGCCGAGGAGCGCGGCGACCGGTACGTCGAGGTGCTGGCCCAGGAGGTCCAGGAGCGCCGACTCGACGGCGGTGACCGCGTGGACGGTGGTGCGCAGGTCGAAGGTCTGGGCGCCGCGCCCGCCGGCGTCGCGGTCGGCGAAGCGGTCCCCGATCTCGCGCAGGACGCGCTTGTAGTCGCCGACCTTCGCGCCGGTCACGAGGGGCGCCGCGTCCCGCAGGGTCTGTGTGATCTTCTCGCCGCCCGGCACCTCGCCGAGGCCGGTGCGTCCCTCCGAGTCGGTCAGGACGACGACGTTGCGCGTGAAGTAGGGGCCGTGGGCGCCGGAGAGGTTCAGCTCCATGCAGTCCCGGCCCGCCACGGGATAGACGGAGAACGCGGTGACGGTCGGCTGGCTCGTGCTCATGTGTCCTTCTGACTCCTTGTACGGGGGGGGGTGAGGTCTACGTGTACGGAGGGACGAGGTCGGGGTCGACGGCGGTCACAGGCTGAGGATGTCCAGGGCCCACTCGGCCACCAGGACCCCGCCGAGGCCCAGGATCGCCAGCACGGTGGTGTAGGTGGTCCGGACCTTGATCGCTTGGATGACCGAGAGGTTGAAGTACTCCTTGAACAGCCAGAAACCGGGATCGTTGACGTGCGAGAAGGCGATCGAACCGCAGGAGACGGCGAGCACCATCATCTCCGGGTGCGCACCGCTGTCGGCGAGCAGGGGCAGCACCACCCCCGAGGCCGTGACGACGGCGACCGTCGCCGAGCCGAGGGCCACGCGGAGGATGGCCGCGATGAGCCACGCGAGTACGAGGGCGGATATGGACCAGGATTCGGTGGCGTCCTTGATGTAGTCGGAGATCCCGCCTTCGACCAGGACGTTCTTGAAGGCGCCGCCGGCCCCGATGACGAGCAGGATCATCGCCATGGACTTGACCGCCGAGGAGCAGGAGTCGCTGACCTCCGCGAGGCTCCGCCCCACCCGCGGTCCGAAGGCCCAGATGGCCAGGAGCAGCGCCAGCAGCAGCGCGATCGGGGCCGATCCGACGAACGCGACGGTGTTGAGCAGCGTGCTGTCGCCGGACGTGGCCATGTCGGTCACCGCCGCCCCCGCGATCAGGACGACGGGGAACAGCGCCACGCACAGCGACCAGCCGAGGCCGGGCATCTCCTCGTCGGTGAACTCGCGCTCGCTGACCAGGCCCTGGGGAATGGCGGGGTTCATCGCCCTGATGAAGGGCAGCCGCGGCCAGAGCAGCGCGACGAGGGCGCCGGCCGGCACGGCGATGAACAGACCGTAGAAGAGCGTCAGTCCGACGGAGGCGTCGAAGGTGGCCGCGACGGCGGTGGGGCCCGGGTGCGGCGGCAGGAAGCTGTGCATCGTGGACAGGGCGATGGACATGGGCAGTCCGACCCACAGCAGGTTCGCCCCGGTGACCCTGACCAGGGTGAAGGCGATGGGCACGACGATGATGAAGGCGACCTCGTAGAACATCGTCACGCCGATGAGCATCGAGGTGACGACCATCGCCACCTGGACCCAGCGCGGCCCGAAGGCGTCGAGGAGTTTGCCGGCTATGCGCTGGGCGGCGCCGGAGTCCCCCATGACGCGGCCGACCATGGCACCGAGGCCGATGGTGAGCATCGTGTCACCGATCTGGTCCCCGATGCCCTCGGCCAGGACGTCCGGGATGTCCGTCGCCGGGATGCCCTGGACCACGGCGACACCGACGGCCACCAGCAGCAGGGCGGCGAAGCCGTTCAGCTTCAGTCTGGTCATCAGGAGCAGCAGAACCAGGACGCTGATTCCCACTACGACAAGCGGCATGCAGTTCCCCTTTGAACTGTGGAACGAGGAGCCGACCCCGCACGCCGGGGAGGTGGCACGGCGCTCGTACGGGGCGGAGGCCGGGCCCAGTGGCCCGCCGGGTCGCACGCCCTTGTGTTCCTCGGGCGGTGGCTGCCTTGACCGTAGAGACGGTTCCGATGCACGTCCATGTCGAATTTTGTTGCTTGTCATACCTTTCTTGTATGGCGGTGCGGTGACGCCGACTTGTCAGGCGGATGTCACAGGTGCCGCAGCAACGCCTCGAGCGCCGGATTGTCGTTGTCCGGGCGCCATACGAGGCTCAGTTCGACCGGCTGCGGGTCGGGCAGGGCCACTTCGCGGAAGACGACCCCGCCGTAGCGCATCCGTGCCGCGGCCTCGGGCACGAGCGCGATGCCCCACCCACCGTCGACCAGGGCCAGGATGCTGTGCACCTGGGTGAGGTACTGGGCGAACAGGGGGCGGGTCCGCGCGGCCCGGAAGATGCTGATCAGCAGTTCGTGGAAGTAACGGGCCTCGATGGGCGAGTACATGAGGAACTCCTCGCCGTCGAAGTCCTCGACGCGCATCGGCCCGTCACCGGCGGCCAGCGGGTGCGCGGCGGGGAGGGCGGCCAGCAGTCCTTCGCGCAGTGCCGTGCGGGAGGAGAGGTCCGCGCCCGTGGTGGTCGGCCGGATCAGCCCGAGATCGAGCGAACCGTCGCTGAGCGCCTTCAACTGGTCGCGGGTGACGAGTTCCTGGAGCAGGATCTCCACACCGGGCAGCGCCGTCCGCGCGGTCTCCAGCAGGCCCCCCAGGGCGGAGTGGGCGCTGGCGGCCGTGAACCCGACGGCGATGGCCCCCGCCTCTCCGGTGGAGACCCGGCGGACGGCGAGCGTCGCGTGCTCGGACTGGCGCAGGATGCGGCGCGCCTCTCCCAGGAAGGCCCGACCGGCCGGGGTGAGTCGCACTCTGCGGTTGGTGCGGTCCAGCAACTGCACGCGCAGCTCGCTCTCCAGGAGCTGGATCTGCCGGCTCAGGGGCGGCTGCGTCATGTTCAGCCGCTCCGCGGCGCGGGTGAAGTGCAGTTCTTCGGCGACGGCCACGAAGCTCGTCAGCTGGGCGAGAGTGAACAACGATGCTCTCCAGGTATCGCGAGATCCAGAATCTGTGTTGGACGTGAATCATTCGCGACCGTAGCGTCGTCCACGAACGGACGTGAAGCGAGGGCTTCCCCGACCCGGCGCGGGCGGCGTCGACGACGGACAGCCGCGCCGCCCGCGCCGGCACCACCGCACCGCCCGTCCCGGACCTCGGAGCGACGGTGGCGGCACCGGCGCGCCCCGGGCGTCGTCCGTCGCGCCTCACCACGACCTCCAGGAGCACTCCATGACGTCCTTCACCCCGGAAGAACTCGGCCGCCGCATCGGCTCCGGTCTGCTGTCCTTCCCCGTGACCCACTTCCGCGACGACCTGTCCTTCGACGAGGACGCCTACCGGGAGAACATCGTCCGGCTGGCCGGGTACGACGTCGGCGGCCTCTTCGCCGCCGGCGGCACGGGCGAGTTCTTCTCCCTCACCCCCGCCGAGGTCGAACGCGTCGTGGCCGCCGCCGCCGGCAGCGCGCCCGACGGCACCCCGATCCTGGCCCCGGCCGGCTACGGAACGGCCACCGCCGTCGAGTTCGCCGCCGCCGCCGAGCGGGCCGGGGCCGACGGCGTCCTGCTGTTCCCGCCCTACCTCACCGAAGCCGGTCAGGAAGGGCTGGCCCGGCACGTCGAAGCCGTCTGCCGCGCCACCTCCCTCGGCGTCGTCGTCTACAGCCGTGCCAACGCGGTCTACTCCGCGGACACCGTCGCCCGGCTCGCCGACACCTGCCCCAACCTGGTGGGCTACAAGGACGGCGTCGGCGACATCGACACCATGACCCGCATCCACGCCCGTCTCGGCGCGCGCCTCACCTACATCGGCGGCCTGCCCACCGCCGAGACCTTCGCCCTGCCCTACCTCCAGCTCGGCGTGACGACCTACTCCTCGGCGATCTTCAACTTCCTGCCCCGGTTCGCCCTCGACTTCTACGCCGCCGTCCGCGAGCGCCGGCAGCCGGACGTCACGCGGATGCTGTCGGACTTCGTCCTCCCCTACACCGAGATCCGCAACCGTCAGGCCGGGTACGCGGTCAGCATCGTCAAGGCCGGTATGACGGCCACCGGTCACAGCGCGGGCCCGGTACGCCCCCCGCTGACCGACCTGAACCCCGCCGAGTTCGACGAACTCCGTGCGCTGATCGCCGCCCTGCCCGCCACCGCGGTCTGACCCGCCCTCACCGGCCGCCCGGTGGAGCGTAGGGCTGCAGGAGCTGGTCGACGGGCGCGTAGTCGTCGGTGAGCACCTGGGCGTCGCCGGTCCAGGAGGTGAGGTCGTCGTCGCCGGCGATCCTCCAGCCGGTGTCCCGGGCGTTCAGCGCCTCCTGGACCGCGCGCAGGTCGACCGGTCGCCGGGAGGCCAGCACCACCATGTTGCCGCCCTCGGGAGCGTTCGTCCGGTCGAGTCCGAGGTCGGCGGGGTCCCCGAGGAGGGCCACGTGCTCGAAGGTCTCGCCGAGGGTGGCCACTTCGGCGCGTGCGAAGGACAGGGCGCCGTGGTCGATGAGGTTGGCGACGTACAGGCCGTCCTCGTCGAGCACCCGCCGTACGTCGGTCATCGCCTCCGCCGTGGTCAGGTGCCACGGGACGCTGACGCCCCCGAAGGCGTCGCCGACGACGAGGTCACGGCTGCCGGCGTCCAGCCGCCGCAGGGCGAGCCTCCCGTCCTCGGCGCGCACGTCGATGCCGGCTCCGGGCCGCAGACCGAGCTGGTCGCGGTTGACGCGCACGACGCCGCTGTCGATCTCGGACACGAGGCTGCGCGTGCCGGGGCGCGTGGCGGCGAGGTAGCGGGGAAAGGTGAGCCCGCCGCCGCCCACGTGGTACGCGGTGAGCGGCTCCCCTTCGGCGAACGCGGTGTCGACCACCGACGCGAGGGCGCGTACGTACGTGAACTCCAGGTGGGTCGGGTCGTCGAGGTCGACGTAGGAGTGCCGCAGGCCGTCCAGTACGAGGGTGCGGCCGCCGCTCCGGTCGGGGTCCGCGACGACGCGTGCGCAGTGGTACCTGGTCTCCGTGTCGCAGGCACCCGGCGCGACCGTGGTGGCGAGGCCGCCTGCGACGACCGCGAGGACGAGGGCGGAGCTTCGCACGCGCCTGCGCGTCCGCCACTCGACCAGTGCGGAAGCGACCACCAGCAGGGCACCGAGGCCGATCAGGATGCCGCTGACCGGCAGCCGCGACACGAGGACGAAGCCGGTGAGGACGGTGCCGGCGATGGCACCGACGGTGCCGACGCCGGACAGCCGTCCGACCACCGTTCCGGTCTCGGCGAGGCTGGTGAGATGCAGCTTGGTCACCATGGGCGTCACCGCCGAGAGCAGCGCGCCCGGCAGCAGGATGGTCAGGGACGCGATCAGCAGGAGCATCACCGGCGCCCACTCGGCGGTGGCGCGCAGCACGGCGGGAGTGAGCGCCACGACCGCCCCGGACACGCCGAGCGAGGGGCCCAGGAGCCGGCGTGGGTCGACCTGGTCGGCGACACGTCCGCCCAGCCAGGAACCGAGGGCGATCGCGGTGAGGGCGATGCCGATCACCGTGGTGCTGGTCTCCAGGGTCAGGCCGAGGTAGGGCGCCAGGAGACGCAGCGCGACGATCTCGACCACCAGGACCGCCGCCGAGGAACCGAACACGAGCACGGCAGCCGTGCGGGGACCCATTCCGTGCGCGCTGGGCGGGCTTTCGGCGGGCGGCGAGGAAGACGGTCCGGTCACGGGCGACATCCTCGCACGCGGGCCGACCACCGACGGGAGTCGGGAGAATCCGGTCCCGGCGCCGGGCCACCGCCGCCCGGTCGCTCACGAGGGCTCATCCCTCGCCGCGTGACCTCATCACCGCCTTGTTCAGCGCCCACAGCGCGATGCCGATGGCCAGCAGCACTCCCGCCCGGACGTAGACGTGCGCGGGCCGGTCGGACAACGGACTGGCGAGGACCAGACTGGTGAGCGCGCCCAGCACCGGCAGCACGGTCGGCGTCCGGAAGTGCCGGTGCTCGACGCGGTCGCGGCGCAGGACCAGGACGGCGACGTTGACGACGGCGAAGACGCACAGGAGCAGGAACGCCGTGGTGTCGCCGAGGCCGGCGATCTCACCGGTGGACACCAGTCCGATGGCGAGGAGCGAGACGAAGACGATGCCGACGACCGGGGTGCGGCGCCGGGGAAGCACCCGCCCCAGAGCGCGCGGCAGGATGCGTTCGTTCGCCATGCCGTAGCAGAGGCGGGACGCCATCATGATGTTGATCAGTGCCGAGTTGGTGACCGCGAACAGGGCGATCAGGGCGAACAGCTTCGGCGGGAAGTCCAGCCCGCCGGCCTTGACGACCTCCAGCAGCGGCCCGCTGGAACCCTCCAGCACGCGGTGGTCGACGAGCAGTGAGGACACCAGGGCGACCAGGACGTAGATGGTCCCGGTCACCGCGACGCCGATGAAGATGGCACGCGGAAACGTGCGCGACGGGTCCTTCGTCTCCTCGGCCATGTTGACGGAGTCCTCGAAGCCCACGAAGGCGAAGAAGCCGAGAGCCGTCGCCCCCAGCACACTCGTGAGGAGCGCGTAGCCGCTGCCGTCCGCCTGGAACTCGGTGAGCCGGGCGGGCTCGCCCTCCCCCGTCAGGACGGCCCAGGCACCGACGGCGAGGATGATGAACAGGCCGGTCAGCTCGACCAAGGTGAGGACCACGTTGGTCTTCACCGACTCGGACACCCCGCGCAGGTTGAGGGCGGCCAGGGCGAGGATGAACAGGATCGCGACCAGCGTGGGCGGGAACAGCCCGGTGAACTCGGCGAGGTAGTCACCGCTGAAGGCGCGGGCCGCCGCGCTCGCCGAGGACAGGCCAGAGCACATGACCATGAAGGCGACGATGAAGGTGAGGAACGGCACCTTGAAGGCCTTCTGCGTGTACAGCGCCGCCCCCGCCGCCTGCGGGTACTTGCCGACGAGTTCGACGTACGAGGCCGCGGTCAGGACGGCCACCACGAACCCGATGACGAACGGCAGCCACAGCGCCCCGCCCACCTTGCCGGCGACCTGGCCGGTGGTGGCGTAGATGCCGGTCCCGAGGATGTCGCCGATGACGAAGAGGATCAGCAGCTTGGGACCGATGGCTCGCCGCAACGGGGTGTCGTCCGCGCCTCCCGGCGAGGCGGTGGCGTCTCTTTCGCCTGTGGTCACGAGTGCACTCCCTGAGGTGTTCGGCAGCTGAACAACGTCCTCCCTGCCCCCGGACCAGTGAGTCATGCCCCGGCGTCCCGCGGCCGGATACCCGCCTACGGGGCCTGTCCCGCCTCGGCGCCCGGGCGACGCCGCTCAGGGCCGGCGCCGCAGCGGCGGGGGCGGGGCGGGCGGCTGTCCGGACACACCGGTCAGCAGACGCGCGCAGACGTCACGGAGCTTCAGGTTGGTCTCCTGGGACAGGCGGCGCAGCAGGTCGAAGGCCTCCTGCGCGGTGCACTGGTGTTCCTGCATGACGGTGCCGACGGCCTGGTCGATCACGCTGCGGGAGGCCAGCGCCTCCTGCACCTCGTGGGCGAAGTCCTCCGCGTCCGCCAGTCGCTGAGCCAGCGCGATCCCGCCGCCGGCCTGGGCGGCGAACAGCGCCAGCGCGTGCCGGTCCTCGTCGGTGAAGGCGTCCGGGCCGACGGCGTAGAAGTTCAGCGCTCCGGCGGTGTGGGAGGCCGCCGGGATCGGCAGGGACAGCGAGGACCGGATGCCCAGGCCGGCCGCGAACCGCGGGTAGGCACCCCAGCGGGTCTCCGCGAGCGTGTCCGGGACGTGGACGGCCTCGCCCGTGCGCAGGGCCTGGAGGCAGGGGCCGTCGTCCTGGCCGTACTGCTTCTCGTCCAGCTTGTCCGCCACTCCCCCGGTGCTGACCACGGTCGTCGGCCGACGGCTCCGTTGCAGCGTCACCCCGCAGCCGTCGGCGCCCGAGGTGCTCACGGCGTCGTCCACCAGGTGCTTGAGGAACTCGTGTACGGAGGACGTCTCCAGCAGCCAGTCGATCATCCCGGCGCCCTGTTGGCGGCGTTCGGGCCGGTCCATCGTCCGTCACCTCCCACGGCGTCCGTCCAGCCGGCCGGTCACACCGTCCTGTTACCCGCTCAGGCCGGGATATGACATGCGAAGTCCCTTGCTAGGGTGGGCGGATGTCACCGGTCAGGCAGTTCCAGGTCACCTTCGACTGCGCGGAACCCGAGCGCGTCGCCCGCTTCTGGTGCGAGGCGCTGGGGTATGTCGTACCGCCGCCCCCGGAGGGTTTCGCCACGTGGGACGCCTACACTCACTCGCTGCCGCCCGAGGACAGGGGCAAGTGGTCCGTGTGCGTCGATCCCTCGGGCGTGGGGCCGCGGCTGTTTTTCCAGCGCGTTCCCGAGGGGAAAGCCGTCAAGAACCGGCTCCACCTCGACGTCCGGGTCGGCACCGGGCTCGTGGGTGAGGAGCGCCTGGCCACGCTCGAGGCCGAGTGCGCGCGGCTGGTGGCGCTCGGAGCGCGCCGCGTGCGGCTGCTGGTCGCCGACGAGGAGAACGAGTCGTGCCTGGTGATGCAGGACGTCGAGGGCAACGAGTTCTGTCTCGACTGAGTGGTCCCGCGGCCGCCCGGCTCGTGGTCGCGCTCCTCGAAGTCGACCCGTGTGGGTGAGCCTGTCCAGGGGGCGGTGGGGCAGGCGCCCCCGATGAGATTTCTCGGAACCAGTGAACGCCTCATGGAACAGTGGGCGGCCACCGTGTGGGACCGCGTCCTGCCGGCCAGGCCGACGCACGGCGAGGCCCTGACCACGCTGCTGCGGCAGTGCGACGACAACACGTTGATCGTCGGCCGGCAACGCGTCGTGGCGCCCAACGCGTTCGTGATCGAACTACTGCCCCCGATCCACCGGCGGATCGCGGCCAGCCCCCTGCCCGTGGCACCCGCCGTCGCCGACCACGTGCGTCGCCACGCCGCCGAACAGGGGTACACCTTCGCCGGCCCCGTCACGGTCGACCTGTGCCCCGCACCGGACGACGCGACCGACCGCTTCCGCGTCCGCAGCCGTATCGCTCCGGCCGAAGGACGGTGAGCGGTGAGCGGTGGGGCCAATCCTCCTCCGGCCGGCCGGGCCGTCGCGCCGCGGTGAGGGAACCGGCGCCCGGTCGAACAGCTCGCGGGGCTGTTCGACCGGGTCGTCCCGCTGTCAGGTCTGCGGCTGGAGGGCGGGGCCGAGTGAGGAGAACTTCTCCTTGCTGACGATCCGCCGGGGCGGCCACGTGATGTTCTTCGGCGGCCAGCTCTGCCCCGTCCGCTTCAGGAACCAGGCGGGCGGCTGGTACATCGGCGGCTCGTAGCCCTCCGGGAGAGCGGTCTTCCACTCCACGCCCTCGCGGCGCTTGTCGAACTCCTCCTTGAGGGCGCGCAGCAGTTCCGGTTTCACCAGCAGGTCGACGGCCGTCGCCGCCAGGTACTTGGCCGCCGCCCGGAGCGCGGCGTGTCCGGGCGCGGAACCGGCGCACGAAGCGGTGGACCAGGTGTGCATCTTCGTGCCGATGGGCGCCAGTGCCGCGCCCATGGAGACGGTGGGCACCTGCCAGCTGATGTCGGCGACGTCGGTGGACCCGCCGCCGAGGAAGACCGGGTTGGGCGGAGTCAGCTCGCTGATCGTGGCGTGCAGGCCCGACTCCGGAAGCCCCAGCGACTTCTGCAGCTCCTTGGCCAGCCGCTGGGCGTCGGCGGAGAACTCCGGCGGGCCGATCTGCCGCATGTTGTCGTACATCAGCTCGGCGAAGGCCTTGGAGGGGAGCTGGTTCCAGCAGGCGGACGTGATCCTGTGCTGCACCGAGGTGCGGCTGGCCTTGGCGGCGGCCTCGGAGACGGCGATCACCTTGTCCAGCAGGGAGTTGACCCGCTCGACGCTGCCCTCGCGGACGTAGTACGAGATCTGCGCGATCTCCGGGGTGACGTTCGGTATGTCCCCGCCGTTGTTGATGACCCAGTGCAGCCGGGCGGACGGGCCCATGCTCTCCTCGCGGAGGAACTCCGACATGGACGCCATCATGACGGCCGCGTCCAGCGCGCTCTTGTTGCCGAGCGGGGTGCCGCCGTGGCCCGCGACACCGAGGAACGTGAAGGTGACGGCGGTCATCGCGTTGGAGGTGCCCCAGCCGGTGGCGTTGCCGGTGGAGGGGTGCCAGTCGAGGAACGCGTCCAGGCCGTCGTACACGCCCCGGCTGACCGCGTACGTCTTGCCGATGAGCTGTTCCTCGGCGGTGGAGCCGAAGAACTTGACGGTCACGTCGAGGCGGTGGCGCCGGGCCGCCTCGGCGACGGCGGCGGCAGCGGCCGCGGCGGCGGTCCCGAGGGCGCAGTGGCCGCAGCCGTGGCCGGGGCCGTAGCCCGGCGCGAAGGGGTCGTGGACGTACTCCCGCGGGTCGTGCTCCCCGGCGCCGGCCTTCTGCGAGAGGCCGGGCAGGGCGTCGTACTCACCGCTGAACCCGATGACCGGGCCGCCCTTGCCCCGCCGGTAGGTCGCGGTGAAGGCGGTCGGGAAGCCCGCCGTGCCGAACTCGATGTCGAACCCCGCCTCGCGCAGGAAGTCGGCCTGCGCGAGGGAGGAGTTCCACTCCCTGAGGCTGAGTTCGGCCTGTTCCCAGATCTCGTCGTTGAGGCCCGTGATCCGTGCGGCGTTCCGGTCGATCCAGGCGAGCGCGGTCCGCTTGGCCGCCGAGTCCTCGGCCAGGCCCTCGGGGGGCGTGTACGCCGCCGCCTGTGCCTCGGTGACGCCCACGGTGCTGTCGGCGGTGGCCGCCATCGCCGGATCGGCCGTCGCGGTCACCGCCGTGGTGGCGATTCCGGCGGCGCCGAGCAGCTGCACGATCTGACGCCGGCTGAGACCCGCCGCGGCGGTGGCTTCGTGACTGTGCTCGTTGGGATCGTGCAGGTCGCACACGGGCGCCTCCGGTTCGGTTGGTGTGTACACGTACGGAAGGTGGCCCCGCGTACGATCCACTCCCCGCGTTACGGAGTCAAGAGGTCCGGATATCCGTGGCGTTACGCGTGTCACCCGAGGTCGAAGGGCCATCGGCCGGAGTGCCGGTCGCCCGCCGGGAGCGCATCGGGTCGAACCGGACGTCCCGCCACAGGGCGCGGTCGTGGGCGTCGGGGACGCCGCCGATGAGGAAGTCGGGAAGGGGGCTGCGGCCGCCCGAGGGCAGCCGCAGCGCGAACTGCCGCTCCGAGGGGTGGAGCACGTCGTCTATCGAGGCCCGCGCCGAGGCCACGGTGCCCCGTCCCCGTCCCCGTCCAGCATGCGGCGCGTGTGCGCGAGGAACGCCTCCAGGGCGAGTTCGAACGCGCGGTCCGACCGGTTCTCGCCGACCGCGTCCAGCGCCTCGGCCAGTCTTGGCGTCGCGGCGCCGTCGGCCACGTCCCACATCGTCTCGGGCGCGGCGAGGTCCAGGGCCGAGCCGAGGACGATGTCCTCCAGCGCGATGATGACCGGCATCACGTCGGCCACCGGGAACCCGGTGTCCAGGAGCAGCGTGACGGCTCGCTCGTACTGCTCCAGCACACGCGGAGCCCGCACGGGGGACGTCATCAGCAGCGGGATGGCCCTCGGGTGCGCGGCGAAGGCGGCCCGGTAGGAGCGGGCCCAGGCGGCGAGCGCCTCGTCCCAGGGCCGGACGTCCAGGGTGGTGATGTCCATGGCCTCCGCGACCCGCTCGCGCAGCAGCTCGACGATTCCGTCCCGGCCGTCCACATGGTGATACACCGACCCCGTCTGCACCCCCAGTCGGCGCGCGATCTGCGGCACGCTGAACTCGCCCCGCGCGTCCACGAGTTCGAGCGCCGTGGTGGTGATGCGCTCCCGGTCGAGCAGGGGCGTGCGCGGCCGTCCCATGGTGTCCCGTTCCCCCTCAAGGGTCTTCCCAGCTGTCTGAAGGAGAGGTTACATTGCGGAAACCGAAAGCCTTTAGGTTTATGGGCGCCGGACATCCCGCACGCCCGAACCCCCGTCCCGGCCCGCAGACAGAAGGGCTTCCGCCATGCCCGCCCACAACTCCAGCCCCGGCCCCGCCAACAGCCCCGGCCTCGCCCCCGGTCCCGGCCCCGGCCCCGTTCCCGCCGACAGCCCCGCGCCCTCCTCCGGAGTCCTGCGCTCCGGGTCGCTCGGCACCGCCGACATCGCCTTCTTCGTCGTCTCCGCCGCCGCCCCGCTGACCGTCATGGCGGGAGTCGCGCCGCTGGCGATCCTGCTCGGCGGGATCGGCGCCCCGGTGGGTTACCTCCTCGCCGGAATCACCCTCGCCGTCTTCGCCGTCGGGTTCACCACCATGAGCCGCCATGTCCGCGGCGGCGGCGCCTTCTACGCGTACATCACCCGCGGCCTGGGCCGGGGCGCCGGCGTCGGTGCCGCGATGCTCGCCCTCATCGGGTACAACGGCATGGAGATCGGCGTCTACGGCCTCCTGGGCTCCGCCGGCCAGGACACCGCCCACGCGCTGTTCGGCACCGACATCCCCTGGCTGCCCGTCTCCCTGGCCGGCCTCGTGCTGATCGCCTACGGCGGCTACCGCTCCATCGACTTCGGCGCCAAGCTCCTCGGCGTCCTGCTCGCCGCCGAGACCGGCATCCTCGTCCTGCTCGCCGCCGGGGTGCTCCTCGAAGGCGGCGCCCAAGGCCTCTCCCTCGACTCCTTCGCCCCGGACAACGTGCTGGTGCCGGGCACGGCGGCGGTCCTGGCCTTCGCCTTCGCCGCGTTCACCGGCTTCGAGTCGACCGTCATCTACCGGCGCGAAGCCCGCGACCCGGCCCGCACGGTGCCGCGCGCCACCTACCTCGCCGTCGGCTTCCTCGGCCTGTTCTACGCGTTCATCGTCTGGACGACGATCCAGGCGTTCGGCGACGCGGAGGTCGTGGAGGCCGCCGGAACCGACCCGACGGGGCTGTTCTTCTCCGCCATCACGACGTACGTGGGCGGGTGGGCGGCCGACGCGATGCACGTCCTCATCGTCACCAGCGTCCTGGCCTCCCTGCTCGCGTTCCACAACGCCATCAACCGCTACGGCCTCGCCCTGGCCGAGGAGGGCGTCCTGCCCAAGGCGCTGGCCCGCGTCCACCCGCGCCACAACTCGCCCTACGTCGTGGGCCTGTGGCAGACCGTCCTCGGTGCCGTCGTCGTCCTCGGCTTCGCCGCCGCGGGAGCCGACCCGTACGCGCAACTGCTGCTGTGGGTCAACACGCCGGGCATGCTCGGCCTGCTGGCGCTGCAACTGCTGGCCGCGCTCGCCGTCTTCTTCTACTTCCGGCGCGTCAGCCACCGCGAGGGCGTGCTGCGGACGGTGGTGGCACCCGTCGCCGCGGCCCTCCTCCTGGCGACCGCCATCGTTCTGGTGATCACCCACCTCGACCTGTTCACCGGCGCCTCCGCGACCGTGAACACCGTCCTCGCCGCGACGGTCCCCGCCGTCTTCGTGACCGGTCTGGGACTGGCCCGGTGGCTGCGCCGCGGCAGGCCGGAGGTCTACGCCCGCTTCGCCGCGGAACCCGCGGACGACACAGGGGACGACCACGCGGACGACCCCGCCGCCGAGGCCGCGCGGGCGACCGAGCGGACCGGCGTGACCGGCGCACGGGCGTCCCGGCCCCTCGGCTGACCCGCGGCCCGCACCGCCCCGAGCGGCCGGCGGGCCGGACCACCACCGCCACCGCCACCACCACCGCGCCCCACCGCACCCCACCTCCAGGAGAGCCCATGCCCACCGCCGACCTCGTCATCACCGGGGCCCGTGTCCGCACCCTCGACCCGGACCGCCCGTACGCCACCTCCGTGGCGGTCCGCGACGGGCTGATCGCCGCCGTGGGCGACGAGGACGACGTACACCCCTGGCGCGGAGCCGGCACCGAGACCGTGCACCTGGCCGGTGCCTGTCTCGTTCCGGGGCTGGTGGACGGTCACAGCCACCCCGTCTGGGGTCTGGAGATGACGACCGGCCTCGATCTGTCCGCGGTCGTGGACCTCGGCGGGCTGCGGGCCGCGCTCGCCGCCGCCGAGCGCGTCGACGGCTGGGTCATCGGCTTCGGCCTGGACCACAACGTCTTCGGCGGGCGCCCCGTCGACCGGGCGCTGATCGAGGACGTCCTCCCCGGGACGCCCGCCTTCCTGCGCCTGTACGACGGGCACTCGGCCCTGGTCACCGGGCCCGCCCTCGCGGCCGCCGGCGTCACCGGGCCGCGCACGTTCGCGCAGCGCGCGCACCTGGCCGCCGACGACGAGGGGCGGCTGACCGGGCATCTGGTCGAGCACGCCGCGATGGACCTGGTGGCCGCGGTGATGCCCCGGCCCTCCCACGCGGCCCGGCGGGCCCGGCTGACCGGGCTGCTGTCGGCCATGGCGGCCACCGGTCTCACCGGCGCCCATGTCATGGACGGGGGCGACCTCGACCTCGTCGGCTCCCTGGCCCGGGAGACCGTACTCCCGCTGCGGCTGCGCTTCGCGCCCTGGTGCATGCCGGGCGCGCGCCGGGAGGACCTGGAGGAACTCGTCGCCGTGCAGCGGCACTCCGGGCGCCACTGGCGGGTCGGCGGCGTCAAGTTCTTCATGGACGGCACCGTCGAGGGCGGCACCGCCTGGCTGGAGCACCCGGACTGCCACGGGCAGGGCACCGAGGCGTTCTGGCCCGACCCCTCGGCGTACGGCGACGCCGTGCGGTTCCTGCACCGCGCCGGCGTGCGGACCGCGACCCACGCGATCGGCGACGCCGCGGTGCGCCATGTCCTCGACACCGTGGAGGCCCTGGGACCGGACGCACGCTTCGTCCACCGCGTCGAACACCTCGAGACGGTGCCCGACGACACCGTCTCGCGCCTGGCCCGGCTGGGGGTCGTCGCCTCGATGCAGCCCCCGCACACCGGCTACACCCGGGCCGACCGGTCCGACGAGTGGTCGGTGCGGCTGGGCGAGGCGCGGGCCGCGCGCGCCTGGCGGCTGCGGGACCTGCGGGACGCGGGCGCCGTCGTCGCGCTCGGCTCGGACTGGCCCATCGCGCACCACGACGTACGTACCGTCCTGGCGACCGCGCGGGCACCGCGCGGCGCGGCCTCCTCCCGCGCCGGGCTCACCGGGCTCCAGGCACTGGAGGGCTGCACCACCCACGCGGCGCTCGCGGCCGGCGAGGCCGCCGTGGCCGGCCGCGTCGCCGAGGGGTTCCGGGCCGACCTGACCGCCCTGGGCCTCGATCCCGTCGAGGCGCCGGCCGACGAGGTCGCCGAGGCGCCGGTCCGCCTCACCGTGACCGGCGGGCACATCGTCCACCGGGGCGTCTGACGGCGAGCGTGCTCACGGCCGGGGGCCACCGCCCCCGGCCCGGCACGCGCGGCCGGCGTGCGCGGCGGAGGCGTCAGGTACCTCGGTGGTCCGGGAACGACACCCCGGTCAGCTCCTCGGACAGGCGCCAGACGCGCCGCGCGTCCTCGGTGCCGCGCAGGCGGGAGTACAGCCGCTGTTCGCCGGGAGGGCCGCCGAGGTGTCCGAGTCCGCTCAGCCCGAAGAGCAGGGCGCCCCGGGCGCCGGCGGCCGTCGCGGCGTGCAGGGCGGGCAGCTTCGCGGTCTCGACCGTCCCGAGGAGGATGCCGCGGGCGGACAGGGCGCTGATGAGCTTCCTGCCCACGGTCTCCCGGTCGCGGCCGACCTCGGGACGCGCGGCGAGCAGGTTCGTCGGGGCGACCCCGGGGTGGGCGAGGTTGCTGGTGACGCCCCAGCCGCCGGCCCGGCTGCGACGGTCCAGTTCGAGACCGAAGAGGCCCAGCGCGATCTTCGACTGGCTGTACGCCTTCATCCCGTCGTAGGAGCGTTCCCAGTTCGGGTCCTGCCAGTTGATGGCGTTCTGGTTCGCCGCGACGCTGATCTGCGACGTCACCCGGGCGCGGCCGGCGCGCAGCAGGGGCAGCAGGTGGGCGGTCAGCGCGAAGTGGCCGAGGTGGTTGGTGCCGAACTGCAGCTCGAACCCGTCGGCGGTCGTCCGCCGGTCGGGCGGGGTCATGACGCCGGCGTTGTTGATGAGGATGTGGATCGGGCCGCCCTGGGCCCGCAGGGTCTCGCCGAGGGCGGCGACGGAGGCGAGCGAGGACAGGTCGAGGGCGTGGAGCGACACCTTCGCGTGCGGGGTCGTCCGGCGGATCGCGGCGATCGCGGCCTCGCCCTTGGCGGGGTTGCGGACGGGCAGGAGCACTTCGGCCCCGGCCGCGGCGAGCCTGGTGGCGAGGCCGAGCCCGATGCCGTCGCTCGCTCCGGTGACGACGGCCCGCCTGCCGGACAGGTCGGGGACGGTGATGTCGATGGGCCCTCGTGGCATGTGCGTACTCCTTGGCAGTCGTGTCGTCGTCGCTTCCACCGTCGTGGACGACGGCACCCGCATCCAGGGCCGCTCGATCCACTGATACGTCACTCGAACGATCACCTGACGACCCCCTCCCGCCCGCGCGGCGACACGCTCGCCAAGGGGGGACCGGCAGGGCGTGGATACGCGGATCCGCGAGCGGTAGAAAGGGCGGTAGAAAGGGGGGCGGGGCAAGGGAGGCACGCATGGTGATCGACCGGGGCGGACTGGCGGAGTTCCTCCGGCGCCGCCGGGAGGCGCTGCAGCCGGAGGACGTCGGCCTCCCGCGCGGCCGACGCCGCAGGACGAGCGGGCTGCGGCGGGAGGAGGTGGCCGCGCTCTGCCACATGTCGACCGACTACTACGCGCGGCTCGAACGGGCCCGTGGTCCCCAGCCGTCCGAGCAGATGATCGCCTCCATCGCGCAGGGACTCCACCTCTCCCTCGACGAGCGCGACCACGTGTTCCGGCTCGCCGGCCACCACCCTCCCCCGCGGGGGGAGGCCGGCGAGCACATCAGCCCCGGCCTGCTGCGCATCCTCGACCGCCTGCAGGACACTCCCGCCGAGGTCGTCACCGAACTCGGCGAGACGCTGCGGCAGACCCCGCTGGGCGTCGCGCTCACCGGGGACCTGACGGCCTACACGGGCCCGGCCCGCAGCCTCGGCTACCGCTGGTTCACCGACCCCGCCGCGCGGCGGCTGTACGCCGCCGAGGAGCACCCGTTCCTCACCCGTATGTTCGCCTCGGGTCTGCGCGGGGTGGTCACCCTGCGCGGTCCCGGTTCCCGGGCGGCGCACCTCGCCGACCTGCTCCTCGCTCGGAGTCAGGAGTTCCGGGAGGTGTGGGACGACCACGAGGTCGGCATCCGCCCCAGGGAGGTGAAGCACTTCGAGCATCCCGAGCTGGGTGCGCTGGAACTGACCTGCCAGACCCTGCTCGACCCGGGCCCGGGGCACCACCTGCTCGTCTACACCGCCGTGCCCGGCAGCGAGAGCTACGAGAAGCTCCAGCTGCTGTCCGTCATCGGACCGCGGGCGCTCGGCCGGTGACCGGAGCTACTTGCTCCGCACCTCTCCCAGCGGGTCGGGGTCTTCCTCCAGGGCGGTGACCGCCGCCTTCCAGCCGGTCTCGTCGGCGTTGAGCGTGCTGTGCAGGTAGGCCGAGGTGAGCCGCTGGACCAGCGCGACGCGCGCGGGATTCTCGTCCGTCGTCTCGGCGACCTCGTACCCGCTGACGCCGCCGAGCGAGTGCTCCGCCCCGAACAGGGTGAGCAGGCTCTTGCTGCCCGGGCTGTGGGTGTAGCCGTCGGTGAACCAGTCCGGCCCGCGCGTGGACAGGTGGGACCGGTCGTGGTCTCCGGCGACGACGAGCGCGGGCGCGGTCATGGTGTCGAAGGACGGCCTCATGAAGGGGAAGTGCTCGGCGGCGAACGGGGTCAGGTCGTCGCCCAGGCCGGTCAGGGCGAGCAGCACGCCCGCCGTGACCCGGGGGTCGGACAGGTCCTCGCCGGGCGCGCCGTCCGCGCCGAGGACGCGGGCGCCCAGCAGCGTGCTGGCCGTCTGGGCTCCCCAGGAGTGGCCGGCCACGGCGACCCGGCTGTGGTCGAGGCGCCCCTGGAGTCCCGGAACCGATGCCTCCAGGACGTCGAGACCGTCCAGTACGCGCGTGAGGTCCTCTATGCGGGTACGCCAGATCCGCGGCGTACGGGGATCGTCGGCGGGCAGGCCGAGCGTCCTTGAGTCGAGGTGGGTGGGCTGCACGACCGCGAAGCCCTGAGCGGACCAGTGGTCGGCCAGAGGCGCGTAGCCGTTCATCGACCAGCCGAAGCCGTGCGAGAAGACGATGACGGGCACGTCACCGCCGGTCGCGGGGGCGGACACGCGGACCTGGAGATCCTCACCGCGGCCCGGGGCGGCCAGGACGACCGGCTTCGCGGACACCACCAGGGCGGGGGCACCTCCCGCGGTCTGCTGCGCGCTCGGGGTGTTCGAGTAGGACATGGACGTGCCTTTCCGTCAGGTGCTCCCTCGAAAGGAAACGGAACACTGTCCCACTTACGATACGGAACCGTGTTCCGCTTCGCAAGCCGGTCCCGGCCGGCCCCGCCCCCCGATCCGACCCCTTGACCTGAGTGGCCCGGGCCACTACTTTGCGATGAACTCCGGCCCAGGACTCGCGAAGGGGGGCGACCCACCGATGTACACCGTCTCCGACCTCGGTCGCCTCGCCCACTGCACGGTCTGGGTTCCCGGTCGAATCGCTCACGGCTGCTGAACCCGCCGTTCCGACGTGCCCGTCGAGGCACGTCCCTGGCTCCGCGCCCCCCTCTCCCCCGCCGCGTCGCTGCCGCGTGCCGTTGTGCGCCCGCTTCCTCGACGTGGCGCGTCCGAACACAGAAAGCTGCCTGGAATTGGCGAACATGATGAAGCGATCCGTCACGCACCGTAACGAGGGCCTGTCATGGTGACGGCGCGGGTCACGGTCAACGGAACGGACGCACCGATCTCACCGGCCGCGCCCCACACCACGGCGCTGGACTTCCTGCGCGAGCGCGGCCTCACCGGCACCAAGGAGGGCTGCGCGGAAGGCGAATGCGGTGCCTGTTCGGTACTCGTGGCCCGTCCCGGGACGGACAAGCCCACCGACTGGGTGGCCGTCAACGCCTGTCTGATCCCGGTCGCGGCGCTCGACGGCCAGGAGGTCGTCACCTCCGAAGGTCTCGCCACCCCCGGACGCCCCGGGACGCCGCCCGCCCTGCACCCGGTGCAGGAGGAGATGGCGGTCCGCGGCGGCTCCCAATGCGGTTACTGCACACCGGGATTCGTGTGCAGCATGGCCGCCGAGTACTACCGGCCCGACCGCTGCGCGCACGGGTCTCCGGCGGACACTGCCGCCCCTGACGCGGACGCGGGCACGGGCACGGGCGCGGGCGCGGGCGCGGGGACCGGCACCGGCACCGGCACCGGCACCGAGCACGGTCCCAACGGTTTTGACCTGCACGCGCTGAGCGGGAACCTGTGCCGCTGCACCGGCTACCGCCCGATCCGCGACGCCGCGTTCGCCGTCGGCACGCCCACCGACGACGACCCGCTGGCGCGGCGCCGCGAGCAGGCGCCGCCCGCACCGGTCGCCACCGAGTACACCGGGGCCGACAGCGCGTTCGTACGCAGGAGCACCTTGGCCGAGACGCTACGGTTGCTGCGCGAGCGGCCCGACGCGAAGGTGATCGCCGGCGCCACCGACTGGGGCGTCGAGGTGAACCTTCGGGCCAGGCGCGAGCGGTGCGTGGTGGCGGTCGACCGCCTGGCCGAGCTGCGAGAGCTGCGCGTCGAAACCGGCTTCCTCGAGATCGGGGCCGCGCTCACCCTCACCGAGATCGAACGCCGCCTCGACGGCGGGGTTCCCCTGCTGGCGGACCTCTTCCCCCAGTTCGCCTCCCGGCTGATCCGCAACAGCGCGACTCTCGGCGGCAACCTAGGCACCGGCTCTCCCATCGGTGACAGCCCGCCCGCGCTGCTCGCGCTGGAGGCGTCGGTGGTGCTCGCCGACGCCGACGGTGAGCGGGAGATCCCGCTGGCGGAGTACTTCACCGGCTACCGGCGAAGCGTGCGCCGGCCCGGCGAGCTGATCCGCGCGGTGCGTGTCCCGTTGCCACTCTCCCCGGTCACGGCCTTCCACAAGATCGCCAAGCGGCGCTTCGACGACATCTCCAGCGTGGCCGTCGCCTTCGCGCTCGACATCGAGGACGGCGTCGTCCGCAAGGCGCGCATCGGACTCGGCGGCGTGGCCGCCACCCCGGTCCGGGCCCTCGCCACCGAGGTGGCACTGGAGGGCGAGCCGTGGTCGGAGGCAACCGTCGAGGCCGCCGCGCGCGTGCTGCGGGGTGAGGGCACGCCGATGGACGACCACCGAGCCAGCTCCCTGTACCGCAGCGCGATGCTCGGCCAGAGCCTGAAGAAGCTGTACGCACGGACCATGAAGGGGGCCTGAGCCATGAGCAGGCTGTCCGAACGCCCCGAGAAGCCCGTCGTCGGTGTGTCGCTGCCGCACGAGAGCGCGTACCAGCACGTCACCGGGACCGCCCTCTACACCGACGACCTGGTGCAGCGCACCAAGGACGTGCTGCACGCCTACCCGGTGCAGGTCATGAGGGCCCACGGCCGGATCACCGCGATCCGTACCGCGCCCGCGCTCGAAGTACCGGGCGTGGTACGGGTGTTGACCGGCGCGGACGTGCCCGGCGTCAACGACGCCGGCATGAAGCACGACGAACCGCTCTTCCCCGACGAGGTCATGTTCCACGGCCACGCGGTCGCGTGGGTGCTCGGTGAGACCCTGGAGGCGGCCAGGCTCGGGGCCGCGGCCGTCGAGGTGGACCTGGAGGAGCTGCCCTCCCTGATCACGCTCCAGGAGGCGATCGCGGCCGGGAGCTTCCACGGCGCTCGGCCCGTGCTGCTGACCGGCGACGTCGACACCGGCTTCGCCGACTCGGCGCACGTGTTCAGCGGCGAGTTGCAGTTCTCCGACCAGGAGCACTTCTACCTCGAGACGCACGCGGCCCTGGCTCATGTCGACGAGGCCGGGCAGGTGTTCGTCCAGAGCAGCACCCAGCACCCTTCGGAGACGCAGGAGATCGTCGCGCACGTACTCGGCCTGCACAGTCACGAGGTGACCGTGCAGTGCCTGCGGATGGGCGGCGGCTTCGGCGGCAAGGAGATGCAGCCGCACGGCTTCGCGGCCGTCGCCGCACTGGGCGCCAGGCTCACCGGCCGGCCCGTGCGCGTCCGCCTCAACCGCACGCAGGACCTCACGATGTCCGGCAAGCGGCACGGCTTCCACGCCGGTTGGCGGATCGGCTTCGACGCGGAGGGCCGCATCCAGGCCCTGGACGCCACACTGACCGCGGACGGCGGCTGGAGCCTCGACCTGTCCGAACCGGTCGTGGCCCGTGCGCTCTGCCACATCGACAACACGTACTGGATCCCCAACGCCCGCGTCGCCGGCCGGATCGCACAGACCAACAAGGTCTCCAACACCGCCTTCCGCGGCTTCGGCGGACCGCAGGGCATGCTCGTGATCGAGGACATCATGGGCCGCTGCGCACCCCTGCTCGGCCTCGATCCGATGGAACTGCGCGAGCGCAACTTCTACCGGGAGGGTCACCACACGCCGTACGGGCAGAAGGTCACCCACCCCGAGCGGATCTCCGCGGTCTGGGCCCAGGTCAAGGAGGACGCGCACCTCGCCGACCGGCAGCGCGAGATCGCCGCCTTCAACGCCGCGCACCCGCACACCAAGCGCGGCCTGGCGCTCACCGGCATCAAGTTCGGCATCTCCTTCAACCTCACCGCCTTCAACCAGGGCGGCGCCCTCGTGCTGATCTACAAGGACGGCTCCGTCCTGATCAACCACGGCGGCACCGAGATGGGCCAGGGACTGCACACCAAGATGCTCCAGGTGGCCGCGACCACCCTGGGCATTCCGCTGCACAAGGTGCGCCTCGCCCCGACCCGCACCGACAAGGTCCCCAACACCTCGGCCACCGCGGCCAGTGCGGGCGCCGATCTGAACGGCGCCGCGGTGAAGAACGCCTGCGAGCAGCTGCGCGAGCGGCTTCTCCAGGTCGCGGCCACACAACTCGACGGGAACCCCTCGGACGTACGGATCACCGAAGGCGTCGCCCGCCGCCTCGGCAGCGACAAGGAGCTGGCCTGGGACGACCTGGTGCGCACCGCGTACCTCCAGCGGGTGCAGCTGTCCGCCGCCGGGTTCTACCGGACCGAGGGCCTGCACTGGGACGCGAAGGCCTTCCAGGGCTCGCCGTTCAAGTACTTCTCGTACGGCGCCGCCGCGACCGAGGTGGAGGTCGACGGGTTCACCGGCGCGTACCGGGTCCGGCGCGTGGACATCGTGCACGACGTCGGCGACAGCCTCTCGCCGATGATCGACATCGGCCAGGTGGAGGGCGGCTTCGTGCAGGGCGCGGGCTGGCTGACCCTGGAGGACATGCGCTGGGACGCGGGCGAGGGACCGCACCGGGGCCGGCTGCTCACCCAGGCCGCGAGCACGTACAAGCTGCCGAGTTTCTCGGAGATGCCCGAGGAGTTCCACGTCACGCTCATGGAGAACGCGACCGAAGAGGGCGCGGTCTACGGCTCCAAGGCGGTGGGGGAGCCTCCGCTGATGCTCGCCTTCTCGGTGCGGGAGGCGCTGCGGCAGGCCGCGGCCGCCTTCGGTCCGGGCGGTGTGAGCGTGGAACTGGCCTCGCCCGCGACACCGGAAGCGGTGTACTGGGCCGTCGAGTCGGTCCGCGGTGACGCGGCCGGTGAGGCCCGCACCGGCGTGGCAGCGCTGAGCGGTGCCTGACATGACGTGGATCGCCGCGGTCGCACGGCTTCGGGAACGCCGGGAACCGGGCGTGCTCGTGACCGTCGCGACCGTGCGCGGTCACGCCCCGCGCGAGGCCGGCGCGAAGCTCGTCGTGGGGCGCGGTGAGACCTGGGGGTCGATCGGCGGCGGCAACGTGGAGGCCGTGTCGATCGACCGCGCCCGGGAGTTGATCGCCGCGGGCACGGCGGAGCCGGAGCTGATGGACTTCGCCCTCAACGACAAGGTGACCAACCAGCACGGTGTGCAGTGCTGCGGCGGCACGGTCTCGGTGCTGTTCGAACCCCTTCCGGTGGTGCGGGCCGTGGCGGTCTTCGGCGTGGGCCACGTGGGGCTGGAGCTGGCGCGCGTTCTGGCGCGCCAGGATCTCGACCTCCATCTGATCGACAGCCGGTCCGACGTCCTCGCCGAGGAGCGGCTCGGTGTACTGGCGGACGCGGTCGCGCGGGTGCGGGTGCATCTCACGCCGCTGCTGCCCGAGGAGGTGCTGGCGGAACTGCCGCGCGGCACCCACGTGCTGATCATGACCCACGACCACGCCGAGGACGCCGCCCTGTGCGACGCCGCCTTGCGTACGCCCCATCTCGGCTCGATCGGCCTCATCGGGTCGGCGGCCAAGTGGGTACGGTTCCGCAAGCTCCTCGCCGCCGAGGGCGGACACGACGAAGCGGCCATCGCGCGGATCAGGACCCCGATCGGGCTGGCCGGTATCACCGGGAAGGAACCCGCGACCATTGCGGTGAGCGTCGCCGCCGACCTGCTGCGCGCCTTCGAGGCCGAGGGGAGCTGAACGGCCGGCACCCGCGCCGCGCGCCTCCGCCGTGCCGACATGCCAACATGCCGACACAGCGGCCCCCGCTCGGCGGTGGCCCCGGCCCACGGCGCCATGACCGATCGTCCCCCGGTGGACGGTCGGTCTCGTCGTTCGTCCGCAACTCCTGACCACCCCTTGCAACTTCGCGGCACGACGACAATGCTTACACGTGTAACCACGCAAGCCTTCTCCTCCCGATCACCACCTGAAGGGTTCCGTCCCGATGAAACTCCACGTCCACGAGCGCGGCTCCGGCGACAAGCTGGCCATACTCATACACGGCGCCATGTCCGACCACCGCACCTGGCACGCGGTCGAGGACCACCTCGTCGGCCTCGGCTACCGCGTCCTCGCCCCCGACCTGCGCGGACACGGCCGCAGCCCGCGCGGCGCGTACCGCCCCGAGCTGCTCGCCGACGACCTGGTGGAGTCACTGCCGACGGGTGCCGACGTGGCGATCGGCCACTCGATGGGCGGGCTGTCCCTCGCCCTCGCCGTCGCCCGCCTGCGGCCCGCCCGCGCCGTCTACTCCGACCCGGGGTTCCAGCTGAGCAACGTACCGGCCGGGGCGACGACGGGCATGCGGCAGATGGTCGCGTCCGCGACGGCCGAGAGCGTGCGGACGATGAACCCGCGCTGGTCGGACGAGGACGTGGCCGCCGAACTCGCGGGCTTCTCCCTCTTCGACCCCGCCTTCCTGGAGGCGACGCGCCGGTTCGAGCAGGACTACCTGCCCCCGTCCGCCGTCGTGCCGTCCCTGGTACAACTGGCCGATCCGAGCCTGTGCGTCGACGACCGGGCCGCGGCGCTGCTCGAGAAGCGCGGCTTCCAGGTGTGCGTGGTGCCGCGGACGGGGCACTGCGTCCACCGTGACGACCCGCAGGCCTTCCTCGACTCCCTGGACGGCTGGATCTGACGCCTCCGCAACGAGGACAGGGCCCCGTCGCCTCCCCCGGTACCGGGCGACGGGGCCCTTGCCATGGATGGGCGGCGGCGCCCGAGGGTGCGCCGCCCGCCGACGGTCCGCCTCAGCGTCCCCCGCGGACGAACCGCTCGAGCCGCCCGCTGTCCCGGCCGGCGTACGTACGGTCCGGGCCGACCGGGGTGACCGTCACGTGGCCCCGCTGGAGCAGGTCGAAGTCCGGCCGGCGCTTGGTCTCGGGACGACACGGGGGCGTGCCCTGCGCGCAGAGTTCACCGCCGATGGTGAAGGTGTCCCCCTGCGCCGCGTAACGGAACCTCACGAGCTTGCGCGTGCCCACCGAAGTCCACTCGGTGCTCTTGGGACGCTGTCCCTCCTCGTGGTGGGGGTAGTTGACGTTGACGACGAACTCCGTGGTGAGCAGGCCGCGTTCGCTCAGCTCACCGATGAACTTCGCCCCGAAACCGGCCGTGTCGCGGTACGTGTGGTCGGCGACATGGAGGGAGTCCGTGACGGCGGGGTCGTACGAGCTGTTCAGGGCGATCGCGGGCACGCCCTCGTCGATCGCGGCGAGCGCGGCGCCGACCGTGCCCGACTCGTTGACGACCGAGGCGACGTTCGGGCCGTAGTTGCTGCCGGTGACCACCAGGTCGGGGCCGTCCGTCCATCCGGCCTCGGCCGCCAGCCCGCCGCCGATGCCCAGGCGCACGGTGTCGGCGGGCGTCGCGCTCGGCGTGGCCGGCCCGCAGGGTGTGCTGCCCTTGCAGACTCCGTACACCGCGCCGCCGCCCGGCGCTCCCGAGCAGTCGTTCTGGTAGCCGGTCGGCAGTGTCGTCCGGCGCTGGACGGTCAGCCGGCCGCTGCCGGTGGCACTGGTGCCGGCGCCGCTCTGATTGGCCCAGGGCGCCATGACGACCACGTCCGCACCGGCCGCGCACAGGGCACGGCGAGCCTCGTAGAGACCCTTGCCGTCGGAGGCGTCGGGGCGGGCCATCTGCATGGAGTCGTCATTGCTGAGCAGGACGCGCAGCCCCGCCAGAGGGCGCCGGTCACGGTCGGCCTCGCGCCCGGGCGGGTCCTGGACGGCCTGTGCCTGGGCGCAGGTGAGCAGCACGGTGCCGGTGGCGGCGAGCGCGGTCAGAGTTCTGAGGCGGTTCATGTGGTCCTCCTGCGGACGGGGGGGGGTGGTTGGGTGGTGCGGTTCGGGGCGGCGCGGACTGGGCGGGCCGGGCTTGCGCGGGGTGCGGGGGGGCGTGCGGCGCGGACAGCGGCGGGCCGGGCGTGCGGGGGGGGGCGCGGGGAGGCGTGCGGGGCGGGCCGGGCGTGCGGGCGGCGGCGGACCGCTCAGCGCACCTTCCGCACCGGCAGTACGCCCAGCGCACCGATGAGGGAGATGGCCGCCGCGACGGGGAACAGCGCCCCGTAGCCGCCCGCGGCGACGATCCATCCGGCGACGGTGGGAGCCAGGATCTGGGGGCCGGCATTGGCGATGTTGATGACGCCCATGTCCTTGCCCGCGTCCGCCGTACGCGGCAGCACCTTGGTGATCAGCGCCATGTCCACGGCCATGTACACACCGAACGCCAGGCCGCCGACGATGTTGTAAGCGAGCATGCCCGCCTCGGTCGGCCACGCCATCGGCAGTCCCAACGCGAGTGCCGCCGCGATCCCGGAGGTGAGCACGAAGGGCTTGACCCTCCCGACCCGGTCCGCGATCGGACCGACCAGCAGGGCGGCGACGACCGTGCACAGCGCGTTGACGACCATCAGGAAGCCCTGGGTCGGCAGCAGGTCCTGCGGCGGGATCCCGATGTGCTCGGCGAGCAGATACATGTTGTACGTGAGCACGATCATGTAGCCGAGCATCACCCCGAGCCGCGACAGGAACGCCCAGCCGAAATCGGGGTGCCCCTTGGGACTGACCCAGAAGTTGCCGAGGAAGCCCTTGAGGGAGAAACGTTCCCTCGGCAGGGCGCGCGCGTCCCGGTCGGGTGAGACGACCACGAACACCAGGGCCGCCACGACGACGATCGCCGCGATCAGGTAGTAGCCCCTCTCACCGGCGAACCGGCCGCCGAAGCCGCCGATGACCCCGTCCAGACCGAACTTCTCGCCGGGCACCCCGCCGATGACCAGCGCGGCGGTGATCGTCCCGAGCGGCACGCCGAGCCCGACCAGCGCCGAGAAGGTGCCGTACCTGCCGACCGGTACGCGGTCGGGCATCGCGGCGGTCAGGGCGGCCTGGTAGCCGTTCATGATGAACTGCACCACGCCCCAGCTCAGCCCGAGCATGGCGATGCTCGCCGCGTGGGCCTGCATGACCAGCGCGAGTGCGCCGAGCAGCGCGCAGAACACGATCCACGGGGCGCGGCGCCCGAACCGGGAGCGGGTGCGGTCGGAGAGCTGGCCGAACACCGGGTTGCCGATGGTCGCGAGTACGGCGCCGGCGGTGCTGGCGGTGGACAGGGCGGTGGTGTCGTTCGTGCCGGTGATGTGCGCGACCTGGAGGGGGAGCAGGAAACCGCCCACCCCCATCCACAGCAGGTACAGCGCGACGTTGGCCAAGGGCAGGGTGAGGTGGAGCCGCCCGAGTCCGGGGTGACCGTCGGGCGCGCCGGCCTCGGCGGCCTGATCACCGGCCTCGGCGGCGTAGTCACCGGTTTTGACGGCGTCGTCACCGGCCGCGGCGGTCGCCGACGGGTTTTCAGGAAGTGAATGAGTCATGTGGGGCCCCTAGGAAGGCGGTGCCGGAGAAGCGGGACGCGGGTGGGGCTCGCGTTCGGCAGGAGCGTAGGTGACACGTGTAAGCATGGCTAGATGTCGTGCACCCCGCGATGATTTCGTTACTTGACGCCGAGAGGGTCGTGCGGAGGAGCCAGATGCCGCCGAGTGTTGAGAAGTCGAAGGCCCGTTGAGAAGTCGAAGGCCCGGCGCGCGGAACGGAGCGGCGCTCAGGCCGATTCGCGCGGGACGAGCGCCGTACGGAGCATCTCGTGCGTCTGGGGCGGCGTGCCGGGGGCACCGATCAGGCGGTCGAGCAGCCCGGCGATCTCCCGGGGCGGCAGGTAGTCCAACCGCACGGTCGTGAGCCGGGGCCGGAGCAGCCGGCCGATCAGCAGGTCGTCGGCGCCGACGACGGCGACGTCGGCCGGTACACGCCGCCCGCTGTCCTGCAAGGCGCGCACGGTGAGCGCGGCGAACTCGTCGTTGTACGCGAACAGCCCGTCGATCCCGGCCTCGGCGCACTCCCCCGCCCACCTCGTCGCCGCGTCCTCGTCGAGCGCGAGGTCCTGCCGTACGACGGTGGCGTCCCCCGCCCGCGCGGCCTTCTCGGCGCCCGCCAGCCGGGCCTCGGCGAACGCGCGCAGGGAGGTGTCGGCGGGGACGATGACGCCGAGGGTGCGGCGGCCGGCCGCGAGGAGGTGCTCCGCCGCGCGGAACCCGACCTGTTCCTCGTCGGTCACCAGCGCGTGCGCGCCGGGGACGGGCACCGGGCCGGCGCTGAGCACCACCTCGACGCCGGCCTTGTGCAGCACGGCGACGGCGTCCTCGTCCATGCTGTCGTCCATCAGCGACAGCACGGCGTCGGGCCGCAGTTCCGCCCAGCGCCGGCCGGCCTCGGCCCCCCGCGCCCCGGTGGGCCCGTAGAGCACGGCGGTGTGGCCCAGTTCGGCGAGCGCCTGCTGGAGTTGGGCGTAGGCCTGCGCGAACAGCGGGCCGACGGTGACCGCGGGCGCGGTGAGCAGGACGATGCCGCTGCGGCCGGCCCGCAGGGCCCGCGCCACGGCGTGCGGTACGTAACCGAGCTGCCGGGCCGCTTCGCGCACCCTCTCCCGGGTGGCCTCGCTGACCCGTCCGCCCTCGGTGTTGTTGAGGACGTACGAGACGGTGGCCCGGGAGACCCCCGCGACCCGTGCCACGTCACCGCTGGTGGGCGGGGTGCCGGCGGCGCGGGACGAGGATGCGGAGGCCATGGCGGTCATCATCGCAGACGAGCCGTGCACCGGGAGGTGCCGGGCGGGCCGGTCCGGTGTTGGCGGGCCGGGGCGGTGTTGCGCGAGCCGGGGCGGTGTTGGGCGGGCCGGTCCGGTGCCGGGCGGGCCGGTCCGGTGCGTCCTCGCGTACGACCGTCCCGCCGGGCGGCCTCAGGCCGGCTTGCGCCACACGGAGATGTGCTTCGCGGAGTCCTGGGTGAACGGCGACCCGTCCCAGTCCGCGACGCGGCGCTCCAGTTCCAGTCCGGCGATCCGTGCCATCAGGTCGAGTTCCGCCGGCCAGGCGTACCGGTGCCGGGACCGGTCGCGGCGGTAGTCGCCGTCGCCGCCGTCGCGGGTGAAGTGGTGCGAGACGAGGATCTGTTCGACCAGGTCGAAGGTGTCGAAGCCAAGGTGCCCGTCCGAGACGTCGAACGGCACCGCGACCTGTCCCGGCGGCAGGAACCTCAGCGGCGGCACGCCCAGCTCGATCACGAATCTGCCCCCGGGCACCAGATGACGTGCGGCGTTGCGGAAGCACTCGACCTGCTCGTCCTGTGTCAGCAGGTTGGAGATGGTGTTGTAGACGAGGTACACGAGGGTGAACTCGCCGGGGACGACGGTGGTGGCCATGTCCCCGAGGGTGACCGGGAGGGTCTCCTCGTCGATCTTGCGCCGCAGGACCGCCAGCATGTGCTCGGACAGTTCGATGCCCGCCACCGGCACGCCCCGCTGCCGAAGCGGGACGCCCACGCGTCCCGTGCCGATGGCGAACTCCAGGGCCCGGCCGTCCGCGGCGAGGCCGGCGAGGAAGGCGAGGGCGGGTTCCAGGACGCCGGGCGAGAACATCTCGGCATCCTCGGCGTCGTAGCGTTCGGCGGTCGCACGTGTCCACAGTTCGCTGCTCGTCACAGGCGCCCACTGTGCCGGGTACGAAGGCCGCTGTCGACGCGTTTTCCGCGCGCGGAACGGAGCGGGTTCACGTCCCGGTGCGCGGAGCGGGTTCACGTCCCGGTGCGCGGGGCCGCGACCGCGGTCCGGCGGCTCGCGGTCGTGTTGCCCCCGTACTGGCGCGGCGTACGGGCGGCGTCGTCAGACGGACCGTTCGGGAATGTCCGCCAGAACCTCTTCGGCGATGCCGACCAGGGCGCTGTCGTCGGGGAGGGCGCCGGACTCGCTCCAGACGGTGATGTCGTAGTAACCGCCCCGGTCGTCCCGCCCGAGGGCCACGGACAGCGTCCTGGCGAGGGGGCCCTGTTCGACCGGTCCGCCGGATCCGCCGCCGCTCGGACCGATGGTCAGCTTCATGGTGTGGTCCGAGGAGAGGAATGCGGGCCGGCCGAGCACCGTGAAGGGCTCGAACTCACCCTGGCCGCCCGTCCTCAGCAGCTTCACGTACTGGCCGATCGACAGTTCGTTGTACGTGGCCGAGACGTTGACGGTGTAGGTGGCGAAGGTGACCTCGGCCTCCGGCTGGGCCACCTTCCCGTCCGTCAGGGGCGCGGTGCCGCTGCTGCCGGACGCCGAGATCGCCCGCTCCCCGGGCGTTCCGAGGAGCTGTGCCAGATCGGGCCGGTACAGTGCCCGGCACAGCTCGGGACCGGTCACGGCCCCGGACGTCTTCGCGTAGGCCTTCGGCATTTCCTCCTCCTCCGCGCCCGGACACGAGGCGGGCCGTGGCGTGTGGTCGTCGGAGGGCAGCACCCTCGGGGCCACCCACACCGCGCCGGCGATGGCCGCGAACACGGCCACGGCCGCGAACGCCTGGCCCCACGCGTTGGGTTCCTTCCGCGAGGAGGCAGGAGCGGGACGCTGCGGGGGCAGGGCCTGCGCCGCCGCTCCGTCCGCGGAGGCGGACCCGCCCGGGTCCCGGCGGGCCCGCAGGGCGCGGACCACCGACCGGACGCGTACCGCGGTGAACACGAGGAACACCGCTCCGATGGCGGCGGCGATCCACTCGTCGTCGTGGAGGGCGAGATACAGGATGCGTACGCCGAGAACGGACCCGACCACGATCAACAGGGGCTCACGCACCCAGAACGGCAGGATGCGGAGGAGGAAACCGAGCACTCGGTGATCTCACCAGACCAAGATCGCGTCCGCCGTGATGGAGGCCATAATTCCGCCGCGCAGCCGGGTCGCTCGGCCACGACGAGCGACCCGGCCCGCCGCACATCGGCCGATGACAGGGCCGTCTTCCGCTCGGGGCGGGCGGGCGCTAATGTCCGCATTCCGCGAGTTGACCCACGAGGAGTTGAACGCATGGTCGGTCTGCCGAGCGCGCGTTGACGTAGTAGGCCGATCGGCCTGTCATCGCGTGCTGCCCCTGACGTCGCGGCACAGCGAGCCTTCTCCTGCCCGAACCGTCGGCGCGCCCTTGCGTGCGTCCGGTGGCGGGCCTCGTTGTCGGCAACCCGAGGGGTCCCCGTGCCGTCCGCTTCTTCCGCCGTATCCGATTCCGGTCGGCCCGTTCCGTCGAGCCTGTGGCGGAACAGCGACTTCCGCAGGCTCTGGGTGGGGCAGACCGCCTCCCAGCTCGGGGAGCACGCGGGCCTGGTCGTCCTTCCGCTCCTGGCCGTTGTGACGCTCCACGCCGGCCCCGCCGAACTGGGCGTCCTGCGCGCCGCGGGCCAGGCGCCGCTTCTGCTGCTCGCGCTCTTCGCCGGCGCGTGGGTGGACGGATGGCGTACGCGCACCGTCATGGTGCTGACCGACTTCGGCCGGTCCCTCGCTCTGGGTGCGGCCGCCGTGGCCGGCTTCTCCGGCTGGCTCGGCCTGCCCGCGCTCTTCGTGATCGCCTTCACCGTCGGGGCCCTCTCCGTGTTCTTCGACGTGGCCTACCAGGCGTCCCTGGTGCGTCTGGTGCGCCGTGATCAGCTGGTACGGGGCAACAGCGCGCTCGAGGGCAGCCGGTCCGCGGCTCAGATCGGCGGACCCGCGCTCGGCGGTGCGCTGGTGTCCCTGCTGTCGGCGCCGATCGCCGTCGCCTCCGGCGCGCTGTTCTTCGCGCTGTCGTTCCTGTCGATCCGACGGATGCGCCGGGCCGCCCCGGCCCCCGAGTCCCCTGAGCGCCAGGCGCACCCGGAGCACCCGGAGCACCGGAAGCACCCGGAATGTCACGGCAGTGTCTGGCGGCGGATCCAGGCGGGCTTCCGCTTCGTCGCCGGCGACTCCGCGCTGCGGACCGTGTGCGTGGCCTCGGCCGCCTTCCAGTTCTGCTTCGCGGCCGTGATGACCGTCTACCTGCTCTTCCTGCCGCGCGAACTGCACCTGTCCGGCGCCGCCGTCGGGCTGGCGCTCGCGGCGACGGGACCGGGCGCGCTCCTGGGGTCGGTGCTGGCCGCCCGCCTGCCGCGGCGGTTCGGGTACGGCCCCGTACTGGTGGCCGCGGCGGCGGTCGGCGACGGCGTCTTCCTGTGCGTACCCGCACTGCACGGCTCGCCCGCGGTGACCGTCCCGGTGCTGCTCGCCGTCAACTTCGTGTTCGGGACCGGAGGCCAACTGGTGAACGTGACGGTCATGGCGGTCCGGCAGACGGTCA
The DNA here is from genome assembly GCF_044142145.1 of Streptomyces sp. BK79. Taxonomy (NCBI): domain Bacteria; kingdom Bacillati; phylum Actinomycetota; class Actinomycetes; order Kitasatosporales; family Streptomycetaceae; genus Streptomyces; species Streptomyces sp. BK79. The sequence continues at coordinate 206,317 of NZ_JBHVOC010000001.1, forward strand.
CCCCGGACGGCATGCAGGCCCGCGCGGCGGCGACGATCACGTTCGCCGGCATGGGGCTGTCCCCGCTCGGCTCCCTGCTCGGCGGGTTCCTCGCCGAGGAGTGGGGGGCGCGCGCCAGTCTCCTGGCGATGTCCGCGGGCATGCTGCTGTCACCGCTGGTGCTGGCGCTGTCCCCGCTCGCCCGCCTCGGGAGGACGCTCCCGGCCCCGCCCGGGACGCGCCGCTAACGGACCCCGCAGCTCCGAGAACCGGGACCCGGCAGCCGTCCATCAGGTGCCGCCGGGTGACTCGGAACCACCGCCGTCGAGGTCAGTCCGCGTACACGACGATGAGACACAGCACCGCGAACGGTACGACGGACGCGCCGAGCAGCGTCAGCGCCGCCGGGACCGCCGCCGTCAGCCGCTGTGTGCCCTTGCGCCGGCGGGAGAGGAACACCAGGCGGGCCGCGAGCGGCGGCAAGGCCACGACGGCGAGGAGGACGAGCATCGCCAGGAGGCTGCCGAGCGTGGTGGTGCCCGGGTCGGTGACCAGGCGCCAGGCGGTGCCGCCGAACACGACGGCTACCGCGGCCAGGAGAACGGACGCGAGCAGCGTCGCCACGGCGGCCGTCAGTCCTTCGGTCAGTCGCTCCGCACGCGTGTGCTTCCCGGACGCTTCCATGGCCCCCTCTCCCTCGTGCCCGTCGCGATGATCTCACGCGCGGGACCGGTGGACCCCGCCCGGCGGCCGGGCCCTCGCAGAGGTGAGCCGGAACAGCGGATTGGCGGCCGTGCGCGATGGGCAGGGACGCAGTGGTGTCATGCACACGACTGCCCGCACACGACTGCCCTTCCCCCACAAGGAGGTCGACCATGAACGTGCGAACCTCGACCGGCGGCCTGGCCGCGGCCCTGCTGTTGGCCCTCCCCCTGCTCGGCGGCCACGCCGTGGCCGCCGAACCGTCCACCGGCGCCACGCTCCCCCTGCCCGCCGCCCGGGTGCTCACCTACGACGCGAGCGGCTCCGCCGAGTTCGCCTCCGCGGTCGCCCGGGGCGCGGCCATCTGGAACGAGAGCGTCGACGGCGTGGAACTGCGCCCCGCCGCCTCCGGACAGCGCGCCAACATTCGGATCCTCGCCGACAACGGCTGGCCGCGCGCCCTGCCCACCTCCCTGGGCAACGGCACCGTCTACATCGGACGCCAGGCCGTGAACCAGGGCTACAGCACGGTGCGCATCTCCTCCCACGAGCTCGGTCACATCCTGGGCCTGCCGGACCGCAAGCCCGGCCCCTGCTCCAGCCTGATGTCGGGCTCCAGCGCGGGAGTCTCGTGCACCAATCCCTACCCGGACGCGGCCGAGAAGGCCGAGGTGGAGGACAACTTCCCGGCAGCGTCCCGAGCGCTCGCGCCCGTGCCCCGGGGGGTCGCGGCCGGGAACTGACCGGGAACACCATGTCGCCGCCGCTCCCCCGCCGCGCTCACGACGAGGGTGAGACGAAGACGCAGAACGGATGACCCGAGGGGTCCGCGAAGACGTACAACGGCTCCTCCGGGTCGTCGAAGCGGTCGAGCAGGAGTTCCGCGCCCAGCGACTCCGCCCGAAGACGCTGCCGGGTCAGCACCTCGACGCTGGGCACGGTGAGGTCGAGGTGCGCCTGCATCGGTACGTCGTGGGCCGGCCAGGTCGTGCGGGGGAGGCGCTCCACGAGCTGGAAGGCGAGGCGGTTCACTCCGTCGGGCGTGCGCAGCACGAGCCAGTCGGGCGCCTCGGACGCGCCGTCCGCCGGCGGCTCGTCCCCCGGCCGGTACGTGAGACCGAGCAGCTTCCGGTAGAACTCGGCCAGTTGCCGTGGATCGGTGGTGTCCAGCACGGTCTGCAGCAGCCGGGGGTACTCGTCCATGGGTCCTCCGCACGTCGCCGGTGTCTTCCGTCCCTCCGCCCCGTTCCCCCTGGGAGCGGATCCCCACCCGCGCCGGGCGGTCGGACACGGACCGGGTGCCGATCACCGAGGCCCGGTGGGCTGTCCGCGGGTCGCGCACTGGGGCGCCGTGGGCCCCGGGCCTAGGATCGGCGGCGTGGACATTCCCGAGGACCTGATCCTCCTTGAGCGGGCGGCGGAAGAGCAGCGGGCCCGGCTCGCCGGACTCGACGGCGAGGAGTTCGAGGCGCAGCACCGCGCCTGGCAGGAGGCCGCCCAGGCGGCGCAGGCGGCGATCGCCGACCACGCCACGGTCAGCGGCCAGTCGACGGAGGCCGTCGAGAGGGCGGTGAAGCACGCCGTCCGGCAGACGGAGGAGGACCCCGCCGGGTAGTCCGCGCGCACGGCACCGCGCCGTGGCGCGGGCCGTGTGTCCGGGTGGCTGCGTGCCGTGCCGTCCCCGGCGCGGCCGGCGGGGCCCCTTCGGTTCAGTGGTCGGAGTAGCTGAAGTCGCCCACGGTCCAGGCGCTGACGTCCTCGATCGCCACGCGGTACATCCCACCCGTCTCCGGGATCCCCACCGTGCCCTGGAGGATCCGGGCGACGTGGAAGTGCAGGTGCGTGGGCGGTCCGTCCTTCTTCACGGGGGTGTCGAAGACGGCGGAGAACGCGCTCAGCTGGGCGGAATCCGTCAGGACCTCCGACACCCGCTGCCGCCACACGGCTTCGGGAGCCAGGCGGCCGGTGATGACCGCGCCACCCGTGACCACGGTTAGGGACATCTGACTGCTGTGCCCGGACTCCACGAGGGCAGCGATGTCGATGATGAGCTCGTCAGGCTTCGGCATGGAACCGGATTCTATGCACCGGGCCGGCCCGGCGGCTCGGCCGAGGGCCCCGCACGGTGCGCGGACCCGCACAGGCCGGGGCACGCACGGGCGGTGTCCGCATAGAGTTCCCTCGGCACTGACACGGCTCGTGGGGGAGCGCATGAAGGCGGAGACGGTTCCGAGGTGGGCGTCGGCACTCGACTCGGTGGTGGTGTACGCGCAGGGCGCCCTCTGCCGTCGGCTCGCCCGTGGCGACGTGCCCGTGGACGGGCGGGTGCGGGTGACCGGTCTGCCGCGTTCGATGGACCCGGGTTCCCTGCGGGTGCGGGCCCTCGGCGCCACCGGGGTACGGGTCACCGAGGCCAGGGTGGAGGCCGAGGCCGTACCGCCGGGCAGCCGCCCGCTCGGCGCACTCCGGCGTGAGGTGGAACGGCTCAGCGATGCCCGGGAGGCCGTCCGGGCCCGCCGGGACCGGCAGCAGGGGCTGATCGACGAGGTGGCCGCGCTGCGCCCGGCGCCGCCTCCCCGCGACGACGAGGCTCCGCACCGCCGCACCCCCGTCGACGCGTGGCTGGCCCTCGCCGAGTTCGTCGACGACCGGCTGACCGCACTGCACACGCGCCTGCGCGAGGTGGAGGAGGAACTCCGGCGGATCGAGCACGACCTGGACGTCGCCGCGGACCGGCTCGCCCGCGCCTCCACCGACGCGCCCTCCGCGCGGGTCGAAACCACGCTGTGCGCGGCCGTGACCGTCACGGGGAGCGGTGGCACACCCGTCGAACTGGAGGTGGAGTACGGCGTTCCCGGCGCCGTGTGGGTGCCGGCCTACCGCCTCACCCACCGCCGGGGCGGAAGCGACGGGCGGCTGCTGCTGCGGGCGGCGATCGCGCAGCGCACCGGCGAGGACTGGAAGGACGTCCGCGTCTCGCTGGCCACGGCCGATCTGCGACGCCGCACCGAGGTCCCCCGGCTCCGTTCGATCCGCGTCGGGCGGGGCGAGCCCGCGCCCGCGTCGTCGGGGTGGCGTGAGCCGCCTCGCGGGCTGGCCGACCTCTTCCGCGGCTATGACGCGGCGGGACCACGTCCCGGCGCCGGTCGCTCCGCCATGGCTGTCCCGGACACCGTGACCGGCCCCGACACCGCGACCGTCCCGGACGGCATGGCCGCCGGGGCCGCTCGTCCCGCCGGTCTCCTTCCGCCCCCGCCCCCACCGGCGGCGGCGGGCTACGGTGCGCCTCCCTCCCCCGGCGCGCCCGCCGGCCCCGTGCTCGCGGCGTACGGCGGCCCGGCCCCCGGCCAGCCGCACCCGGCCGCCCGCCGGAAACAGGGTGCTCCCCGCACCGGTGACGGGCCCGGCGCGGCCGTTCCCGCGGCCCCGGCGGCCCCCGGACGTTCCGCGCCGCCCCCCGCAGCCGCCCCCGCCCCGCCGCCCGCCCCCGTGTCCGGGCCCCCGCGCCCCAGTGGCACCGAACTCGACTACGCGGCGCTGGTCCTGCAGGGCCCCGACGCCCCGCAGGACCGTCGCGGGCGGCTGTTCCCCGCCCCGGCCTCCGACCCGGCGACAGCCGATCACCGCCGCCGGGCCGAGACCGTCGCCGCGCTGCCCCTGCCCGGGAACGCCGTACGCCCCCGGGAATCGGCCGGTTCCTTCGACCACCGCTACGACGCCGCCGCCCGCGCCGACGTCCCCTCGGACGGCACGTGGCACACGATCACCGTCGGCGAGATGCCCGTCGGCCTGCGCACGGAGTACGTGTGCGTCCCGTCGGTGGAACAGACCGTCTACGCCACACTGGTCCTCTCCAACGCCACCGACCAGGCGCTGTTGGCCGGTCCGCTGGAGGTCGCGGCCGAGGGGGACTTCCTGCTGACCACCTCCCTGCCCACGCTCGCTCCGGGCGGCGAGCGCCGTGTGGGGCTCGGTCCCGACGAGGCCCTCGGTGTCACCCGTCGTACGAATGTGCACGAGTCCACCTCGGGGCTGCGCAACAACGTGACCGTGCTCGACCACCGCGTCCACGTGGAACTGGCCAACCGGCTCTCGGTTCCCGTGACCGTGGAGGTGCGCGAGCGCGTGCCGGTCACCTCCGACGCGGACGTCAGGATCGAGGAGAGGGCCGACTGGCAGGCGCCCGCGGACGGGCCCGAGTCCGGGCGGCACCCGTCCGGCACCCGCCTGTGGCGGGTCGAGCTGCCGGCCCGCGCCACCACCGCCCTCGACGGCGGCTACGTCATCCGCATCCCGTCCGGCAAGGCCCTGACCGGCGGAAACCGCAGGAGCTGACCCCTGATGACCACGATCCCGGACCCGATCGCCCTGCCCGTCACCGCCGTCACCTGCCTGGAGGACCGGGCGCAGGTCGAGCGGACCGCCGTGCTCGACCTCGCGGCCGGCACCCAGCGCCTGCGTCTCGGCCCGGTCAGCGCCCTCGCCGTCGACCACAGCCTGCACGCCGAACTGTCCGGCGACGCCCCGGCGACCGTGCTCGACGCCCGGGTCGTGCGCGCGTGGACACCACGGGGGCCGGAGCCCGCCGACGACGACTCCGCCCTCCGTCACCGTGTCAGGGACCTCGAAGAGGAGCAGCACGCGCTGGGGCAGCGGCGCGAGCGGCTGCACGCCCGCGTCGACCTCCTGGACCGTCTCGCCGCCGATCTGCTGCGGGAGATCAGCGAGGGCGCGGGCCTCGGCGAGGCCGACAGCGCCCGATGGGCCCGCGAACTGGACCGGGTCGACGAGGAACGCCACACCTCCGGCGAGCGACTGCGCGAGGCCGACACCCGGCTGTCCACGCTCGCCGCCGAACTCTCCGACGCCCGGCAGGCCCTGGAGCACGCGGAGACCGAAGCCGCCGAACTGGTCGGTCACATCGAACTGACCGTCCGGGCGGCCGCCGCCGGGACGGCCGGGCTGCGGGTCACCCACCTGGTCCCCTGCGCGCTGTGGCGGCCCGCCTACCGGGCCGTGCTCGACGGGGACTCGCTCACCCTGGACACGGACGCCATGGTCTGGCAGCGCACCGGCGAGGACTGGCCGGGCGTACGGCTGACCCTCTCGACGGCCCGCAGCGCGCTCGCCACCGACCCTCCCCGGCTCGCCGAGGACAGACTGACGCTCCGGGAGCGCTCCGCGGAGGAGCGCCGCACGGTCCAGGTCGAGCTGCGCGAGGAGGAGATCGCGGACCTCGGTCCCGCACCGGTCCAGGGCCTGCCGGGAGTCGAGGACGGCGGTGAGGTCCGGGTCCTGCGCTGCGACGCCCCGGTCTCGGTACCGTCCGACGGACGGGCCCACCGTGTGCCGCTCTCCTCCTTCGAGGCACCCGCGCGCAGCGAGTACGCCTGCTCCCCCGAGCTGTCCCCGCTGGTCGGCCGGCTGGTCGGGTTCGACAACCGCTCCGGCCACGCGCTGCTCGCCGGGCCGGTGGACCTGGTCAGCGGCAGTGGCTTCCTCGGTCGCGGCACGCTGGACTTCACCGCCCCCGGTGCCCGTGTCTCCCTCGCCTTCGGCAGCCGCGACGACCACCGGGTGGTGCGGCGGACCGAGGAGCGCCGCGACACGGCGGGGCTCACCCAGCGGACCGTGCTCACCCGCACCGTCCGGCTGCACCTCTCACGGTTCTCGGCGCCCGCCGAGCACGACGAGCACCTGGTCGTCGTCCGGGAGCGCGTCCCGGTCTCGGAGACGTCCGCGGTCCAGGTGAGCCTGGTCCGGGACGCCTGCTCCCCCGCTCCCGACGACGTCGACGCGGACGGCATCGTCCGCTGGAACGTCCCGCTCCCGCCGGGAGGCCGGCGCACCGTCGAACTGGTCTACGAGATCTCGGCGAACGCCAAGGTGCAGGGCCTGTGAACCGATGCCCGGTCAGCCTCGGGAGGCCGGGGTGAGCACGACGAAGTCCGCGTTCGACGGATCGAGGCAGACGGCCAGCCGGCCGACGCCCTCCGCGTCCTCCGGGCCCATCTGCACGCTGCCGCCGTGCTCGGTGACCGCGGCGACCGCGGCGTCGCAGTCGGCGACGGCGAAGACCGGATGCCAGTACGGCCGGCCGTTCGTCAGGGCGAGGTCCTGCTCGCGGAGCTCCATCACGCCGCCGTGCATCCGCTCCTCGGGCTGGCCGGCGGGGGTGATGAGGGAGTAGGTGCCCCCGCCGCCCGGCAGCTCCATGTCCCCGAACCGCCAGCCGAACACACCGCCGTAGAACTCCTTGGCCGCCGCCGCGTCGCTCGTGTACAGCTCGGTCCAGGACAGCGAACCCGGCTCGTCCACCAGCTCGACACCGCTGTTGGTACCCGGCTGCCAGACGGCGAACTGGCCGCCCGAGGGGTCGCTGTACTGGGCCATCCGGCCCCATTCGTCGAGATCCATCGGCGCCACCCGCACGGTGCCGCCGGCGCGCCGCACGGCCTCGGTCGTGGCGTCCGCGTCACTGACGCGGTAGTAGATCATCCAGGCGGGACGCGCGCCCTCCTCGGTGAGCTTGCCGAGCCCGGCGACGATCTTGCCGTCCTTGCGGAACATTCCGCCTTCCCCGTTCTCGTCGTCCCCCATGGACTCGTAGTCCCAGCCGAGCACGGCGCCGTAGAAGGCCGCCGTACCGGCGACGTCGGGGGTGCCGAGGTCGAGCCAGCAGGGGGATCCGGGGACGAAGTCAGTGGTGATCACGGCGATTCCCTTTCGCGGTCTGGGTGGGAACTCAGCGTGGCATCCCGCGCCGACAGCCGCCTGTCGTCAGCCGTGCTGCTCCGAGTAGTGCGCGCGCAGCAGGTCGGCGCCCCAGTCGTGGCGGACGTGGCGCCAGACGGAGTGGGCGTGGTTGCCGCCGTCCTGGGTGTTGTCGTACTCGATGAGCAGGTCCGGGCCCCGGACGCAGTAGTAGTGCCGGTCCCCGGGCGCGCGGCCGCCGGCCCAGGCGAAGGAGAGGAGATCCAGTCCTCGCGCCACCGTGTCGGACCAGCACTCCCGCGCGTACGCGGCGGGGGCCCGGTCGAGGTAGCGGCGCACCAGGCGCTCTAGCAGCCGCCGCTGGGCGGGCGTCATGTCGGCGTACGGCAGGCCGGTCGGCAGCAGGTCCGGGTCGGCGAAGGGATCGGCGCGGGTCAGGATGTCGTCCGGGGGCGCGGTGGAGAAGACCGCCTTCGCCCGCCGGCCGGCGTCCAGGCCGCTGACCAGTTCCCGGGCCAGGTCCTCCTCCGGCCCCAGCAGCCGGCGGCCGGCCTGCGGACCGTCCGTGATGTGCGCCGGCTCGGCGCCGACGAAGTGCGGCGTCACGCGGATCCCGGCGGCGGTGACCAGTACGTGTACGGCGAGGTGGTGGCCGTTCATCCGCCAGGCCCAGGGTCCGTCGCCGTCCGGATCCCCCAGCAGGCGCACCCAGTAGCGGTCGGCACCGGCGGCGCCGGCCGAGGCCCGGCGGTGCCGTTCCACCTCGATCGCCCCGCGCGCCAGTTCCGCGCCCGGGGCGCTGTGCGCCGCGTCGAGCAGCGCGTCGACCGCGGCACGCCGGCGCCCGTCGAGGCCCTCGGTGGGCAGACCGGGACGCGAGCCCGGGAGATAGGTCCACTCCGTCAGCTCGGGCGCGTCCAGGCGGGCGGGCCCCGCACGCAGCACCCTCACCTGCTCCGGGTCCAGTACGCGCAGCAGCGCGCGCACCGCCTCCCGCATCTCCGCGGCCGTCGTCGCCTGCGACTGGTGCTCGTCCACCGTTCCTCCTCCCCCGCGCGCCCGGTACGGCGCACTCGCGAGGCACTGTGGCCCCTCGTGGTCCATGGTGCGCCATCGGCTCTCGTCCGTCCCGCGGTCGGCCCGCTGTGATCGTCGTCATGGGGGGCAACCGAGGTTCGCGGACCTCGATTTCCGCGGGTGGGGCCGCCGGTGACGGACAACTTCGCGGCCGATCACGGTTGATAGCCTCCCGGGATGAACGCGACATTCGACGAAGCCGTCCGTGCCCGACTGCTCGCTCCCCACATCTGGTACGTCGGGACCGTGTTCGCCGACGGAGCCCCGCAGGTCAGCCCGATGTGGGTGGATCTGGAAGGGGAGAACGAGCTGACGTTCAACACGTCGGTGGGCCGGGCGAAGGAGGAGAACCTCCGCCGCGATCCCCGCGTGTACCTGTCGCACGCGGACGCCGCCGACCCCTTCGACCGGGTGCAGATCAGTGGCGTGGTATCCCGCTTCGTCGAGGGCGAGGAGGCACATGAACGGATGGACCGGCTGGCCCGGAAGTACCTGGGCAGCGAGCGCTTCGAGTGGATCATGCCGGGAGAGCGGCGGGTGGCGGTGATCGTGCGCCCGGTCAAGGTGCGGCACATCGTCGGGGTGGAGCGATTCCGGCCCGGCGGCCCCGTGCCCGCGTCCTGACCGCGGCGCCGCGAGGCGTACGCCACCCACCCTTCCGTGTCAGGTACGTGGTGAAACCACGTACCTCTTGTGAACGTGGCGCCCCTGTGCCGCGCCCTTCGTCACAGCATTGCTGCAAAGCAGCGAAGCCGAGGTGTCTCGACGCGGCCCGTCGAGGCCGATTTGCGCCCACACATCCGCCCAAAGCGGGATCGGCCAGGCCGGACAGTGGAGCAAGTTGCCAGTACGTGGACGGCTTTATGATCGTCAACGAACTACTGCCTCCGCGCCCGCCCTCTTTTCGCCGATCGCCCTTGGCGACCGCGAACACGGCCGGCCGAGCCGGCCGCGAGGCGGTGACGCATGTGAAGAAGGGTGAACCCCATGGCCCTCGGGCTGCTCCGTCGTCGGCGTTCCCGCGGCACCTCCGGTGCCGGGCCGAGCGTCTCGGTCCCTCTCCCGCCCGATGCCGGGGCGTTCGGCTTCGAGGTCGTCGACCCCATGGGCCAGCCCATGGGCGGTGCCGAGGTCACCGTGACCGCGCTGGACACTCACCGGACGGTGGCACGCGGGACGACCGACCCGCACGGGTACTTCATAGCGACGCTGCCTCCGGGCTCGTACAGCGTGATGACCGTCACCGAGGGCCTGGCCCCCGCACGGGAGAACCTCGACATCACCGCGGGGGTGGCCCAGCCCCTGATGCGCATCGCGCTGCAGCCCGCCCGTCAGCTGGAGCTCCCGACAGCCGGGACGTGGCTGTTCGACCCTCCCCACACGGCGATCCGGTTCATCGCCAAGCATGTGGGCATGGCCCACGTGCACGGCCGGTTCACCCGCTTCCAGGGCGGCATCCGGGTCGCACCGAACATGGCCGACTCGCACGTCTCGGTGCGCATCGACGCCGCCAGCATCACCACGGGCAACAAGACCCGTGACAACCACCTGCGTTCGGCCGACTTCCTGGACGCCGAGCGGTACCCGTTCATCGACTTCACCAGCACCCGGTTCGCCCACCGCGGCGGCTCCAAGTGGACGCTGCACGGCACGCTCACCATGCACGGCACCAGCCGCTCCGTCGGCCTCGACACGACCTACCTCGGGACGGTCAACGGAGGCTACGACCAGGAACTGCGCTGCGCGGCTCTCGCCAAGGCCGAACTCCACCGCGAGGACTTCACCCTCAACTGGCGCTCCATGCTGGCCCGGGGCATCGCCGTCGTCGGCCCGACCGTCCAACTGGAGCTGGACGTCCAGGCGATGTACCGCACCCACGACACGCCCACGCCTCCGGAGTAGGCCGGCGCGACCGGCACCGCCGCACCATGTTGATCTTGTGCAGCTTTGCGGTCGACCGCATGGAAGCCGGACGAGGCCGCACATCTCGCCGGGCGGCCTCGGACCGCCCCGTGATAGCACGGAGCGATCAGAAGGGGAAAGGGCTCACGATCATGGGTATCTTCAGCCGCCGTCAGACCGCGGTCATGGACTTGGACCCGGCCGACGGCACGGGCCTCGCCGCCGCGGAGCACGCGCCCCGGGGCGCCGCACTCGACCCCGCGCTTCGCGCGCTGACCGGGCGATGGACCATCGACCGCCCGCACAGCCGCATCGGGTTCTCGGTGCGGCACGCGATGGTCACGACGGTTCGCGGAGCGTTCGCCGACTACGACAGCGCGCTGTACTTCGACGGGGCTCGGCCCGCCGAGTCGCGGGCCGAACTCGTCATCCGGGTCGCCAGCGTCGACACGGGCGTGGAGCAGCGGGACGCGCACCTCGTGGGCCGCGACTTCTTCGACGCGCGCCGCTTCCCGGAGATGACGTTCCGCAGCACCTCCACCGTCCACGAGGGCGCGGAGAGCTTCCGCATGACCGGGGACCTGACGATCCGGGACGTCACCCGGCCCGTCGAGCTGCAACTCGACTACCTCGGCTCGGTGATGGACCCGTTCGGCTTCGAACGGGCCGGCTTCGACGGCACCACCACCATCGACCGCACGGAGTGGGGTCTGGTCTACAACCAGCGGCTGAAGGCGGGCGGGACCATGGTGAGCGAGAAGGTCCGCCTCCAGTTCGACATCTCGGCGGTGCGGGCGACGTCGTAGGCGGAAGGGGCGGACACCCCCACCCGCCCCACCCGCTCTGCTTGCCTTCTCATTTCCTTCACCATTTAGTCATACAGTCATCACGGATTCGGTATGCTCCCCGATGCTCCATAGGCACCATCAGGGGGGAACCCGTATGCGCGTCCACCGCACCCTGCCCGTCGCCGCGGCCATCGCCGCCGCCGGCGCGCTCACCTTCGCCGCCTCGCCGGCGCAGGCCGCCGAGTACTCATCGGCCCTGAAGATCAAGGGCGTTCAGTACGACGCTCCCGGCCGGGACTCCAACAAGTGCTCCGGCGGCAACACCAAGAACGAGTACCTGACGATCAAGAACTACTCGAAGACCGCCGTCGTGAACCTGAAGGGCTACGTCGTCAAGGACGCCGCCGGCAACAAGTTCACGTTCAAGAACAGCCACACCCTGCAGCCCGGCGACTACATAAGCCTGCGCGGCGGCCGGGGCACCGACTCCGACGCCAAGAACGTCGTCTACCGCCAGAACTGCAACTTCATCTGGAACAACGACAAGGACACCATCTACTTCTACAAGCCGTCCGGCGCCCGCGCCGACGTGCACGCCTACACCGAGAAGGCCAACGACCGCGACGGCAACGGCTACATCACCTACCACGGCTGACCACCGGCCGGCCCGCGCGGAGCGCCTCCGCGCGGGCTACCAGGGGTGCTCGCGCTCCCGCCCCTCGCGGACCTGCGGCCGTCCCGGGCCCTCGCCGTGGCCCGGCCCCCGGCCTTCCCTCAGGTCGGCCCACACACGCGCGGCCATTCCGTCGGCCTCGTCCTGCGGCGTCCCCGCCTGGACCAGGATGATCCCGCGGGACTGGTCCGGGAACGTGACCTCCCGCATCTCCGTACCCAGCGGGCCCATCGGCTCCTCCGACATGGCGGCCTCCCTTCGACGGCTCCGGCACACGGTAGAGGGCCCCCGCACCAGGATCGAGGACCCTCCGCCAGACGGGCTGCGGCCGTGTCGCCACGGACGGTCCCCGCCACGGACGGTACCGACACCGGCACGCTGGGTTCCGGGTTGCCAGGGCTCCGCCCGCGAAGGAGGGTGGAGGGATGGGTGGCAAGGACGGCCCCACGCTCATCTCGTCGGTGCAGCGGGCCTTTCGGCTCATGGAGGCCGTGGGCGCGCACGAGGGCGGCGTTCCGGCCAAGCAGCTGGCGCGCGAGACTGGGCTGGCCCTGGCCACGACCTACCACCTGCTGCGCACGATGGTGCACGACGGCTATGTGCGCAAACTCGACGACGGCACGTTCGTCCTCGGCGAGAAGCTGGGCGAGCTGCACGGAGGCAGCCGTGAACAGGCGGCGCTCAGCAGGGTCCGTCCGACGCTCACCGAGCTGCGCGACGGCCTGTCGGCAGCGGCGTACCTGACCTTCTACGAGGACGGCGAGATCCGCGTCGCCGAGGTCGTGGACGGACCGAAGGCGCCCCGGGTCGATCTGTGGGTCGGCTTCGAGGAGGCGGGGCACGCCACGGCGCTCGGCAAGTGCGTGCTGCGCGAGCTGGACGGCGAAGCCCGCGCCGACTACCTCTCCCGCCACACCATGAACGATCTCACCCCTCGCACCATCACCTACCCTGCGGAACTGCTACGGCGCCTCGACGCCGCGGGGCAGAGCCCGGCCGTCACCGACCTCGAGGAATACGCGCTGGGTACCGCGTGCGTCGCGGTACCCGTCCGCCAGGGGGACACGATCGGTTCACTGGGCATCTCCCTGCGCGCCCATCGCGCCTCCTGCCTCGAGGACGCCGTGACGACACTGGTCGCCACCGCGGAGCGGGTGTCCCGGCGGCTCTCGCTCACCATCTGAAAACCGGGCTCTTGTGACCCCGGGACCGCGTCCCGTCTCCTGGATGTACCGGAGAAAACGGACACCGTGGTGCGAGGGAGCGGAAACGTGAGTGATCAGAGCGTCGCAGGGCCGGTCGGCTGTCGTCTGACGAACGGCTGGACGGTCGTCCAGGCCGCCGGCGAGATCGACATCGCCTTCGCCCCCCTCGTGCGCTCCGCCGTGGTCCGGCTCCTCGCCGACGGCCACCGCCACTTCGTCCTCGACCTGTGCGACGCCCTGTTCCTGGACTCCGCGGGGCTCGGCATGATCGTCGCGCTCACCAAGCGCATCCGGGACCAGCACGGGTCGCTGCGCATCGCGTGCGCCGACGAGCGGCTCCTGCGCGTCTTCTCCCTCGGCGGCCTGCGCCCCGTCTACTCCTTCCACGACACTCCCGAGCAGGCGGCCGCCGAGCCCCCGAGCGCGGAGGGCCTGGCCGACTGGCCGCACGTACGGGGCGCCGGTGCCCCGGGGAGCAGCGCGCAGGGGACAGCGCCCTGAGGGATGGCCCCCGACGGCACGGGCACGGACCGGGGCTGCCAGAGTGGAAGGTCCACGACCGGCTCCGAGAGGACAGAACCGTTCACATGCGCCTGCTGCTCATTCGCCACGGCCAGACCCCGTCCAACCTCGGGCACCTCTTGGACACGGCGGAACCCGGGCCGGCGCTGACTCCGCTCGGGCAGCGGCAGGCAGCGGCCCTCCCGCAGGCGCTGGCGGGCGAGGAGATCGGCGCTCTGTACGCCTCCACCCTGGTCCGCACCCAGCTCACCGCCGCACCGCTGGCGGCCCGGCGGGGGCTGGAGGTCCGCGTGCGGGACGGCATCCGGGAGCTGTCCGCCGGCGATCTGGAGATGCGCGGTGACCGCAGCTCCATCGAGACCTATCTGAGCACCGCCTTCGCCTGGTCCGCGGGAGACACCGGCCTGCGCATGCCCGGCGGGGAGAACGGGGTGGAGGCCCTCCGGCGTTTCGACGCCGTCGTCGAGGAGGCCGCGGGCACGGGCGAGCGGACGGTGGCCATGGTCAGCCACGGCGCCGCGATCCGCATGTGGGTGGCGGCCCGCGCCGAGAACGTCGACGTCGCCTTCGCGTCGGCCCACGCGCTGGAGAACACCGGTGTCGTCATCCTCACCGGCGACCCCTCTAAGGGCTGGCGCGCCCTGACCTGGGCCGGTCGGACCGTCGCTCCCACCACCGGTGTCCCCGTGGCGGACAGCGGGCCCGCGGGGGAGACCGTCGACGGCGCGGAAGGCGTCGAGGACGTCGGCGCGTGAGCGGCCGACGTCGTCCGTGACGTTTCCCACTGGGTGACGGGGCACCGGTAACTCATGTGCGCTGTCGGCGACTTATCGCGTGTGTTCCGGGTCACCCACACGGTAGAGATGGGCAAAACGGACACGTCGCATGTTCAACAATGGCCGGTTCGCACTGCGTACAGAACACTCATAAGCGCCTTCAGTACGACAGTTCGGACCGAAAAGAGCATGCACGGCCATGACCCACTCCCCCGGAGCGCCTGAAGTACCCATACGCCCGCACACCGTTACCGCCGCCGAGGTGATCCCCGGCGACCTGCTCGCCCTGTCGCCCGAGGACGCGACGGGGCACCGGTGGCACGTCGTCACGCACACGCAGCCCACCTCCCCGGAGGTGATACGGGTCACGCTGCGGCCGCCGCTGGGCGGCGTGGACCACGAGCGGGACCTGCGGCGCGAGCAGCGGGTGACCGTCGCCGGGCGGCGGCTGGACGTGGCTGCCGTGCCGCACGTCAGCACGCCCGCCCTCGACGACGTGGTGTTCCGCGACGGCGACCGGGTCGGCTTCCTGCGGGCCGTCGACCCCCTGGCCGAGGAGGTGACGTACGTCCGGCGCTGGAGCGCCTGGCGCCCGGACACGGCCGACGGCTCGGGTGACCCCGTGACCGACGCCGACGTGCGCGGGTGGGCCGCCGGGGCCGACCGGGAGGGCAACGTCGTGCGGTACCGGCCCCGCCCGGTACGGGAGGCGGCGGCGGGCGGGCCGCGACGCGTCGTCGTCACCGGGCTCGGCGCCGTCACGCCGCTGGGCGTCGGTACCGGCGAGTTGTGGCGTGGGCTGCTCGAAGGACGGCACGGCATACGGGAGTTGACGGACGAGGAGTTCGACGGGCTGCCGGTGCGGATCGCCGGCACCGTGACGGCGGACCCGGCCGGGCTGCTGCCCCGCCGGGCGGCCCGCCGGATGAACCGCGCCGCGCAGTTCGCCGTGCTGGCCGCGCGCGAGGCGTGGGCCGACGCGGGGTATGCGGACGGCGGCACGCGCGAGAGCGGGCTCGACCCGGAGCGGGTCGGGGTGAGCCTCGGCGCCATCCTCGGGGACGCGTCGGTGCTCGTCGGCGGGGACCGCGGGCTGCGGGAGAAGGGGCCGCGCGGTGTCTCGCCGCTCACCACGCCCATGACGGTGCCCTCGCAGGCGGCCTCCCAGGTCTCGCTCGACCTGCACATCACCGGTGAGGCCCGCACCGTGACCAGCGCGTGCGCCTCCGGCACCGAGGCGATCGGCCAGGCCGTCGACCGCATCCGGTACGGCCGGGTCGACGTCGCCCTCGCGGGCGGCGCGGAGGCGGTCGTCACGCCGGCGATCATGGCGTCGTTCGCCGCCATGCGGGCCCTGGCCGAGGGCGACCCGGCGGCCGGCTCACCGTCCCGGCCGTTCGCCAAGGACCGTGACGGGTTCGTCAACGCCGAGGGGGCGGGCGTACTCGTCCTGGAGTCCGAGGAGCACGCCCGCGCCCGTGGGGCACGTGTCTACTGCGAGGCCGCCGGATGGGGGCTGTCCGCCGACGCCCACCACGTCGCGGCGCCGGATCCGTCCGGCGACGGCATCGCGCTCGCGCTGCGCCGGGCCGTGCGGGACGCGGGCGGCCGGCTGGAGGACGTCGTCCACGTCAACGCGCACGCCACGGCCACGATCGACGGGGACCTCGCCGAGGCGCGGGCCCTGCGGGGCGTACTGGGGCGGCGGGAGGTGCCGGTGACGGCGCTGAAGGGGCACATGGGGCACCTCCAGGGTGCCGCGGGCGGGGTCGAGGCCGTCGCCGCGGTGCTCACGCTGCACCACGGACTGGTGCCTCCCACGGTCGGCTGCGCCGAGGTCGACGACGCCGTCGAGCTGGACGTCGTCCGCGGCGCGCCGCGCGCCCTCCCGGTCACCGGCGACCTCGTCCTGAGCAACTCCTTCGGCTTCGGCGGCCACAACGCGGTCCTCGCCCTGCGCCGGGTGGGCCCCGCCCCGTCGTCGGGATGAGGTCCGCCGGCGCGCCGGCGGACCTCATCCGCTCCAGGTCAGGTCGGCGTGCACCATGTCGTGGTCCGAGTGGGCGGTGGGCCGCACGCGGTGCTCGAGCGGTGCCATGCCCCGCACGAAGACGTAGTCGAACTTGCTCCGCCAGTCGGTGGTCGGCCGGCACATGCCGGTGGACGCCGGACGGCACCGGGGGTCCGTGTCCGTGGCCAGGGCCCACATCGGAGCGAGTTCGGGAGCGTCCGGCACCGCGTTGAAGTCGCCGAGGGCGATGGCGCGGTCGTACCGGGCGACCTCCGCCGCGAGTACGCGGGCCTGGTCCGCGCGGACCGCTTCCTGACGTCGTTGGGCGAGGTGCGTGTTGAAGACCCGCACGGACCGGCCGTCCACCGTGGTGGTGACGGCCAGGTACCCCCGGTCCTCGGATCCGCCCTCGGGGTACTCGACGCTGACGCGGTCCGTCATCGGTGCCGCCGAGAGGATCGCCTGACCGAAGCCGCCCGGGCTCCAGGGCGCGCCTCCGCAGCGGCTCCGCTTCTCGAGGACCATGCCGTACTCGACGTGGTAGACCAGCCCGTGCAGGTTCTCCAGGTGCTCCCTGATCCCCTCGACGTCGCGCACGCACGCCTCTTGGAGACCGATGACCTGGGGCGCGTACCTGGCGATCTCCGCCGCCCGGTCGACGTTGCCCGTGTCGCAGGGGTTGCAGATGTTCCACGTCATGACCCGGTTCGCGACGACGTCGGGGGCGGCGTCGGCGGGCAGTGACCTGACGAAGAGGCCGCCGTCCGGCGCGCTGGGGCCGACGAGCATCATGCAGGCCACGACCAGGGCGCCCGCGAGCAATCCCGTGCCCTTTCCGAACACCCTCGCCTCCCCGTTGTGGACGTACGCGTCATCTCGCGTGTCTCCGCACGAGGTTACGGGACGGGACGGTCGGTGCCCCAGGCGCTCCGGGCACCTGCCGTGACTGAGCGCCCGCGCCGACGGGCAGGAAGCCCGGGGAGGACGACGGACTGCCGAGAGACCGAGGTGAGGACTGTGGTGACGCGTCGCACGGTGATCATGGCGGCCGGCGCCGGGACATGGGCGGCCGGAACGGCCGGGCGGACCGCCGGCGCTCCCCGGGCCGAGGAGGCGGACGTGACGGACGTACTGGTGGTCGTGGAGAAGGGGAGCCACTCGGTCGGTTTCTACGACGCCGCGTCGGGGCGGCGTCTGCGGACGGTGGGGCTGCCCGACCATCCGCACGAGATGGTCGTCGACTCGCGCCGGAAGCTGGCCTACGTGGGGCACTACGGGGTGCGCATGGCCTCGACCGTCGGGGAGGGCGGTGCCGCCGTCTTCGTCATCGACCTCGTGGAGCGCGCTCTCGTGCGGACCATCGACACCCGGCCGTTCAACCGGGTCCACGGCATGGGGATCGACGACCGGGACCGGCTCTACGCCCTGAGCGAGGAGAAGGCCGTCCTGCTCGGGTTCGACGATCCGGCCACCGACCTGGCACCGACCCGGGCGGTCCCCACCAACGGCGTGAAGACCCACCTGTTCACCCTCAGCCGGGACGGTGAACGCGCTTACGTGACCGGCCTGTTGTCCCACACCGTGAGCCTGGTGCGACCGCACGACGCCGCCGTCCCGCCGCGGGTGGTGACTCCGGGCCAGTTGCCCGAGAGCAGCTGCCTCGGTCCGGACGAGAAGACGCTGTACGTCGGGGCCCGCAGGAGTTCCGCGCTGGTCGCCCTGGACGCGCGCTCCCTGAAGGTGCTGCGCAGCCGGAAGGTGGGCGGAGACCCGTTGCGGGTCTACACCGTCGACGAGGACCGGCTGCTGGTGACGGACATCGTCGCCGACAGCCTCACCCTCTACAGCGCGGCACTGCGCCCGATCCGCTCCCTGCGCCTCGACGGGACTCCGGCCGCGGTGTCCTTCCACCCCCACCGGCCGCTCGCCTATGTGTCCCAGTTGGGCACCAACCGCGTGACCGTGGTCGACCTCGACCGGTTCGCCGTCGTCGGCGGCTTCGGCACCGGGCTGGAACCCGACTCCTCGGTGCTGCTGCCCGCGGCCTCGTAGCCGACCGGGCGCCGCGTCCGGGAAGGAGGCCGACCGTCCTGGCGGGTCCGGGTGTTCATCTCGAGGACGGGCGCTCGTTCCTTTGCGCCGGTGCGGCCTTTCACGGGGCGGCTCCAGGGTGGGATCACCTTGTCCGCCATGTCCGCGTCATGAAAGGACTCACTTCATGGCTCTGCCCGTCCGAGCCCGTTCCGCCGTCGGTCGCTTCGCACTGTTCACGGCGCTCACCGCCCTCGCGGCGGTCGTACCGCACCCGGCCGTCGCGGACGGTGGTCTGCCCGGTGTGCGGCCGGCCGCGGAGACCGCGCCCGTGTACGACGACGAGGCCGGCGGAAACGCGGACGCCGACGACCCGGCGATCTGGCGCAACCCGGCCGATCCGGACCGCAGCCTGGTCGTCACCACGGTCAAGGAGGGCGGCCTTCGCGTCTACGACCTCGACGCACGCGAAGTGCAGTCCGTGGCCGCCCCCGAGGCCCCCGGCCCGGACGACGCCCCCGGCCGGTTCAACAACGTCGACCTCCTGCACGGTGTGCGGCTCGGCTCCGAGAAGGCCGACCTGGCCGTCACCACGGACCGCGGCGGTGACCGGCTGCGGATCTACCGCATCGACGGCGACGACACGGCCGCGCCGCTCACCGACGTCACCGACCCCTCGGCGCCGGCGATCTTCTCCTCCTCGCAGGACGAGATCAACGAACAGCGCACCGCCTACGGCCTCGCCACCTGGACCGACCCCTCCAGCGGCCGTTCGTACGCGGTGGTGAGCCGGCGCGAGCGCACGTCGCTCAGCCTGCTGGAGCTGACCACGGGAACCGGCGGCACGGTCTCGTACCGCAAGGTGCGCACCCTGGAGCTGCCCTCGCGGTTCCGGCTGGGCGACGGCACCACCTGGGCCCCCTGCGGTGAGCCGGGTGAACTGCCCCAGGTCGAGGGCATGGTCGTCGATCCGGCGAACGGCACCCTGTACGCGGGGCAGGAGGACGTCGGCATCTGGCGCGTGGACGCCCGTCTCACCGGCGTACCGAGGCTGGTGGACAAGGTCCGTGAGTACGGGGTGCCCGGCACCTACGACGCCGGTACCGAGGAATGCGTGCCGGGTGAGGATCCGGGGTACGGCGGCCGGCGCCTGTCGGCGGACGTCGAGGGTCTCACCCTGCTCCACCAGGACGACGGGGACGGCTATCTGCTCGCGTCGAGCCAGGGCGACGACAGCTTCGCCGCGTACGACCGCGAACGGGACGAGGGCAACGAGTACGAGGGCGGCTTCCGGGTGACCGACGCCGCCGGCGCCCTCGACGCCACCCAGGAGAGCGACGGCGCCGCCGTGCTCGCCGAGCCGCTCGGAACGAGGTTCCCGCACGGTCTGCTCGTCGTCCAGGACGGCGACGACACGCCGGTGGAGACCGACCGCGAGGCGACGAACTTCAAGTTCGTGGACCTGAAGCCGGTGCTCGACGCCCTCGACGACTGACGCGACCGCTCGGCGCCGGGCCCGTCGGCGGTGTCAGCACCGCTGGGCTCCGGCGCCGGGCCGGGACCCCGGCCGCGCCCCAGCCGGTCGAGGCGTCCGTTCCGTACCCTGGCGGCATGCGCATGCGCCCCACGCTGAACTGGACCCCCGCCGAGGACCTGCCGCCGGGCACCACGGATCCGGAGCCGGTCGCCGACGCGCTGCGCGCCGGCGGTGTGCTGGTGCTCAGCGGGGCGGGCATCTCCACGGAGTCGGGCATCCCCGACTACCGGGGCGAGGGCGGGAGCCTGAGCCGGCACACCCCGATGACCTACCAGGACTTCACCGCCGACGCCGCGGCCCGGCGCCGGTACTGGGCCCGCAGCCACCTCGGCTGGCGCACCTTCGGGCGCGCCCGCCCCAACGCCGGGCACCGGGCGGTGGCCGCGTTCGGGCGGCACGGCCTGCTCACGGGCGTGATCACCCAGAACGTCGACGGCCTGCACCAGGCCGCCGGCAGCGAGGACGCCGTCGAACTCCACGGCAGCCTGGACCGAGTGGTCTGCCTGTCCTGCGGTGCCCCCAGCCCGCGCCGCGAACTGGCCCGGCGGCTGGAGGAGGCCAACCCCGGCTTCGCGCCGGTGGCCGCCGGCATCAACCCCGACGGCGACGCCGACCTCACCGACGCCCAGGTCGGCGACTTCCGCGTGGTGCCCTGCGCGGTCTGCGGCGGCATCCTCAAACCGGACGTGGTGTTCTTCGGCGAAGCCGTGCCGCCCTCGCGTGTCGAGCACTGCCGTGCCCTGGTCCGCGAGGCCGCCTCACTGCTGGTCCTGGGGTCCTCGCTGACGGTGATGTCCGGCCTCCGGTTCGTCCGTCAGGCGGCCGAGGCCGGCAAGCCGGTGCTGATCATCAACCGGGACCCCACCCGCGGCGACCGGCTCGCCCTCACCCGGGTGGCACTCCCGCTGGGCACCGCCCTCGTCACGGTGGCCGACCGGCTGGGCGTCGCCGTGGACGGTCAGTCCGCGGTCTAGCCGTGGACGGTGGGCCCGCTGTCCAGCCGTGGACGGTGGGCCCGCGGTCTCAGTCCTCCCGCGGAACCGCCATCTCCCCGAGCAGGGACCAGTCGTCCTGCGGGACGGTCGTGTTGACGATCCGGGGCGTTTCCACCAGATGGGGCGGCAGCGTCCTGCGGGCCTCGGCGAAGTGAGCGGAACCGACGTGAGCGGCGCCGGCCTCGTCATCGCGGAACGCTTCGACCAGCACGTACTCGGTCGGGTCCTCGACGCTGCGGGACCAGTCGAACCACAGGCACCCGGGCTCGCCGCGGGTCGCCTCGGTGAACGTACGGGTGATGTCGGGCCAGGCGTCGGCGTACTCGGGCCGGACGCGGAACCTGGCGGTGATGAAGATCATGGAAGGGCCTTTCGGATGGGCGGGCGACGGCCGGACCGCCGGGAAGCGGCCGGTCCGACGCTAGGGGAATCCAGGATGCCGCGCCCTCGGACGCGCCCGGCGAAGGGGCGTGGTCGCATGCCCCGTTCGGGGCGTACCGGGCGGGACCCGAGACGCCCACCGCCGCCCGCGGGCGGCGGCTCGCGAAGACGACGAGACGCAGGACCACGAAGCGCCCGATGCCCGCGAGGGCGGAGGCGCCCAGGTAGACGGCCTGTTCGAGCGTCGCGCCGGGCGTCGCGACGAGCTGCTGCAGCGCGAACATCGCCGCGCAGGTCACCGCGTACGCCGCGGCCGCCGAACCGGCCGACTGCGTGTGCTGGCGCCAGGTGGCGGGCCGGCCCGCGCCGAAGGTGAACCGGGCGTGCAGCTCGGTGGCCAGGATCGTGGAGGCCACGGTGATCAGGGCGTTGGCCAGGGCCCAGGGCATCCAGGCGGCGAGAGCCACCACGGCGAACGAGGAGGCGAGCCCCACTCCGCCCCCGCAGAGGACGAACCGCGCGAACGCCGTGAGGGCGCCGGGCACCGCCTGTCGTCGACTCTGTGCCGTCCGCATGGTCCACCATCCCCCCGCACCCACTCCGCCTGGTTTCTTATGATGGAAACGCTACGTTGCATTCATGGTTCTGGCAAAGCAATTACTGCACTAATCACTGATAATTGCAGGTCAGGGCAGAAAAATCGTTGCAGTGACCTCTTAATAACGCAACGGGCGTCCCATCACTTCATTGCAATGAACCAGCCGTGAACGCTACCCACGCCGTCGGTGCGACGCGTAACGTGCGGCCGCATGGACCCACGGCCCCCCTCGCCCATCGCGCCCCGCGCCGCCCGGCCCCGCGCCCGTGACCTCGGCATCGTCATCGGCCCCACACCCACCGGGCCCCTGAACGCGATCACCGACGTGCCGGGCGTACGCGTCGGACACACCACCGTCCGCCGGCCACCGGACCTGCACAGCGGAGTCACCGCCGTCGTGCCCGGACACGTCGGCCCCCACAGCCCCCTCCCGGCCGGGGTCTTCACCGGCAACGGCTACGGGAAGCTCATCGGCACCACCCAACTCGCCGAACTGGGCACCCTGGAGACGCCGATCCTGCTCACCTCCACCCTCTCGGCCTTCCGCGTCGCCGACGCCCTCGTCGGCTGGATGCTCCGACGGCCCGGCTGCGAGGAGGTACTGAGCCTCAATCCCGTGGTGGGCGAGTGCAACGACGGCTTCCTGTCCGACATCCGCGCCCGCCCCGTCCGCGAGGAACACGTCCACGCGGCGCTCGACGGGGCCACGGACGGACCGGTGGCCGAGGGATGCGTCGGCGCCGGAACGGGCACCGTCGCGTTGGGTTACAAGGCCGGCATCGGGACCGCGTCACGCACCACGGAGTCGGCCGGCCGCTCCTTCACGGCGGGCGTCCTGGTACAGGCGAACTTCGGCGGCACCCTGCGGGTCCTCGGCCGCACCCTCGCCGCGGGGCACGCCGACGACGGGACCGGCGGCCCGGTGCCGGCCGCCGACACCGGCTCCTGCATGATCGTCGTCGCGACGGACGCCCCGCTCGACTCCCGGCAGCTCACCCGTGTCGCCCGGCGCGCGGTGTTCGCCCTGGCCCGCACCGGCGCGGCCTACAGCCACGGCAGCGGCGACTACGCCATCGCGTTCGGCACGGCGCCCGGCACCGGCGCCCGTGTGGCGGACGCCGAACTCGGCCCCCTGTTCGAGGCCGTCCTCGACTGCGTCGAGGAAGCGGTGCTCAACTCCCTGCTCGCGGCGACCACGACCACCGGTTTCGGCGGCCGCACCGTGCCCGCGCTCCCGCCGGAACTCCTGTCCCGGTCGCCACGGACGGTCGCCCGGCACCCGCATTGCGGGCGTGGGGAGCCCGGCGGAGACTGAACCGGAAGGACGGGGGCCGAGACGGCCTGGAGTGATGGGCGATGGGCGACTACGCGGACCTGCCCGGTGTCAGGACCTGGTACGAGACAGAGGGGTCCGGTGATCCGCTGGTCCTGCTGCACGGCGGGTTCTGCACCAACGCCACCTGGGGTGCG
This sequence comes from Streptomyces sp. BK79, assembly GCF_044142145.1. NCBI lineage: Bacteria > Bacillati > Actinomycetota > Actinomycetes > Kitasatosporales > Streptomycetaceae > Streptomyces > Streptomyces sp. BK79. The sequence continues at coordinate 229,678 of NZ_JBHVOC010000001.1, forward strand.
CAGCGCGCCGACCTCGCCGCCGCGTACCGCCTCTTCCTGCCCGAGCGGCGCGCGCACGGACACACCCCCGACGTCGAGGGGCCCCTCTCGTACCAGGACATGGCCGACGACACGGCGGACTTCATGGACACGGTCGTGGGCGGGCCGGCGCATCTCGTCGGCTGGAGCGACGGGGGTGTCGTGGTGCTGCTCGTCGCCCTGGCCCGACCCGACCTGGTCCGCAAGGCCGTGGTGATCGGCGCCAACTTCCGGCCGGCCACCGAGTGCTTCGCCGAACCCTCGATGCTCGACGCGATGACGCCGGACGGCGACGATCTCGCGTTCTTCCGCGAGCTGTACCAGGCCGTCACGCCGGACGGGGCGGACCACTGGCCGGTGGTGGCGGCGAAGGTGCTCGACATGTGGCGCACCCAGCCGGCACTCACCACCGGGGACCTGGCGCGCGTCGAGGCGCCGGCCCTCGTCCTGGTGGGCGACGACGACCTCATGACGCTGGAGCACACGACCGCCCTGTACCGTGCCCTGCCCCGGTCGCAGCTGGCGGTGGTACCCGGCGCCTCCCACGTGGTCCCGCTGGAGAAGCCGGCCCTGGTCGACCGGCTGATCCTCGACCATCTCGGGCAGGACACCGTGGAGACGATGATGCCCGTACGGCGGGCCACAGGGCCATAAGGGTGGCCCGAGGTCGTGTCGGGCGGCCGCCGCCCGGCCGATTGGCCATCCTGGGCCGGAAGTGGCGCCCTCCCCCACGAGTAGGAGCACGGCCGATGCCGACGGACCCGGTTGGACGTTTCCTGGCGGCTCTGGACCCGGACCACCGGGACGCTGTCCGTGCCAGGCCTCGCGACGAGCAGGAGAGACTGGCGGAGAGCTGGGAACGGGAGCTGCTGGCGGACACCGATCTCGACACGCTCGACGAGTTGTCCCCGACGGCGGCGGAGGCCGAGGCCGCCCGACGGGTCATGGAGTCGGACACCCCCTAGGCCGGCGATCAGGTCACCGGGCGTCCTGACCCGACGTCCCCGTGTTGCCCGTGCCCCCGGCGTTCAGGTGCTGCAGCGCCTCGACCAGCTCCTGGCAGGCCCGCTCCACGGAACGCCTGGTGTTGAGCTGCTCGGTGATCACGGCGGACAGCAGGAGCGCGGTCAGCCCCAGGGTGCCGTTGAACGCCTGGAGCTTCATCATCGTCTCGATGTCGGAGAGCCCGCCGAAGGAACCGGCCTCCTGCCGGGCCGCGACGGTGGCCATCACGGAGGCGAAGAGGGCGCACGGCATGCCACCCGCCAGCTGGAAGCGCAGCGCGGCCCAGACCAGGATCGGATACACCAGGAAGAGGGCGCTGATCGGGCTGTAGACGACGAGCGGGACGAGCGCGCACACGACGACGGTGAGCCCCAGCGCCTCGCCCCACCGCCCGGACGGCGGGGGCCAGCGCGCCCGGTGCAGCAGGAGCAGCAGCGGCGTGACGATGACGACCCCCATGGCGTCGCCCACCCACCAGGCCAGCCAGACGAGCCATACGTTGTCGGTGGCCAGTTTGTCCGTGACGACGAGCATGCCGACGCCCGCGCCGGAACTGATCAGCATGGCCGTCAGCGCCCCGAGGAAGACCAGCGTGAGGCCGTCGCGCAGGCGGCTCAGGCTCACCCGGAATCCCACGGCTCGCAGCATCAGCCAGGCGCACACCGGCGCGGCGGTGTTGCCGGCCACGACCCCGACGGCCGAGGGTCCGGGGACGGTCAGGGACGCGACGACGAGCAGGGCGCCCAGGGCGATTCCCGGCACGCACCGGGGGCCGAACAGCAGCAGGCAGGCCACGGCGACGCCGCTGGGCGGCCAGATGGGGGTGACGATCGCACCGTCCGCGACGAGCTGCTGGGACAGCCCCAGTCTCCCCGCCGCGAGGTAGCAGGCGGCGACCAGCAGCGTCTCGCAGACGAGGACGACCGGTCGCGGCCAAGCACGGATACCCACCACAGCAGCCATCAGACACCGGTGCCGTCCCGGCGGCGAGGCGAGGCGGGCCCGGTGCGGCCCTACGGCGTAACGCCGCGCCCGTCGTGGCCGACGACGAGTACCGCCGCGTCGTCCTCGTGCCCCACCAGCTCCGCGTTCTTGAGCACGGCGGCCGCGAGCGCGTGCGCCTCCATGCCGGCGACGGCGGCGATGCCCGCCAGCCGTACGACCCGTGCGAGCCCTTCGTCGACGCTCAGCGAGGGGCCCTCCACCACCCCGTCGGTGAGCAGGACGAAGACGCCGCCGGTGTCGAGCTGGTACCGGGTGACCGGGTACTCGGTTCCCGCGAGGACGCCCAGCGGAGGTCCCCCTTCGTCCTCGGAGACGTCCGCCTTGCCGTCGGCCGTGGCCCAGACGCAGGGAATGTGCCCGGCCCGCGCGCTCTCCATGACGCCGGTCGCCGGGTCGAAGCGCATGAAGGTGCAGGTGGCGAAGAGGTCCTTGTTGAGGGAGAGGAGCAGCTCGTTCGTACAGGCGAGCAGGTCACCGGGCTCGCTCGTCACGGAGGCGAGCGCCCGCAGGCCGACGCGCACCTGCCCCATGAAGGCCGCCGCGTCGATGGCGTGGCCCTGCACGTCCCCGACGGAGAGGCCGATACGGCCGTCGGGGAGCACGAAGGCGTCGTACCAGTCGCCGCCCACGTTGAGTCCGGCGTAGGCGGGCGAGTAGCGGGCGGCGAGGTGGAAGCCGGGGACCACGGGGAGGTCCGCGGGCAGCATGTCGCGTTGCAGGGCGATCGCCAGCTCCACCTGGGAGCGACGCAGCTCGGCGAGTTCCCGTGCCTGCGTGGTCAGCGACGCCAGTCGGGCCAGCAGCTCTTCTCCGTCAGGTGCGGGACGCTTGCGGAACATCGACCACTCCCGGGCCAGGCGGCCGACGCCTTACGGGGCCGGACGGTCCCAGTTTCTCATTCGCCCCGCTCAGGGGCATGCCGAAGGCGTCCCGGCCGTCGCGTCCTCAGAACACCCACCGCGTGTGGGTGTAGACGCCCTCGTCGCGCCCGAATCCGTACGCGGTGTCCGGGGCCACGGCGAACACCACCGCCTCCCCGCTGCGGAACGTGTCGCCGATTCCGTGGAACGTGCCCTCGGGCGAGGTGATGTGGGGCCCGTACTTCGCCTCGTGCGCGGCGATGACCTCCTCCAGCAGCGCCGGATCGGTCACCGGCTCCGCCCTGCCCTCGACCACCAGGTCGCGTCCCTCGGTGAGCGAGTTGCCGCCGGTGGTGAGCGCGCAGTGCCCGTTATGGGCGAGGTTGCGGGCCTTCTGCTCCCCCGGGCCGGTGGAGAAGTACAGCACGCCGTCGTGCCAGGCGGCGATCACGGGCGTGACGTGCAGCCGGCCGTCGGGCCGGACCGTGGACACCCAGAAGATCTCGGCCGTCTCCAGCTGCTCCTGGGCGTCGGCCCACGGTGTGGCGGTCACTTCCGCCGCACCCGGGCGGGGATTGAGCGCGGAACTGTAGCGGGCGTCGAGTTCGGTCGTCGGTCGTCGCGTGGATCCGTGTGCCGGCATGGCGGGACTCCTTCCCCGTCCATGATGACCGGCCGCCGCGGTGGAGGCACGCCGCGCACGGCGAGCGGGGGACGGGTGCACGGATGCGCGGCGCACGGGTGCGCGGATGCACGGGTGTCACGACGATCAACTTAGGCTAGCCTTGCCTTCATGACGAAGGTCCGGCGGCTCATACCGCAGCACCCCAGAATGTTCCGTGCCCGCGTCCTGCGCACGGAACGCGTCTCCCCGTCCATGCACCGCGTGACCGTCACCGGGCCGGAGCTCGCCGAGTTCCCGTGGCTGGGGTACGACCACTGGTTCCGGCTGTTCCTCCAGCTGCCCCACCAGCGCCGGCTGCGCCTGCCGGAGTTCACCGGCTCCCAGTGGTGGCCGCCCTACCTCGCCATCCCCGAGGACGAACGGCCGCACTGCGCCAACTACTCGGTGGCCGGCTTCCGCCGGGAGGCGGCCGAGATGGACATCGACTTCGTGGTGCACCGCGGGCCCGGCGGCGAGATCGAGGGCAGAGCCGCGATCTGGGCCTGCGCCGCCGTCCCGGGAGACGCGCTCGCCGTGCTCGACCAGGGCGTCCTCTTCGACTGTCCGGGGGACGCCTCCGAGGTCACCGTCGTGGCCGACGAGACCGGGCTGCCCGCGGCGGCGGGCATCCTGCGCTCCCTGCCCGCGGACACCGTGGGGCGGCTGATCCAGGAGGTTCCCACCGCCGCCGACCGGCGCCAGCTGGACGGTCCGGCCGGCGTGACCGTCTCCTGGGTGGTGCGCCGGGACAGCACCGCCGTCCCCGGCGTGGCCGCGCTCGGCGAGCTGCGACGGCTCACCTCGGCCGACGCGTCGGGCTACGCCTTCGTGGTCGGCGAGTCGGCCCTGGCCACCGAGGGCCGCAGGCATCTGCACCGCCTGGGGCTGCCGAAGGAGCGCATCACCTTCTCGGGCTTCTGGAAGCACGACAGGGCGCAGGCCGCCTGAGCCCCGGGGTCCTCCGCTACTGGGCCTGTGACGCGATCTGGATGAGGTTGCCGCACGTGTCGTCGAAGACGGCGGTGGTGACGGGGCCCATCTCCAGGGGGCCCTGGGTGAAGCGCACCCCCAGGCCGCGCAGGCGCTCGTACTCCGCCTTGACGTCGTCGACGGCGAACTGGGCGAGCGGGATGCCGTCCGCGACGAGCGCGTCGCGGTAGGCCTTGACGGCCGGGTGGCCGGCGGGCTCCAGGAGGAGTTCGGTGCCGCCGGGCTCCTCGGGTGAGACGACGGTCAGCCACCGGTCCGTCTCCCCCACCGGCACGTCGTGCTTCTCCACGAAGCCGAGGATCTCGGTGTAGAAGCGCAGGGCCTTGGCCTGGTCGGTGACGAAGACGCTGGTCAGGTGGATCTTCATGGGGTGTGCTCCTCCGGTCGGGACGGGTCTGGCCTGAGCCATCGTTCGGTGATCCTGCGCAGCGGGGCGGGGTTCACCTCGTGGAACTTGTACCGGCCCTCCCGCCTGGTCTCGACGAGCCCGGCGGCTTCCAGCACGGCGAGGTGCTGGGAGACCGCCTGACGCGAGATGCCGAGCCCGTGCCTCATGCTCAGGCGCGAACAGATCTCGAACAGTGTCTGTCCGGACTTCTCCGTGAGCTCGTCGAGGATGGTGCGGCGGGTGGGGTCGGCCAGGGCTTTGAACAGGTCGTCGGCCACACCCTCAGCATAGGCAAGTGTTCACTTGCCTATCAAGTCGGCGCGGACCGTTGAGGCGCCCGGCTGGTACGCGTACTCACGACCCGTCCAGAACGGCGAGCGCTCCCGGCTATCCGTCCGCCGGGCGGCCGTCGACGTAGGTCGCCACCACCTCGATGTCCGCGATGCGCGAGGTGTCGACGCGCCGGGGATCGTCGCCGAGCACCACCAGGTCGGCGCGCTTGCCCGGGGTGAGCGTGCCGAGGTCGTCCTCCCAGTGGCAGGCGAGGGCGCCGGCGACCGTGTACGCGTGGAGGGCCTCGTCGACGGTGATCCCTTCGGCGGGGCCGATCCGCCGGCCGGACCCGGAGGCGCGCTCGACCATGAACTGGACGGCGCGCAGCGGGGACCCGTCCGTGACGGGGCGGTCGGAGCTGCCGACCAGCGGGATGCCGTGGTCCAGGAAGGACCTGCCCCGATAGAGCCACGCGGCCCGTTCCCCGCCCATGATCGCCGCGTAGTCGTCGCCGAAGGAGTGCAGGAAGGTGGGCTGCACGACCGCGCTCACGCCCAGCCGGGCCAGGCGCGGGAGCTGGTCGGGGCGGACCAGGCCGGCGTGCTCGACGCGGTGCCGGGCGCCGGGGCGGGGCCGCAGGCGCTGGGCCCGCTCCAGGGCGTCCAGCGCGACGTCCACCGCGCGGTCGCCGATCGCGTGGACGGCGAGCTGCCAGCCGGCGAGGTGACCGTCCACGATGGTGTCGGCGAGGACGTCCGGGTCGTCCTGCAACTGGCCCGCGTGGTCCAGGCCGACGTAGGGAGCGCTGAGCGCGGCGGTCCGGGCCATCATGCCGCCGTCGGTGAAGACCTTCAGCGCGCCCACGGACAGCCGCGCGTCGCCGAACCCGGTGCGCAGGCCGAGGTCGAGGGCCCGGGGGATGCCGTCGGCCTCGTGGGCGGCGACCCGGTGCAGCCGGTCCGCGGACACCATGAGCTGTACGCGCAGCGGCAACATCCCCCGCTCCCGGGCGAGTTGGTAGGCGCCCAGCTCGACGGGGCTGTGTCCCAGCAGGGTCCCGCCGATGCCCGCCTCTGCGACGGCGGTGACGCCCTCGCCCAGGCAGGTGCGGGCGGCCCGTCCGACGGCCTCGGCCACCTCCTCCTGGGAGTACGGAAGCCGCAGCGCGCGAGCGGCGCCCATGGCGCCCTCGGCGAGGAAGCCGTCGTCGTGCGGGACGTCGGCGGGGAGCAGGTCGAGGACGGCGGAGTTGACGACGCAGCCGTGCCCGGAGTCGTGCGTCACGTACAGCTTGCGGCCGTGGCTGACCTTGTCCAGCTCGGCCGCGGTCAGATGGCGGCCGAGCACCCGCTGGTCGTAGCCGGCGATGCTCACCCAGGCGCCGGGCGAGCCGGTGCGGGTGACGGCGTCCTCGATGACGGCCAGCACATCGTCGACGCGGGTGCGTCCCGCGATGCTCGGGGTGTTCTGCTTCAGCCCGGTCCAGGCCAGGTGGACGTGGGCGTCGATGAACCCGGGCAGCACGGTGGCGCCGCCCAGGTCGACGACCTCGCGGGCGGGCAGCGCGGTCGCCGCCTCGTCGAGGCCCACGATCCGGCCCCGCCAGATGCCCAGGTCGTGGGCGATCGGGTGGCCGGGGTCCATGGTCAGGAAGCGGGCGTTGGTGAGGCGGGTGCAGACCATCGGCGTCAGGCGTCCATGGACTCGGCGAGGGAACGTGGGCGCAGGTCCGTCCAGTTGGCCTCGACGTACTCCAGGCAGGCGTCCCTGCTGCTCTCTTCGAGGGCGACCGTCCACCCTCCGGGCACCTCGGCGAAGGACGGCCAGAGCGAGTGCTGGCCCTCGTCGTTCACGAGGACCAGGAAACGGCCGTCGGGGTCGTCGAACGGGTTGGTGCTCATACGCGCCGCCTCCCAGTACGTTAGGTTAGCCTCGCCTCACGTGAAGTGAGCTTAGCCTTCTCGGATTTCGCTCCACAAGGAGACGTTCATGAGGATGGTGGGGGAAGGCGCCTTCGCCGCGTTCGGGATCTCCGGCGCGCCGGGCACCGAGGCCTTCTGGACGGCCGTGCGGACACCCGTGTCGGTTCCCGGCGGCGACGGCTGGACGACCCTGTTCCTGTGGCGCGGGTCCGAGCCGGTGAGCGTCGGCTTCGAGAGCTGGTCCGACCCGGTCCCCCTGCGCCGGTGGGCCGACACGGACTGCTGGTACGCCGAGGTGCGGATGCCCGCCCGACTGCGGGTGACGTACTGGTTCGTCACGGACGAGGGCGCCCGCGCCGACCCGCTCAACCCCGCCGGCGCCGGCGGTGACCGGTCCGTCGCCGCGACCCCGGACACCCCCGCCCAGCCGCACTGGCCCGGCCTCGGGGCCACGGACGTCCTGCCCCTGCCGCCCGCCCGGATCCGCTGGACCTGCGAACGGCTCGGCGGACGGCGTACGGTGCGGATCCACCCGGTGGGCGGCGGCGGACCCGTGGTCCTGCTGCTGGACGGGGACGACTGGCTGTACCTGCACCCGGCGGCGACCGCCTTCGAGTCGGCCCACGCGGCCGGCGAGATGCCCGCGGTGACCCTCGTCTTCCTGCCCGCCAAGGACAGACAGGCCGAGTTCGGCTGCCGGCCCGACCTGTGGCGGGCGGTCCGGGACGAACTGCTGCCCCTGGTGGCGGGGAGCGGCGTACCCGCCGACCCGGACCGGCTGGTGGTGGCGGGGCAGAGCCTCGGCGGGCTCGGCGCCCTGTACGCGGCCCTGGAGTTCCCGGAGCTGGTGTCCCGCGTGGCCTGCCAGTCGGCGTCGTTCTGGTGGACACCGGACGCCGCCCGCCTCGCGGACCCGCTGGGCGGTCCGGTCGGCGGCGTGCTCGCCGCGCGCCTGCGCGAGGGTGCCGATCTGTCCGGCCTGCGGGCCGCCTTCGACGTGGGGGAACACGAGACGCGGATGCTCCCCCACTGCGCGCTGGTGGAGACCCTGACCGAACAGGCCGGGGCCACCGTGCGGGTCTCCCGGTCCCCCGCTCACCACGACCGGGCGGGCTGGCGGCACGCCCTGCTCCGGGACGTCGCCTGGGCGCTCGCCTGAGCCGGGTCACCGGGCGACGGCCAGGCAGTAGTCCTCGTCGGTGGCGAGCAGGTTGCGGTGGGTGTCCTCGGCGGTGACGACGCCGTCGTCCAGGACGAGGACCCGGTCGGCCGCGTCCAGCAGGGCGGGGCTGCTGGTGATCACGAGGGTGGTGCGGCCCCGGCGCAGCTTCGCGACGTTGCGGGCGATGAGCTGTTCGGTGACCGCGTCGACGGCCGTGGTGGGGTCGCGCAGGACGAGCACGTCGGGGTCGGCGGCCAGGGCGCGGGCCAGGGACAGCCGTTGACGCTGGCCGCCGGACAGGTTCGCGCCGCGGTCCCGGACGGCGTGGTCGAGTCCCTCGCGGTGCAGGGCGACGACGTCCGTCAGCATGGACGCCTCGACGGCCTCGGGGACCGACCGGCTGGTGCCCGACGGGTCGATGTTGGTGCGCAGGGTGCCCGCGAAGATCTCCCCGTCGTACGGGTTGACCAGCATGTGCTCGCGGACGGCCTCGGCCGACAGGTCCGCGAGTGCCTTGCCGCCGACCCGTACGACGCCCTCGTACGCGTCCGGTGGGACGTGCAGGGCGAGGACCGACGCGAGGTCGGCCGCCGCGCGCGGCTGGTACGCGGCGATCGCCACGAACTCCCCGGCGGCCACCCGGAATCGCAGATCGCGCAGGGCGCCGTGGCGCAGGCCGTCGACTTCTAGGTCGCCGCCCGGGGCCGGCCGCCCCTGGCCGGGGGCCGCCACCGGCGGCGCGGTCAGGACCAGCGCCATGCGCTCGGCGGACGCACGCGCGATCATGACGTACTTCGGCATCTCGGAGAACAGCTTCAGCGGTTCCATGATGAACTGCGCGAGCCCCACCGCCATGACCAGCTCACCGATGGTGATCCGGCCGTCGAACGCGAGCCAGCCGGCCGTCAGGGTCACGGCGGCGGCGAGGACGGCGTTGAGGGCCAGCGCGGTGCCCGCGTACACGCCGTTGACGCGCGCGACGGTGATCGCCTGGTGCTTCGCCTCCGTGCTCACCTCGCGGTAGGAGCGGAACGCCGCGTGGTTGCCGCCGAAGCCGTGCAGCGGGCGCAGGCCGATGATCAGGTCGGCGACCTTCGCGCCCGCCCGCGCCACCCGGGCCTGCTGCTCGCGGGTGCTGGAGCCGATCCGCTTCGACATCACGCTGAGGACCGACAGGATCGCCACGGTGCCCACGATGACGAGCAGTCCGAGGCGGATGTCGGCGAGACCCAGCGCGGTCGCTGCGATCACCACGGCGACCAGTGAGCTGACCAGCAGCGGCACCACCTCGATGATGTCCGCGGTCTGGTCGGCGTCCTCGGTGGCGATGGTCAGCACCTCGCCGGACTTGAGGTCGACGTCCCTGGCCACCGGCTGGAGGCCGCAGGCCGCGACCCGTACCCGCCAGCGGTGTGCCTCGGTCGTGTTGGCCTTCTGCAGAACGCGCATCCCGAAGCGCCACGACAGCGACACGGTCGTGATGATCACGGCCAGCGCGGCGACCGACAGGCCGAGCGAGGCGGGAGTGCGGTCCCGCATCGTGTGTTCGACGATCAGGCCGAGGGCGATGGGGAAGGCGGTCTCACCGGCCTGGTAGAGGCCCATGAGGACGGTGCCCCAGGTCATGGCGCCGATGTTGCGGCGCAGCGCGGTGCGCAGGATGTCGGCGCCCGGGCGGGGCCGCCGCTGGTCAGGAGTGGTCATCGAGGTGGCGGGCAATCGCTTCCGGGGTGCGCAGGGTCATCAGGTCGCGGATGGTGATCACTGGACCGTACTCCCGTCGGAGCAGGCCCGTCAGCCGGACCGCCAGCATGGAGTGTCCCCCGAGGGACACGAAGTCGCTCACCGCGCTCACCTCGTCGTCGTCCAGGTCCAGTGCCTCGGCGAAGCACGCGCACACCACGGTCTCGGTCCCGGTCCTCGGACCGCGCTCCCCGGCCGTGGTGAGCGCGCCCAGCGGTTTGGCCTCGGGCAGGGCCTTGGTGCCGGCCTTCCCGTTCACGGTCAGCGGGATGCCGTCGACCTGGGCGTAGTGGGTGGGGCGCAGGAAGTCCGGCAGCGCGGCGCCCACCTCGGTGGCGACCGCGGCCAGGTCCGCGCCGTCCAGCACGAGGTAGGCGGCGAGCCGGTACGCCCCGTCGACCTGGGGGTCGGCCTGGGCCACGGCGGCGACGAAGCGCACCGCCGGGTGCGCCGCGAACGCGGCCTCGACCTCGCCCGGTTCGACCCGGTGGCCCCGGATCTTGACCTGCTGGTCGGTGCGGCCCAGGTACGTCAGGTTCCCGTCGGGCCGGCGCTCCACCAGGTCACCGGTGCGGTACATGCGCTCGCCGGGGGCGCCGAAGGGGCAGGCGACGAAGCGGTGCGCGCTCTGGGCGGGCTGTCCCAGATAGCCGCGCGCGATGCCGACGCCCGCCACGTACAGCTCCCCGGGGACGCCGTCGGGCACCGGCCGCAGCCACGGGTCCAGGACGTACACGTCCGTGTTGTCGATGGCCACGCCCACCACCGGGTCCGGGCACTCGAAGGTGCCGACGCCGAGGGTGTTGATGGTGTACTCGGTGGGCCCGTACAGGTTGTAGCCGACGGTGCCCTCGGTCTCGGCGAGCCGCCGCCACAGCGACGGGGTGACGGCCTCGCCGCCCAGCAGCACCAGCGCCGGCCGCCGCCGGGGGTCGTCGAGCAGTCCCTCGGCGAGGAGTTGCTGGGCGTAGGTCGGGGTCACGTTGACGACGTCGACGCCGTGCTCCAGGCAGTACGCGACGAGCCTCGGCGCGTCCCGGCGCAGTTCCTCGTCGCAGATGTGCACCTCGTGGCCGTCGGCGAGCCACAGCAGTTCCTCCCACGACATGTCGAACGCGAACGACACGGTGTGCGCGATCCGGAAGACCCGGTGGCCGTGGTCCGCCAGCACCGGCTCGAAGATCCGGCGCTGGTGGTTGAGCAGCATGTTGGTGAGTCCGGCGTACTCGGTCACCACGCCCTTGGGCTTCCCCGTCGATCCGGAGGTGTAGATGATGTAGGCGGGGTGGCGCAGGCGGTCCGGGTCGTCGGGCGAGAACGTCGCGAACGGTTCGGCCGCGGGCAGTGGCCGGTCCAGCTCGATCAGGTCGCCGGTCAGCCGTGGGGAGACGGCGGCGACGGTGAGGATCACGTCCGGGCGGGCGTCCGCGACGATCGCGGCGATCCGCTCGTCGGGGTGGTCCAGTTCCAGCGGCACGTACGCGGCGCCGGTGCGCAGTACGGCGAACAGGGCCACGATCGAGTCGAGGGACCGGGGGATCGCGAGGCCCACGGTCCTCCCGGGGCCGATGCCGCGCCCGGCCAGCACACCGGCCACCGCGCGGCTGCGGTCCCGGAGTTCGGCGAAGGTCAGAGTGGCGCCGTGGGCGACGAGCGCCACCCGGCTCGGGGCGCGGTCCGCGGCGAGGTCGAACCGGTCGACGACGGTGTCCGTGCCGATGCCGGTGCGTGCGGCGCGCTCCGGCGTGGGACCCGGTATCCGCAACGCGCCGACCGGCCCGGCCGACCGGGCCAGCTCGTCGAGCACGTTCAGGTAGTCGTCGAGGAGCCGGCCGGCGGTGCCGGTGTCGTCGTCGCGGTGCTCCAGCTTGACGGTCAGCCGGTCGCCGGGGGTGACGACCCAGGTGAAGGGGTAGTGGGTGGAGTCGCCGGCCCGCACGGAGGTGATGCCGTGCCGGGCGTTCATCTCGGCGAAGGCGTCCGGGTCCAGGAAGTTCTGGAGCACGAACAGGTTGTCGAAGAGGGTGTCGTGGCCGCCGGCCCGCTGGATCTCGCCGAGGCCGAGGTGCTCGTGCTCCATGGCCTCGACGCGGGCCGCCTGCACCGCCGTCAGGTAGGCGCCGACCGTGTCGTGCGGTCGTGCCCGCGTCCACATGGGCACCGTGTTGAGCAGGACGCCGACGATGCCGGACAGGCCCTCGCCCTCGCGCCCGGAGACGGTGACGCCGAACACGGCGTCGCCCCGGCCGGTACGGGCGCCGAGGAGCAGCCCGAACGCGCCGGTCAGAACCGTGTTCAGGGTGACGCCGTGGGTCCTGGCGGCGTCCCGCAGCCGCTGTGACCGGGCGGCGGTGAGCGTGCGCACGTGGGTGCGCGGCAGGGCGTCGGACGGCGCGGGCGCCGGTCCGGCGAGCAGCGTCGGGCCGGGGAGGCCGGCGAGGTGCCGGGCCCAGAAGCGTTCCGACGCGGCCGTGTCCCTGGCGTCGAGGGCCCGGGCGTACTCCTCGAAGGCGGGCGTGGCCGGGACCGCGGCCGGCGGCTCGCCCGCGAGGACGGACTCATAGGCCGCGAACAGGTCCCGCAGCACGATCTCGCGGGACCAGCCGTCCCACAGCAGCAGGTGATAGCTGAGCAGCAGCCCGTCGCGGTCGCCGGGCAGCCGCACCACGGTCAGCCGGACCAGCGGTGGCGCACCGGGGTCGAAGCCCGTCTCCCGGTCCCGGGCCCGCAGGGCCTCGGCCTCCGCCTCGGTCGCCGCTTCGGCCGTGCGGACGTCGACCCGCCGGCCCGCCGCGAGGACCTGGACGGGGTTTCCGTCGTCGTCGGTGGTGAAACCGGCGCCCACGACCGGGTGCCGGGCCATCACGTACGCCATCGCGTCGGCCAGCGCGCCGGTGTCCAGGCGGCGGTCGAAGGTGAACCAGCTCTGCGCGACGTAGTGTCCGGCCGGGCCCGTCAGCTGGGTCTGGAAGAACAGGCCTCGCTGGAGCGGGGTGACCGGCGCGGTGCGCTCGGCCGTCGCGGCGGCGTCCGCGAGGCGCTCCAGCGCGGCGGTCCAGTGCTCGGTGATCTCGTCGGGGACGCCCTCGGCGAGGGTGAAGGCCGCGTGCAGGCTGCCGGTGGCCGCGTCGGTCCAGGCGTCGACCTCGACGGCGTAGGGGCTGCCCTGCTCGCCGCGGGTCAGGCGCAGGGCCCCGGACTCGCCGCCGCGGCCGAGGTAGTTGAACAGCACCTGCGGACGGGCGGTGCTCAGCAGGGGCGCCGTCTGCGGGTCGAGGTACCTGAGCTGCCCGTAGGCGACGTGCCCGCGCTCGTCCGGCCGGCGTGCGGCGACCTCGCGCGCGGCGGCCACGGGGTCGGTGTGGGCGGTGAGCCGCACGGGCGCGACGGCGGTGAACCAGCCGACCGTGCGGGTGTAGTCGTGGTGGGCGAGGGCGGGGACCCGGCCGTGGGTCTCCAGGTCGATCGCCAGGTCGGTGGGCGACGGCTGGATGCCGGTCAGCGCGGTGCGCAGGGCGCCGCACAGCAGCTCGGTGGGTCCCACGCCGAGCGCGGTGGGCGCGGCGCGGGTCACGAGGTCGCTCGCCCCGGGCGGGAGCACGACCGTCCTCTCGCGCGCCGTCCCGCCCGACGGCAGCGGTGCGGGTGCCTGGAGCGTGCTGATCCAGTGGGCGAGGTCCCCGGCCGCGTGGGCGGCACGGTACGTCAGTGCCTCGGCGTACTCGGCGTAGGACGTGGTCGGCGGCGGCAGGGGTGCCCCGCGCATCGCGGTGGCGAGGTCGTCGAGCAGGACCAGCCAGGACACCGCGTCGACGGCGAGGTGGTGCACGGTGACCACCAGCGTCCGGGTCGTCTCCAGCCACGCGAAGGCGATGACGTTCCCGGACTCGGGATCGAGGCGGCCGGCGGCTTCGTCGGCGACGGCGGTCGCGTCGGTCAGGTCCGTCCGGGCGACGGTCACCTCGCGACCGGGGTCGGTGCGCAGAGACCACACCCCGTGCGCGACGCGCAGCGCGAGGCGCAGCGCCGGGTGCGCGGCGACGACGGCCCGCGCGGCGCGTTCGGCGTCGGCGAAGCCCGTGCCCTCGGGGGCCGGCACCGTCCTGGCCTGGGCGAACCGAGTGAGGGAGCCGCCCAGTTCGCGCTGGCGCAGCATGATGGGCGTCGGGGGCAGCGGGCCGTCCTCGCGGCGGGCCGGCGCGGGCTCCTGGGCCGGCCGGGTGAGCGTCGCCAGGTGCGCGGCGAGCGCGCGCGGTGTCCTGAGCAGGAAGACGTCCCGTGGTGTGACGGGCAGTCCGAGCGCCCGGGCGCGGTTGACCACGGTGATGGCGACGATGCTGTCGCCGCCCGCCGTGAAGAAGTCGGTGTCGGGGTGCGCGGCGGAGCCGGGGAGCGTGCCGGCGTAGATCTCCACCAGGGCGGCGAGTGCGGAGGCGGCCGCCGGGGTCTCGTGGTCGGTCTCGCCATGGAGCGGCTCATGGAGCGGCGAGGCGGCTCGGTGCGGCCCGGCGTCGCTTTCGCAGGCCGTCTCCGCGCGGGCCCTGGACTCCAGAGCCTCGCGGTCGAGTTTGCCGTTGACCGTCAGCGGCAGGGCGTCGAGCGGGAGTGACCGGCTCGGCACCATGTGCGCGGGCAGCTTCGCCGACAGGAGGGTGGCGAGATCGCCGGACGGACGGCCCACGACGTGTGCGACCAGGTGGTCGCCGCCGTCCGCCACCGTGACGGCCGCGTCCCGCACGCCGTCGAGTTCCCGGATCGCGGACTCGACCTCGCCCAGCTCGACCCGGAAGCCCTTGAGCTGGACCTGGTCGTCGGCGCGGCCGGCGAACTCCAGCTCGCCGTCGAGCGTACGACGGGCCAGGTCACCGGTGTGGTACATGCGGGAGCCGTCGCCGGCGAACGGGTCGGCGACGAACCGGCCGGCGGTGAGTCCGGGCCGGCCCAGGTAGCCGAGCGACACCTGGTCACCGGCGACGTACACGGCGCCGACCCGGCCCGGCGGCACCGGCCGGAGCCGCTCGTCGAGGAGGTGGGTGACGAGGCCGGGCAGCGGGCCGCCGATCGGGCTGGCGCCGCCGTCGGCGGTGAAGTCCGCGTCGGTGAGAACCCGGTGGGTGACGTGGACGGTGGTCTCGGTGATGCCGTACATGTTGACCAGTTCGGGCCTGCCGGTGCCGTGCCGGTCGACCCAGTCGCGCAGCCGTCCGAGGTCCAGGGCCTCGCCGCCGAAGACGACCCGGCGCAGTGCGGGCAGCGGCTCACCGAGGTGCCGGTCGGCCTCGACGAACCGGTAGAACGCCGACGGCGTCTGGTTGAGGACGGTCACCCCGCGCTCCCGGACCAGGCGGTGGAAGTCGAGCGGGGAGCGGGTCAGTCCGTACTCCGGGACCAGCAGTTCGCCGCCGTGGACGAGCGCGCCCCACAGCTCCCAGACGGCGAAGTCGAAGGAGTAGGAGTGGAACTGGACCCACACGTCGTCGGGGCCGAAGTCCATGTGCGGCCGGGTGCGGGCGAGCAGCGTCACGACGGCGGAGTGCGGGACGACGACGCCCTTGGGCCGGCCGGTCGATCCGGAGGTGTAGATCACGTAGGCGGGGTCGTGCGGGCGGGCCGGCCGTCGCGGTGCGGTGGCGGCCGGCGGCGGCTCCTCCCCCTGCACCAGCACGCGGGCCGTCGGCGTCCCGGCCCGGGACAGCAGGTGGGTGAAGCGCTCGCGGTGGTCCGGGTCCACGAGGACGACCTGCGGGGCGGCGTCGGCGAGGACGTACTCCAGCCGCTCGTCCGGGTGGGCCGGGTCCAGCGGCACATAGGCGCCGCCGGCAGTGACGACCGCGACCAGGGCGACGACCTGCTCGACGGAGCGCGGGACGGCGACGGCGACGCGCTGTCCGGGGCCGACGCCCGCCGCGCGCAGGACCACTGCCAGGTCCTGTGCGGCGCGGGCGAGTCCGCCGTAGGTCAGGGAGCGGGTGGCGCCGTCGAGGGCGCACTGGGTGACGGCGGTGGCGGCCGGGTCCCTGCGTGCGGCGGCGTCGAACAGTGCGCCCAGGGTCGTCGGGGCGACCGGCTCGGGGTGCCGGGTGCTGCCCTGGGCGGCCGGCTCGCCGATCGGGGCGTCCGGGCGGGTGAGGAGTCCGGTGAGGGTCCGGGTGAACGTGCGCAGGATGCCGTGGGCGCCCGCCTCGCGCAGCAGCGCGCCGTCGTGGATCAGGTTGAAGCGCGGGCGGCCGTCGGGCGTGCGTTCCACCACCAGGGTCAACGGGTAGTGCGGGGCGCCCTCGTTGACGACGCCGGTGACGACGAGCGTGTCGCCGGGCCGCCGGAGGCCCTCCACGTCGGCCGGTACGTCGAACACCACCAGGGTGTCGAACAGGGCGCCGAGGCCGGTCCGGCGCGTGATCCCGGCGAGCGAGACGTGCTGGTGCGGCCGGACCGCGCTCATGTGCGCGCCGACCGAGGCGAGCAGGTCGCGGGCCGTGGTGGTGCCCGACCAACGGGCGCGCACGGGAATGGTGTTGATCAGCAGGCCGACCATGTCCTCGACGCCGGGGACGTCCGCGTCGCGTCCGGACACCGTGGAGCCGAACACCACGTCCGTGCCGTGCAGGATGCCGCCCAGTGTGACCGCCCATGCGCTGTGCACGGCGACGCTCAGCGGCACGCCGGCCGACCGGGCGGCGGCGTCGATGTCGTCCGCCGGCTCCACGGTGGCGTCGGCGAACCGGTCGGAGGGGATGTGTCCCTCGGCGACCAGCGAGGGACCGGGCAGTCCGGCGAGTTGCTCGCGCCACACCTCCTCGCTCGCCTGGTCGTCGCGTGCGGCGAGCAGGCGTACGTAGTCGGGGAAGCCGCCGAGCGGATAGGTGCTCCCCGGCGCGTGGTACTCGGCCAGCAGCGTGCGGAGCATCGGCATCACCGACCAGCCGTCGGCGATGATGTGGTGCACGGTCTGCACCAGGACGTCGTGGCCGGGGCCGCCGCGCACCAGGGTGTACCGCATCAGCGGGCCGGTGGCCAGGTCGAACCCGGTGCGGCGGTCCCGTTCGGCCAGGGCGCGGATCTCGTCGTCGGTGATGCCGGGCCGGTCCAGTGTGGTGAACGGCGCCTCGACGCCGCTCTCCAGTACGCAGACCACGCGGCCGTCGGCGAGGGCCGTGAACCGCGCGGCCAGGTTCGGGTGGAGCGTCAGCAGCCGGGTGGCCGCCGCCGCGAGCCGGCCGGCGTCCACCTCGCCGTCCAGGGTCAGCAGTTGCTGCTCGACGTAGCTGCCCGTCCCGTCGTCGTACGCGGAGTGGAAGTACAGGCCCTCCTGCAACGGGGTCAGCGGCAGGATGTCCCGCAGTGCCGGGCCGTCCAGGGCGTCGACGTCGGCCTGGGTGAGCGGCAGCGGGCGGAAGTCGCCGGGCGAGTGGCCGCCCCGGTCCAGCGCGGCCAGCCCGGCCAGGGCCTCGCGGAAGTACGCGCCGAGCGTCGCGATGTCGTCGTCGGTGAACATCCCGTCGGGCCAGGAGAGGGTGGTGACCAGCTCGTATCCGCCGGTCGGAGCGGGTTCGGCGATCGCGTTGAACTCCAGGGGCCGCGGCAGGCGCATCCTCGGATCGCGCCGTTCCCCCAACTGTCCCGTCGTGCGGGCGAGTTGCCAGTCCGCCGAGGTCCCGGCCTCGAAGCGGCCCAGGTAGTTGAAGAGCACCTGGGGCGCGGGGGCGTCGAACTCCACTCCGGCCAGGTACCTGAGGGCGCCGTAGGAGACGCCGTTGCCGGGGACCCGGGCCAGGTCGTCCTTGACCGCCTTCAGGGCGGCGGCCAGGTAGGCGGGTGCGGTGAGGTCGTCGGCCGTGCCGGGGTCGACGGTCACCGGGAACAGGGTGGTGAACCAGCCCACGGTCCTGGACAGTTCCGGCTCGAACCCGGCGGTGGGCGCCACGAACGCGGGCTCGCGGCCGTGTCCTTCGAGTTCGACGTACGCGAACGTCTGGTCCTGGCCGAGGTCACGGCGCCGGCGGGCGAGGGCGACGGCCAGGGCGGTCAGCAGCACGTCGTTGACGCCCGCGTGGAACTTCGCCGGGATCTCGCCCAGCAGCGCGGCGGTCACCTCGGGGCCGACCGACACGGTCCGCACCCGCTCCCGTGCCACGGTGTCGGCCGCGGTCAGCGCGCGCCGGCCCAGCGGTGCGTCCGCTCCCGGCAGGGGGCGCCGGTAGTAGGAGCCGTCCGCGTCGAAGGCCGCGCGTTCCAGGAGCTGGGTCCAGCGCCTGAAGGACGTGCCCGTCGGGGGCAGTTCGACCGGTGCGCGGGAGGCGAACTGCCGCCACGCCGTGGCCAGGTCCTCCATCAGGACGCGCCAGGACACGCCGTCGATCACCGTGTGGTGGACGACGAGGACCAGGTGCCGTGCCGTGCGGCGCCAGACGGTGCGGAGCATCGCGCCGCCCTCCGGGTCCAGCGCCCGGGTGGCGAGGGCGACGCACGCGTCCAGCGGCCGGTCGCTCTCCTGCCACCGCGCGGCCTCGTGGCCCGGCCGGTCCGCCGGGTCCGGGTCCGGGATGTCGAAGCTCCAGCGGTCGCCGCGCACCAGCCTGGCCCTCAGCATGGGGTGCCGGGCGACCACGGCCGCGAGGATCGCGTCGAGCCCCTCGGCTGTCAGGTCCGCCGGGGTGTTGAGCACCACCGACTGCACGAAGCCGTCCACGGCGTCCGTGGTCTCGCCGAGCCACCGCAGAACGGGTGAGCCGGCGACGGGGCCGGTCGGCACGTCCCGGGGGTCCACGCGGGCGGTGTCCTCGCGGCTCGCCACCGCCGCGAGCGCGCCCAGGGTGCTGTGGGTGAAGATCTGGCGCGCCGTGACGTGGAGACCGGCGTCGCGCAGGGCGGCGAGCAGCGAGATCGCGAGGATACTGTCCCCGCCGAGCCGGAAGAAGTCCTGGTCGACGCCGACCTCGTCCAGCCGGAGCAGGGCCGCGGCCGCCGCGCACACCGCGCGCTCGCTCTCGGTGGCGGGCGGCACGACCAGGGCCCCGGCGGTCTCCGGTTCGGGCAGAGCCTGCCGGTCGAGCTTGCCGTTCGCGGTGAGCGGGAACTCCGTCAGCACCACGACGTGGGCGGGCACCATGTACTCCACCATGTGCTCGCCGGCCCACGCCTCGACGTCGTCCGCCCGCAGGTCGTCGTGGCCGGCGGCGGGGATCACGTACCCCACCAGGTACGTGCCGCCGGCCGCGTTCCTCTTCGCGACGACGCAGGTGTGGCGGACCCGGGGGTGTTCCGCGAGGCCGGCCTCGACGTCCTCGATCTCCAGGCGCATCCCGCGGATCTTGACCTGGTTGTCGGCCCGGCCGAGGAAGTCCAGGGAGCCGTCGGGGGCGAAGCGCGCGAGGTCACCGGTCCGGTAGAGCCGGGAGCCGTCGTCGGCGAAGGGGTTCGCCACGAACCGGGACGCCGTCAGGCCGGGGGCGCCCACGTAGCCGCGTCCCAGGAGGAGGCCGCCGACGTACAGTTCGCCGCCGACGCCGACCGGGACCGGGCGCAGTTCGTCGTCGAGGACGTACAGCTGCGTGTTGGGGTTGGCCCGGCCGATCGACGTGGACAGGCGCTCGGCCGCGCCCCGGTAGACGACGTGCGAGACACCGATGGTCGTCTCGGCCGGGCCGTAGCCGTGGTACAGGGGGATGTCGAGCCGGGTGCGGAACCGTTCGTACAGCTCGGGGGTGAGCACCTCGCCGCCGCACCAGACGTGCCGCAGGCTGTCGAGGCGCCCGGAGTCGCCGGCCATCTCCAGCAGCACGTCCAGCATGGACGACACGAGGTAGGTGAAGGTGACGCGCTGTCCGGCGATCACGTCCAGCAGGTGGTGCGGGTCGCGTTCGCCGCCGGGCCGCAGGACGACCAGCCGGGCGCCGGACACCAGCGGCAGGAAGATCTCGTTGACGGAGATGTCGAAGGACAGCGGCGCCTTGAACAGCGACGCGTCGTCGGGTCCGAAGCCGAGGATCTCGTGGACCTGCCACAGCAGGCGCTCGCTGATCGCCTCGTGCCGGATCATCGCGCCCTTGGGCCGCCCGGTCGAACCGGAGGTGAAGATCACGTAGGCCAGCGCGTCCCCGGGGACGGTGACCGGGGCGCCGTCGGCGGGGAGGGAGCCGAAACGCCAGTCGCCGAGGTCGACGGGCACGGCTTCCGGTTCGTCCGGGGTGCGCGTGCCCGAGGCGTTGAGCTGCACCACCACGCGGGCGTCCTCGATGACGGCGGCCCGGCGGGCGGCGGGCCAGTGGGGATCGAGCGGTACGAACGCGCAGCCCGCCTGGAGTACTCCGAGGAGCCCGATCACCAGGTCGGCGGAGCGTTCCAGACTGACACCGACGACCTGTTCGGCGGTCAGCCCCCGCCCGACGAGGTGGTGGGCCAGCTGGGCGGACAGCCCGGCCGCCTCACGGTAGGTCAGCGACCGGTGCTCGTCGACGACGGCGACGGCGTCGGGCCGGGTACGCGCCTGTTCGCGGAACATCTCGACCAGGGTCGGGCGGACCCGTGCGGCCTCGGTCGCGTTCCACTCGGCCAGCTGTGCCCGCCGCGCCGCCGTACTGGACGGTCCGACGGTGCCGAGCGGGCGGTTCGGGAAGTCGGCGAGGTCGTCCAGGGCGAGCTGGGCGTCGTGCGGTGCGACGCCGTCCGGGAGCGCGATGCCGCTCCCGTCCGCCGTGACGTCCCAGCCGGCGCGCCCCGGGCCGCCCTGGTCGGCCCGGGCGAGTACGGCGGCGAACGGGGTGTCGGGGGTGAGGTCGATGCCGTCGGGCCCGCGTCCCGTCGCCCAGTAGGAGAGCCCGATCGCGCAGGCCCGGGCGATGGTCCGGTCGGGGAAGTCGCCCACGCGCCGGCGTATGCCGGTCAGGTGCCTGGGGGAAAGCCGTATGAGACGAGCGCTCGGTTCCGTCATCGAAGAGTCGACGCCCCTTCCAGATCATGAAGGAAGGTCAGCCGGTCAGCCGACCTGACTACCCTCTCGCCAGGCCCGCCACAGCCGCGCGTACCGGCCGCCCAGGGCCACCAGGTCCTCGTGCGTGCCCTGCTCCACCACACGCCCCGCGTCCAGCACCGCGATCCGGTCGGCCGCCGTCGCCTGGGTCAGCCGGTGGGCGACGAACAGCGTGGTCCGGCCCGCGCAGGCCGCCAGCACCGCCCGTTCCAGTGCGGCCGCCCCCTCGCTGCCGGCCTCCGCGGTCGACTCGTCGAGCACCACCACGGGCGAGGGGCTCAGCACCAGCCGGGCCAGCGCGATCTGGGCGACCTTGGTGACGTCGAGGCGCTCACCGCCCTCCCCGACCCGGGTGTGCAGTCCTTCGGGCAGGGCTTCCACCCATCCGTCGGCGCCCACCGTGCGCAGCGCGTCGACGAGTTCGGCGTCGGTGGCCCCGGGCGCGGCCAGCCGCAGGTCGTCGGCGAGCGGACCGGAGAACACGTGCGTCTCCTGGGTCAGGATGCTCACCAGGGCCCGCGCCCCGGCCTCGTCGACATCGGCGAGATCGACCGGACCGACGCGCACCGAACCGGCCTGCGGTGTCCCGATGCCCGCGACCAGCGCGGCCAGGGTGCTCTTGCCGGCGCCCGTCGCCCCCACCAGGGCGAGCGAACCGCCCGCCGGGATGGTCAGGTCGACGTCCCTGAGGACCGGTTCCCCGGCCCCGGGGTAGCGGAACGTCAGCCCTTGCACGGTCACCGGGTGGGGCACGGCCCGCGCCGGGGCGACGGACGCGTCCCCCACCAGCCGGTCCTCGGTGTCCTCCCCGAGCACCCCGACCAGCCGGGTGAGACTGGCACCCGACTTCTGCGCCTCGTCGAAGGTGAACATGATGGCGCCCAGCGGGGTGAACAGCCGGTGGAACAGCAGCGGCGCCGCCGACACCTCGCCGAGGCTCGCGGCGCCGGCCTCCAGCAGGGCGTACCCCACCACGATGATCAGGGTGAGCCCGATGAACTCGGCGCGGTTCTCCCGGCCGACGAAGCGGCCGAAGAACCGGAACACCTCGATGCCGAGGTCGCGCACCCGCCACGACTCGGTGGTGACCTGCTCGCGGAAGGCGCCCTCGAGCCGGTAGGCGCGGACCGTGTCGATCCCGTTCAGACCGCTGATCAGGGCCTGGGCGCGGTCGGCCTGCGCCACCCGCTGCCTGCGGTAGAGCGGGGCGGACCTCGGGAGGTACCAGCGCAGGGCCAGCGCGTACGCGGGCAGCGCGCCGGCGCCCGCGAGGCCGAGCCGCCAGTCCAGCCCGAACATGCCGGCCGTGGCGATGGCCACCAGGACCCCCGCCGAGAACACCGTGGGGACGGCCGTCCGGATGCCCTTGGAGATCACCGCGACGTCGTCACCGACCCTGGACAGCACGTCCCCCCGGCCCACCTGCTCGATCCGCGCGCTGGGCATCCCCAGCACCGCCCGGACGGCACCCTCCCGCAGCCGCGCGAGGAGATCGGCGCCCAGCCGCCCGATGAGGTAGGTCGACACCGCGGTGGCCACCGCGCCGAGCAGCGCGGCGGCCGCCATCAGGGCTCCGACGGTGACCAGGACCGAGCGCGGCTCCTCCTCGACCGCCGCGTCGACCACCCGGCCCAGCAGGAGCACCGGGAGCACTTGGAGCGCCGCGCCGGCCACGGTGGTGAGCACGGTGGCCGCCGTGAGCCAGGGCATCTCGCGGCAGTGCGCCGCGACCCATCCGGTGGCCTCCCGCCCGGTCGCCGTGCGCAGGGCGGCCGGGGCGGGACGGGTGTCGGTGCCGCTCACACCTGCCCGGCCGACTTGACGAGCTGGTCGATCGCGTACGGCATCGACAGCAGGGTTCCCTGCGAGATGGCCGCACCGACCGCCGGGCCCTCGCTGTCCAGCAGGTACGACACCTTGCCGTTCTTGACGACGTCCAGGTTGGCGAACAGCTCGAACTTCTTCAGCGCGTCCTGGTCCGCCTTGTCGTTGATGACGAAGACGCGGTCGACGTCCACCAGGTCGACGCGCTCGGGGGAGAGCGTGGTGTAGAAGTCACCGCCCGCGACCTTGTCGATCTCGGTCTGGTACGTGAAACCGATGCCCGTCGTGAGCCGTCCGCGCACGTCGGTGGAGGTGAACGGCGCGACCGAGTCCTTGTACCAGGAGAGCACCACGGCCTTCTGGCCGGCGAATTCGGGGTGGGCCTTCTTGGCGGCGTCGAGTCGGCCCTGGATGTCCGCGACCATCTTCTCGCCCTCCTCGGCCTTGCCGAGCGCCTTGGCGATGTGCAGGGCGTTGTCCTGCCAGGGCGCGCTGAAGGGCTCCTTCTCCGCCTTGGTGCGGCCGACCGTGGGAGCGATCTTGGACAGCTTGTCGTAGGCGGCCTGGTCGATCTCGGAGTAGACCGCGATGATCAGGTCCGGCCGCAGGGCGGCGATCTTCTCGTAGTTGGGGCCCGAGTCGCCGTTCTTCATGATGACCTCGGGCTTCGTGTCACCCCACTTGTCCTTCACCCAGGGCCACTGGGTGTTGATGTCGGGGCTCTGGCCGGCCGGGTTCGGGTACTGGTCGACCATGCCGACCGGCTTGATGCCGAACGCCAGGACCGTCTGGTCGTCCGTGTAGCCGACGGTGACGACCCGCTCGGGGGCCTCGGTGACCTTCGTGGTGCCGAACGCGTGCTCCACGGCGACCGGGAAGGCGCCCGCGGCGGTGGAGCTGTCGCCTCCCGCCTGGTCCGCCGGGTCGCCCGGGTCGTCGGAGTCGGAACCGCATCCGGCGAGGAGGCCCACGCCCAGCGTGGCGGCGGACAGCGCCGCGGCCAGCCTCCGCCAGGTCTTCGTACGGGTCGTTCCAAGTAGGAGCATCCGGGGATCCCTTGCTCTCGCACCGTCCACTGCGCCCCGTCCAAGGGCAGCAAACCTTACCGCGACCCAGTGAGGTTAGCCTACCCTCACTGACCAACTATCGTGATCCTCAGCCGAGTTCGGCGTGCGCGCGTCCGATCGGCACGATCAGCGGCCGGTCCCCCACCGGGTCGTCGATCACCTTGGCCCGCAGGCCGAACGCCTCGTGCAGCAACTCGGCGGTGATCACGTCACGCGGGTGCCCCTGCGCCAGAACCGCCCCCTCCCGCATCACCACGAGGTGGTCGCTGTAGCGCGTGGCCAGATTGAGGTCGTGCAGGACCATGACCACGGTGCACCCCGACTCGTGCAGGTCGTCGACCAGGTCCAGTACGTCGATCGCGTGGGCCAGGTCCAGATACGTGGTCGGCTCGTCCAGCAGCAGGAGGTCGGTGCCCTGGGCCAGGGTCATCGAGATCCAGACGCGCTGGCGCTGGCCGCCGGAGAGCGAGTCGACGGGGCGGTCGGCGAGGTCGGACACCCCGGTCATGGCCAGGGCACGCTCGACCACGGCGGCGTCGTCCGACGACCACTGCCGCAACCAGCTCTGGTGCGGATGACGCCCCCTGGCCACCAGGTCGGACACCGTCAGCCCGTCCGGGGCGACCGGCGCCTGCGGCAGCAGGCCCAGCTTCCTGGCCACGTCCCTGGTCCTGAGGGTGACGATGTCCTCGCCGTCCAGCACCACCGTCCCGCTGCTGGGCTTGAGCAGGCGGGACAGGGTCCGCAACAGGGTCGACTTTCCGCAGCCGTTGGGGCCGATGATGGTCGTGATCACCCCGGGCGGGATCGCCACGTCGAGCCCCTCGATGACGGTCCGGGCGCCGTAGCCGACCGTGACGCCCCTGGCCGCCAGCCGCGAGGCCGCACCGGCCCCGGGCTCTGCTCCGGTGATGGACTGAACGACCACAGGGCGCCCCCTCTTTAGGCTTGCCTCACTTTGTACCAGCTATCGGCGGTTGGCCCGCACCAGTAGATATACGAGGAAGGGTCCGCCGATCGCGGCGGTGACCACGCCGACCGGCAGCGAGACGGGCAGGGCCGTGCGGGCGACCAGGTCCGAGCCGATCAGCAGCAGCGCGCCGAAGAGGCCGGAGGCCGCCAACGGTGGTGTCGGGCAGCGCGCCAGACGCATCGCCACCTGCGGTGCGACCAGCGCGACGAACGGGACCGGGCCCGCCGCGCTCACGGCCACGCCCGCGAGCAGCACCGCGCACAGCAGCAGCACCGCCCGCACCGCCGAGTACCGGACGCCCAGCCCCGCGGCGATCTCGTCGCCGAACTGCAGGGGCTTGAACTGGAAGGCGGCACAGGAGACCACGGCCAGCAGGGCAAGCGTGCCCCACAGCGCGATCCAGACCTCGTTCCACGACCGGTTGTCCAGTGAGCCGACCAGCCAGGCCTGGGCCCGGGCCACGTCCCCGATGTCGGCGGTGACCAGCAGCCAGGTGGTGAGCGACTGCATCACCGCGTTCACCGAGATGCCGATGAGGATGAGCCGGAAGCCGTCGACGCCCCGGCGCCACGCCAGGAAGTAGACCAGCAGACCGGTGCCGAGACCGCCGGCCAGCGCGGCCGCGGACAGGCCCACGGTGTCGCCGACCACCGCGGCGGTGCCGCCCGACACGGTCACCAGGAACACGGCGACCGCGCTCGCGCCGCTGGTGACGCCCAGGACGTCGGGGCTGGCCAGGGGGTTGCGCGCGAGGGACTGCGTGAGGGCACCGGAGACGCCGAGCGCGACGCCCACGACGAGGCCGGCGAGGGCGCGGGGCAGGCGCAGGTCCATGATGACGAACTCGTCGACCTGCTCACCCCGGCCGAAGAGGGTGGCGACCACCCGGGGCAGGCCGATGGGGAAGTCCCCGACACCGATGGACAGGCAGAACACCAGGAAGGCCGCCGCCGCCAGGAGCAGCGTCACGCAGGCGAGCCAGGGCCGCCAGACGAACGACACCCGGCCGAGCCGCACGCCGGGCGTCAAGGACGGCTTCCCGCCCGCCCCGTTCTGCTTCCCGCCCGTCCCGTACGGCTTCCCGACCGCCCCGTACGACTTCCCGCCCGCCTCATGCCGCTCCTCGGCGGTCCCCCGTGCTTTCGCTTCGGACCCGTTCGGCTCCACATGCGCCCCGTTCACGCGTTCTTGAACTTCCCGCGCCACACCAGGGCCGCGAAGAACGGAGCCCCGAGCAGAGCGACGAGGACACCGGCGTCCAACTCCCCCGGCCGCACCACCAGGCGCCCGACGATGTCGCAGACCAGCAGCACGACGGCTCCCAGCAGACCCGCGTACGGCACCAGCCAGCGGTAGTCCGGCCCGGTCAGGTACCGGGCCACGTGGGCCACCATGAGGCCGATGAAGGCGATGGGTCCGCATGCCGCCGTCGCCGCTCCCGCCAGCAGGGTGATGGCGACGATGCCGACGGTCCGGGTCCGCGCCGTGTTCACGCCCAGGCCCCGCGCCACGTCGTCCCCGAGGTTGAGCAGGTTGACGGCGGGCAGCGTGGTGAGCGCCATCACCAGGCCGACCGCGACGAACGCGGTCACCGGCCAGATGACGTCGAATCCGACGCCGACCAGCGACCCCGC
Source organism: Streptomyces sp. BK79 (assembly GCF_044142145.1). NCBI lineage: Bacteria > Bacillati > Actinomycetota > Actinomycetes > Kitasatosporales > Streptomycetaceae > Streptomyces > Streptomyces sp. BK79. The sequence goes on from NZ_JBHVOC010000001.1 coordinate 256,175, forward strand.
GTTCCAGAACCGCAGCGCGTTCAGCGAGGCGTTGTCCGTCAGCGCCACCGCCGTGGTCATGGCCGCCAGGAACACGGTGACGCCCTGCCCGGCCAGGGCGAGCGTCAGCGGATTGCCGGCGCCCCGGCCGATGCTCGCCAGCCCGAACACGACGACACCGGCGAGGGCCGCCCCCAGGAAGGCGAACCAGACGTACTGGAACGGGCTGGTGAACCCGAACAGGGCGATCCCCGACACCACGGCGAACGAGGCGCCGGAGTTCACCCCCAGCAGGCCGGTGTCCGCGATCGGGTTGCGCGTGTACCCCTGGATCAGCGCCCCGCCGGTCCCCAGGGCGACGCCCGCCACGATCGCGAGGACCGTGCGGGGCACCCGTACGGTCCGCACGATGAGCCTGATCTCGGTGAGACGCTGGTCGGGTTCGGGCGCCGCGAACAGGCCGTGCCAGACCTCCGCGGGAGTCAGCGCGCGGGCGCCGACGGCGAGCGACGCCGCCCCGGCCGCCACGAGCACCACCGCGAGCACCCCCAGACCCGCAACCCGCCGTCGGCGGGCCTTTGTTGAGCCCCGGGGCGTGGGGCGTTCCACCGCAGTCGTGGTCATGGCGACGTACACTAACGCGCGGCCCTGCCGGTTCCGTCGGCGACGGTCCGGGCCTCGTCGGAAGCGGACTTCAGGCCCCGCTCGAGGAGGGATTCCAGGATCTCGCCGACCCTGACGGCGGTGTTGGACAGCAGGGACGACGTGATGCCGTGCGTGTGCTCCGTGCCGCCCTGGAGGTACAGGCCGCAGCGCAGGCCGGGGTCCGTCGCGATCCGGTAGTCGCGTTCGACGCGCACCCGGCCCTCGTCGTCGCGCAGGCAGCGGTCCGCGACCTCACCGAGGAGGCCGAGGGGATCGGTGGGGACGTAGCCGGTGGCGAACACCACGATGTCCGCGTCCAGGAGCGTCTCCTCCCCGCTGACCAGGGATGTCACGGTGGCACGGACCCGGTCCGGCGTCTCCTTGACGCCGGTGAGCCGGGACACGTTGAGGAAGCGCAGCCGCTCGGTGCCGAGGACCTTCTCCTGGTAGGTCCGCCGGTACAGGTCGTCGATCAGGTCGAGGTCCACCACGGAGTAGTTGGTGTTGGCGTGGTAGTCCATCAGCCGGCGCTTGACGCTGCCGGGCGCGGCGAAGTACTCGTCGACCGCCTCGGGGTCGAAGATCCGGTTGGCGAAGCCGCTGTCGTCGGCGGGGCTGTAGCCGTAACGGGTGAAGACCGCGCAGACCTCGGCACGGGGAAAGCGGCGGTGCAGGTAGGCGACGTTCTCGGCGGCGCTCTGACCGGCACCGACGACCACGAACCGGGAGGGGGACGTGCCCTCCAACGCGTCGACGCGGGACAGCAGTTCGGAGTTGTGCCAGACGCGGTCGCCCCGCTCGACGCCCTCCGGCATGCGGGGACGCAGTCCGGTGCCGAGGACGAGGTTGCGGGCCCGGTGGACCTCCAGCCCCTCCCCCGAGCGGACCGTCACCTCCAGTTCCTCCACGGTCCCGTCGCGGACCACGGGTGCGACGCCGACGACCTCGTGGCCGTAGGAGACCAGGCTGTCGACCTTGGCCGCGGCCCACTCGAAGTAGTCGTGGAACTCCACCCGCAGGGGGAAGAGGTTCTTGTGGTTGACGAAGTCGATCAGCCGTCCCTTGCTCTGCAGGTAGCAGAGGAAACTGAACTCGCTGGACGGATTGCGGAGGGTGACCAGGTCCTTGAGGAAGGACACCTGCATGGTCGCGTCGTCGATGAGCATGCCGCGGTGCCAGCCGAAACGCGGCTGTTGCTCGAAGAAGCGGGCGGAGACCGCCGCCTGCCCGCCGGCCCGTGCGTCGTGTTCCCGCAGCGCGATCGCCATGGCGACATTGGACGGTCCGAAGCCGATGCCAATGAGGTCGTGGACCGGTGTCGCGTCATCAGGAAGAACCTGTGACATGTCACTCCCATCGTGCGGAACAGTCGCCTGTCAGGCGTGGGGGATTGCCGGAATGGGACGTGCCGACGGAACCTCCCCGCCGGAAACTTAGGCAAGGCTAAGCTCATAATGAGAGGCTGTCGATAGGGCGGGACATGGTTCGGCACCCGCCAACTACGGCCTGATTCCGGGGGTGTTGTGGACTAAGGGAAGCCTTGCTTTACTTGCCGGGCCGCGTCCCCTGCCCGAGGAGGAACCCCATGCGGGTCGTCATGTTCGGCTACCAGACCTGGGGGCACCGGACCCTGCGGGCGCTCCTGGACTCCGAACACGACGTGGTGCTGGTGGTGACGCACCCCAAGAGCGAGCACGCGTACGAGAAGATCTGGAGCGACTCCGTCGCCGACCTGGCCACGGAGCACGGCGTTCCGGTCCTGCTCCGCAACCGCCCCGACGACGAGGAACTGTTCCAGCGCCTCAAGGAGGCGGACCCGGACGTCATCGTGGCCAACAACTGGCGGACGTGGATTCCCCCGCGCGTCTTCGGTCTCCCGCGCCACGGCACGCTCAACGTCCACGACTCACTGCTGCCGAAGTACGCCGGCTTCTCCCCGCTGATCTGGGCGCTGATCAACGGCGAGACCGAAGTGGGCGTCACCGCGCACCTCATGAACGAGGAGCTCGACGCCGGCGACATCGTCCGGCAGGAGGCGGTACCGGTCGGACCGGCGGACACCGCCACCGACCTCTTCCACAAGACCGTCGCCCTCATCGCCCCGGTCACCATCGGCGCACTCGATCTCATCGCCGCCGGACAGACGGAGTTCACCCCGCAGGACCGGTCCCGGGCGAGCTTCTTCCACAAGCGCGCCGAGGAGGACATCCGCATCGACTGGTCCTGGCCGGCGCCGGACCTGGAGCGCCTGGTCCGGGCCCAGTCCGATCCGTACCCCAGCGCCTTCACCTTCCACCGGGGCAGGCGGCTCGAGATCCTCGCCGCCGTGGTCTCCCAGGGCCGTTACGGCGGTACGCCTGGCCGGGTCTTCTACCGGGAGGGCGACGGCGTGGTCATCGTCGCCGGAGCGGACGCGCGCACCGGCCGCAACCACGGCCTGGCCCTCACGCGCGTCCGGACCGAGGACGGCCGGGAGCTGTCCGCGACGGAGTACTTCACGTCCATGGGCGGCTATCTGACCAGCCACCCCTGACGACCGGCGGCGCCGGTCGCGCCGTCAGCCACCGCTCTTGCGCCGGAACGAGCGCTGGCTCGCGGCCGGACCGTGCGCGCCGCGGATCTTCGACGCGTCACCGCTCGACGCGCGCGCCGCGGCCTCCGCCTGCTGGCCGCGCTTGCGCGCCAGGGCCTCGCGGAACTTGCCCTTCAGGTCGTACTGACCATTCTCGTCGGGCGTCAGGGCGGGGCTTTCGGAAGCGGCCGACTCCGAACCTTCTCGGGGGGAATTCTCTGCAGTCATGGCGACCTCCTGGGTTCGGACAACAGGAGCACAGCTTGTCATGCCTGTCGGCGTCCGGCGTCCGAATTACCTCCCGCCCGTGCCGGTAACCCAGCAAATCAAATGTTCCCGGCATACCTGACCTTCCGGATATGTCACCCCTGCTACTACCCCGAGGCGGCTGTCAGTCCCGGAGTTCCGCGAGGCGCCGGAGGTCGTCCTGGAGCGACTCCCGCTCCTGGGCGGTGAGTTCCACGGCGCCCGCCCGGAGGGCCGCCGTCCGGGCGGTCTCCCGGTCGCCGAGACGCCCGGCGAGGTCCGCGCGGAGCACGAGGAGGCGGACCAGTTGCGCCGGGGTGGGCCGCTCCCCCTCGATGCGCAGCACCCGGTCGACGACCTTCGCGGCGCCGGACGGGTCGTCCTTCGAGTCGGCGAGGAGCGCCGCGTGGTGCAGCGCGCGGGCGAAGGTCTCCTCGGGTGCGGGGCGGTGGCGCGGGTCCTCGCCCGTCGGCTGCCCGACGCGGACGCAGTTTCCGCCCGGATCGGTCATGAGGAACTGCCGCACGCCGTACGACATGTCCTTGAGCGGCCCGATGCGCGGCAGCCCACGCGAGGGGATCCTCCCGTACGCCGCTTTGAGCCCCGCCCGGAAGGCGGCGTACAGCCCGTCGACGTCGTCGGTCAGGACGTAGCACGTGCTGACCGACCCGGCCGGTTCGAACTGCCTCATCCCGAAGAACTGCAGTTCGATGCCGCCGCGAGCCACGACCGCGTACGGGTTGGGGCTCCGCTGCCGATACGTCACCTCGAAGCCGAGGGCGGTGTAGAAGTCGAGAACGGGCTGGAGGGTTTGGCACGGCAGGATCGGAATCGTCTTCTCGGCCATACGCCCACTCTAGTCAACGTTGACTACACGGGGTGCGGACCGGGCGGAATCGCCCACGCCCGGCCCCCTGCCTAAGGTTGACCGGGCCGAAGGGAACTGGATTCCGTGCCTAGCGCGGGAAGGAGGGCGCCATGGCGCGCAGTGTCGAGTCGATCCGGCGAGCCGTCCTGGGCACCGCCGGCGCCGTACTGGTGGTCGTCGGCGTCGCCCTGCTGGTGCTGCCGGGCCCGGGTCTGCTGCTCGTCTTCGCCGGGGTGGTGCTGCTGTCCCGTGCCGTCCCGGCGCTGGACCGGTTCGTGACCCCGGTCCGCGAGCGGGCGATGCGCGCGGCCGAGGAGAGCGTGTCCTCTCCCTGGCGTATCGCCGGCTCGGTCCTGGCGGGGCTCTTCCTCGTCGGCGCGGGTGTGGTGTGGGGCGTCGTCCCCCAGGTGCCGTACTCCGGATGGGCCACCGGGGCGAGCCTGATCATTTCCGGCCTCGTCCTGTTCGCCCTGCTCGCCTGGAGCCACCGCCGCGTCCGGGCGGCCCGTCGCGACTCGGCGACGGCCTCGGGGTGACGGCGGACGGCGGGCGAGAGGCGCCCGTCACCAGGGTGGTGCGGGCCGCCGGGGCCGTGGGCGCCCGCTGGTAAACTGGGGGCTCACGCTTCGAGGCGCCCGGGTCCGTACCGAGGGGTACGGGCCCGGTGGCGTTCCCGGGCGCCTGATCAGGAAGGTCCCCCATTGAACGCGAAGCGGTCACCGTCCCCCGACGCCTCCCGGACCGACGTGTCCGGGCGAACGGCACCACCGGCGTCGGCGGAACGGCCGCCGGCCGCTTCGTTCGCCGCGCTGGGGCTGCCGCCCGCCCTGCTGGAGACGCTGACCGGACTCGGGGTGACGGAGCCCTTCCCGATCCAGGCGGCGACCCTGCCCGACGCGCTGGCCGGCCGTGACGTGCTCGGCCGCGCCCGGACCGGCTCCGGCAAGACGCTGGCCTTCGGGCTCGCCCTGCTCGCCCGCACGGCGGGCCGGCGGGCCGCGTCGAAGCGTCCGCTCGCGCTGGTCCTGGTGTCGACGCGGGAACTCGCCCAGCAGGTGACCGACGCCCTCACCCCGTACGCGCGGGCGGTGGACGTGCGACTGGCGACGGTGGTCGGCGGGCTCTCGATCAACCGGCAGGCGGCCGAGCTGAAGAGCGGCGCCGACGTGGTCGTCGCGACGCCCGGACGGCTGGCCGACCTGGTGTCGCGCCGCGACTGCCACCTGAGCGACGTGCGGGTCACGGTCCTGGACGAGGCGGACCAGATGTGCGACCTGGGGTTCCTGCCGCAGGTCACCGGCATCCTGGACCAGGTGCCCTCCGACGGCCAGCGGATGCTGTTCTCGGCCACCCTCGACCAGGACGTCGACCAGCTGGTGCGGAGCCATCTGCAGGACCCGGTGCGGGTGTCGGTCGACCCGGCGTCGGCGTCGGTCAGCACCATGGAGCACCACGTCCTGACCGTTCACCCCGCCGACAAGTACGCGACCGCGACGGAGATCGCCGCGCGGGACGGCCGGGTGCTGATGTTCCTGGACACCAAGGCCGCGGTCGACCGGTTCACGCGGCACCTGCGTTCCAGCGGGGTCCAGGCCGCCGCCCTGCACAGCGGGAAGTCGCAGCCGCAGCGCACGCACACGCTCGGCCGGTTCGTGGACGGCGACATCACCGTGCTGGTGGCCACCAACGTCGCGGCCCGCGGCATCCACGTCGACGCGCTCGACCTCGTCGTGAACGTCGACCCGCCCGCCGACGCCAAGGACTACCTGCACCGCGGCGGGCGTACGGCGCGCGCCGGCCGGTCCGGACGCGTGGTCACCCTGGTCACGCCGGACGAGCGGCGCGAGGTCAGCCGGATGATGTCCGAGGCCGGGATCCGGCCGACCGTCACCCCCGTGCGCTCCGGCGAGCAGAAGCTGACCACCCTCACCGGTGCGAAGCGCCCGCCGGCCGGGGCGACCCCCAGCGGCAACCTGCCCTTCCGGGGCCTCGGCGCCCGGTCGGGCCGTCCCGCGAAGGAGTCCCGCAAGACCGCCGAGGCCCGCAGGACCGCGGAGGCGCGTGCGGCGGCCCGGGTGCGCAAGGGCCGCTGATCCGCGGCTTTCCCGGACCGAGAGGTTTAGTCCGGGGACTTTGAACACAGCGATGACAAAGTATGGACATGTCAAGCGTAAGTCTCCTACCTTGGCGGCGGAACCGCAGTCGTACCGCACGAGACCGGAGCGACATCCGGCACGGTCCGGTCCCCACGCCCTGGAGGACCCTTGCGTCAACGCCTGTTCTCGCGTGCCCGAAGACACCTCATCCTGCTTCTGACCTCAGCCGTGTCCGTCGGCGGCGTCCTGGCCGCACCCACGTCCTCCGCCGCCCCCTCCGACATCCCGCCCCAGGAACCCGGCGTCACCCTGCGGGTGTTCGACGTGCAGACGCCGCTGAACGAGCTGTGCACCCTCAAGCCCGGCCAGACCCCCAACCACGACAAGCTGATGCCGACGGTCGACTGGTCGACCACGGCCGACTTCGGCGGGATCGCCGACAACTTCGTCTCGGAGGCCTCCGGTTACCTGGTCGCACCGCGCGACGGCACCTACGCGTTCCGGCTCACCAGTGACGACGGGTCACGCCTGAGCCTTCGCGGGACCACCGTGATCGACCACGACGGGCTGCACGGCGCGGAGCCGAAGGACGGCGTGGCCGAACTGACCGCGGGAGCGCATCCGCTGCGGATCGAGCACTTCGACCGCGGCGGCGGGCAGCAACTGCGGCTCGCCTGGAAACCGCCGGGCGAGAGCGAGTTCACCGTCGTGCCCCGCGAGGCACTCAGCACCGACGCCGGCGTGGTCCGGGTGACGGCGCCCGGCCGCAAGGAGTGCGAGGCCGGCCGCGACACCCCCGGCGACGGCCTGCCCCTGACCTCCGTGCGCCCCGACCTCACCCTCACCGACCTGCGCCCCGACGGGTTCGAACCGCAGGTCACCGGCATGGACTGGCTGCCCGACGGACGCCTCGCGCTCAGCACGTGGGGCGGCACCGACAACGTTGCCGGAGAGGTCTATCTGCTCGGCAACGTCACCGGTGCGACCAGCCGCGACAAGGTCACCGTCGAGAAGGTGGCGAGCGGGCTGCGCGAGCCCATGGGCGTCAAGTACGTCGACGGCTCGCTCTACGTGTCGCAGAAGCACGAACTGACCCGGCTGGTCGACCGGGACGGCGACGACGTGACCGACGAGCACCGCACGGTCGCCACCTGGCCGTACGGGGGCAACTTCCACGAGTTCGCGTTCGGCCTGCTCTACCGCGACGGCCACTTCTACGTGAACCTCTCCGTCGCCATCGACTACGGCGGCGCGACCACCACCCCGCAGCCCGCGCCCGGTCGCGGAACGACGTACAAGATCGACAAGAGGACGGGGAAGATCAGTCCGGTCGCGGGCGGGCTGCGCACGCCCAACGGCATCGGCTGGGGGCCGGGCGGCGACCTGTTCGCCACGGACAACCAGGGCGGGTGGCTGCCCTCCTCGAAGCTGGTCCACATCAAGCAGGACCGCTTCTTCAACCACTACACCGAGCCCGCCGGCCCCTTCGAGGGCTCCCCCGTCACCGAACCCGTGCTGTGGCTGCCGCAGAACGAGATCGGCAACTCGCCCTCCACGCCGCTGTACCTCAAGGAGGGCCGGTTCGCGGGCCAGATGCTCATCGGCGACGTCACCTACGGCGGTCTGCAACGCGCCTACCTGGAGAAGGTGAAGGGCCAGTACCAGGGCGCCGTGTTCCGCTACACGCAGGGCCTGGAGGCCGGTGTCAACCGCATCACCCTCGGCCCCGACGGGGCGGTGTACGCGGGCGGCCTCGGCGCCGACGGCAACTGGGGGCAGGAGGGCAAGCTCAGGTTCGGTCTGCAGAAGCTGACGCCGAACGGCGGCGACACCTTCGACATCCAGCGGATGCGGGCCGTGCCCGGCGGCTTCGACCTGACGTACACCCAGCCGCTGTCCGCCGAGACCGCGGCGGACCTCGCCGCCCGCTACGAGGTCGAGCAGTGGGGTTACACGCCGACCGCCGACTACGGCGGCCCGAAGATCGCCGAGGAGGACCTGGCGGTGCGCTCGGCGACGCTCTCCGACGACGGCCGCACCGTCCGGCTGCGATTGGACGGCCTCCAGGCGGACCGCGTGGTGCACGTCCGCTCGCCCCGCCCCTTCGCGTCGGCGTCCGGTGAGACGCTGTGGAGCACCGAGGCCTGGTACACGCTCAACGAGATGCCCGGCAAGCAGCCGCCGCCGGCCACCCTCTACGAGGCCGAGGAGGCGACCCTGACCGGGAAGGCCGGGATCAACACCGACCACACCGGCTACTCCGGCAGCGGCTTCGTCGACCGCTACGCCACCGAGGGCAAGGTCGCCACGACGTTCGACGTCACGGTCCCGAAGTCCGGCACCTACGACGTGAACCTGCGCTACTCCAACGGCCCGAACCCGTATCAGGGCACCAAGTCCCTCTCCCTGTACGTCAACGGGAAGAAGGCGCGGCAGACGGCACTCGCCTCCACCGGGGACTGGGACACCTGGTCCACCCGGACCGAGGCGCTGCGGCTGCGCGCCGGCCACAACACCGTCTCCTACCGGTACGACCCCGGTGACACCGGCCACGTCAACCTCGACCTGATCACCGTGCACCCGCGGGGCGCCCGCGTCGGCCTCTTCGACGGCACCGCCGCCTCGCAGGAGCAGTGGCAGCACACGGACGGGCGGCGCGTGGCCTGGCCGCTGACCGAGGAGAAGTCGATGGAGGTGTGCTGCGGCGACATCCGCACCAAGGACGCCTACCAGGACTTCAAGCTGCACGTGGAGTTCCGCGTCCCGCTGCTGCCGTCCGACGTGACCGGACAGGACCGCGGCAACAGCGGCATCTTCCTCCAGGACCGCTACGAGCTGCAGATCCTCGACTCCTACGGCGACACCTCACCGGCCACCGACGAGGCAGGGGCGATCTACCTGAAGAAGGCGCCGGACGTCAACGCCGCGGCGGCCCCCGAGGCGTGGCAGACGTACGACATCGTCTTCCGGGCGGCCCGCTACGACGAGGAGGGCCGCAAGACCGCCGACGCCCGGGTGACGGTGGTCTGGAACGGCGAGAAGGTCCACGACGACATCGCCCTCGACGGTCCGACCGCGTCGGGCCGGGCGGAGACACCTGCCGCCGGGGCGATCCGCCTGCAGGACCACGGGAACAAGGTCCGGTTCCGCGACATCAGGGTGGAACCGCTGACCTGACCGGGGCACGTGCGGGGCGGTCCATGACGGCCGCCCCGCACGTGCGCGCCCGCACACCGGTCGGCCCGGATCCCCCGGACGCCTCTGGGTAGGCTGAGTGGGAAACCCGCTGGAAATCGAACAAGGAGCGGAATTGAGCGAGCCGGCGTCCATCGACGTGCAACTGGAGATCGCCCGGGAACTGGAGGTCGCGGAGACCTTCGACGCCGAGCGGGAGATCGAGCGCCGGGTGGCCTTCCTGGCCGAGCGGCTGACCTCGACCGGTCTGCGCTCCCTGGTGCTCGGCATCAGCGGCGGCGTCGACTCGACCACCGCGGGCCGGCTGTGCCAGCTCGCAGTCGAGCGGGCCCGGGCGGAGGGGCACGAGGCGCGCTTCTACGCGATGCGGCTGCCGTACGGCGTCCAGGCCGACGAGCACGACGCCCAGCTCGCGCTCTCCTTCATCCAGGCCGACCACGTACTGACCGTGGACATCAAGCCCGCCAGCGACGCCGCCCTCGCGGCCCTGCTCGCCGGTGATGTGGCCTTCCGCGACGACCGGCACCAGGACTTCGTGCAGGGCAACGTCAAGGCCAGGCAGCGCATGATCGTCCAGTACGCCGTGGCCGGCGCGCACGACGGACTGGTCGTCGGCACCGACCACGCCGCCGAGGCGGTCTCCGGTTTCTTCACCAAGTTCGGTGACGGCGCCGCCGACCTCGTGCCGCTGACCGGTCTCACCAAGCGCCGCGTGCGCGCCGTCGCGGACGCGCTGGGCGCCCCCGCCGAGCTGGTGCGCAAGGTCCCGACGGCCGACCTGGAGACCCTCGACCCCGGCAAGGCCGACGAGGACGCCCTCGGTGTCACCTACGAGGAGATCGACGACTTCCTGGAGGGCAAGCCGGTGGACGAGCAGACCTTCGAGAAGATCCTCACCCGGTACCGCCTGACCGACCACAAGCGCCGGCTGCCCATCGGTCCGTGACCCACGGGAGCTGCCCGTGACGGGCGCTCCGGCGGATGGCCGCCCTTCAAGTGCGACGTGTCGCTTACGCCCCTAATGTGTCGATGGACGGGCTCGGACAGTCGACAGCCGGTTCATCCGGCGAAGGGCGGGCTTCCATGGCCGAACGGCTCAAGCGGTCCGGCATGCTCGGCGAACTGTCGGCCGAGTTCGCCGGCACGATGATCCTGATCCTCTTCGGATGCGGCGTGGTGGCCCAAGTGGCCGCGGGCGGGGCCCTGACGGACCCGGCCGGCGGCCTCGGCGACCACGACAGCATCGCCTGGGCGTGGGGTCTCGGCGTCACCCTGGGCGTCTACGTGGCCGCGCGGCTGAGCGGCGCCCACCTCAACCCCGCCGTGACCGTGGCCCTCGCCGCGTTCAAGGGGTTCCCGTGGCGCAAGGTGGCGCCCTACGCGCTGGCTCAGACGGCCGGCGCCTTCGTGGCCGCGCTCCTGGTCCGCTGGAACTACACCGAGGCGCTGGCGAAGGCCGATCCCGGCCACACCATCAAGACGCAGACGGTGTTCTCCACGCTCCCCGCGAACGGGAACGCCGCGCTCCCGGTCCACGAGTGGGGCGCCTTCCGCGACCAGGTCATCGGCACCGCCATCCTGCTGCTGCTGATCATGGCGATCACGGACCTGCTGAACACGCCGCCGGGCGCGAACCTCGCCCCGTTCGTCATCGGCCTGGTCGTGGTCGCCATCGGCATGGCCTTCGGCACCAACGCCGGCTACGCCATCAACCCCGCCCGCGACCTCGGCCCCCGGCTGGCCAGCTTCCTGACCGGCTACGGCGGGGCGTGGCGGGACCAGTACGGGAATCTCTACTTCTGGGTCCCGATCGTCGGCCCGCTGATCGGTGGCCTGCTCGGGGCGGGTCTGTACAAGGTTTTCGTCGGCCGGTTCCTGCCCACGGCGGAGCCCGAGCCGACGGGGCGCGTTCCGGCGCCAGCGGACTGACACCGGCCGGAGAGGCGGCACAGCATGGCGGACTTCATCGGCGCGGTGGACCAGGGGACCACCAGCACCCGATTCATGATCTTCGATCACGGCGGCAACGAGGTGGCCAAGCACCAGTTGGAGCACGCCCAGATCCTGCCCCGCTCCGGGTGGGTCGAGCACGACCCGGTGGAGATCTGGGAGCGCACCAACTCGGTGATGCAGAACGCCCTGCGCTTCAGCGGCCTGTCCGGGACCGACCTGGCGGCCATCGGCATCACCAACCAGCGGGAGACCACGGTGGTCTGGGACCGGCGCACCGGCCGCCCGTACTACAACGCCATCGTGTGGCAGGACACCCGGACCGACGCGATCGCGGCGAACCTGGAGCGTTCGGGCCGGGGCGACGTCATCCGCCGCAAGGCCGGTCTGCCGCCGGCGACGTACTTCTCGGCGGGCAAGATCCAGTGGATCCTGGAGAACGTCGAGGGTGTCCGGGAGGCGGCCGAGGCGGGGCACGCCGTCTTCGGCAACACGGACGCCTGGGTCCTGTGGAACCTGACCGGCGGTCCCGACGGCGGCATCCACGCCACCGACGTGACCAACGCGAGCCGCACCATGCTGATGGACCTGGAGACGCTCGACTGGGACGACGAGCTGCTGGGCTTCTTCGGCATCCCCCGGGCGATGCTCCCCGCCATCAACCCCTCGTCGCACGCGCAGGCGTACGGGGTGACCCGGTCCTCCCGGCCGCTGCGGGCCGCCGTCCCCATCGGCGGCGTGCTCGGCGACCAGCAGGCGGCCACCGTCGGGCAGGTCTGCTTCGCGCCCGGCGAGGCCAAGAACACCTACGGCACCGGCAACTTCCTGGTGCTCAACACCGGCACCGAACTGGTCCGCTCGCGCCATGGTCTGCTGACGACCGTGGCCTATCAATTCGGCGACAGCCCGGTGGTCTACGCGCTGGAGGGTTCCATCGCGGTGACCGGGTCCGCCGTGCAGTGGCTGCGCGACCAGATGAAGGTCATCAAGACCGCCGCCGAGAGCGAGGACCTCGCCCGCACCGTCGAGGACAACGGCGGCATGTACTTCGTCCCCGCCTTCTCCGGTCTGTTCGCGCCCTACTGGCGTTCCGACGCCCGGGGCGCGATCGTCGGCCTCGCCCGGTACAACGACAACGCCCATCTGGCACGCGCGACGCTGGAGGCCATCTGCTACCAGAGCCGCGACGTCGTCGAGGCCATGGAGCAGGACTCCGGGGTCCATCTCGACGTGCTGAAGGTCGACGGGGGCGTGACCGCCAACGACCTCTGCATGCAGATCCAGGCCGACGTGCTCGGTGTGCCGGTCAGCCGGCCGGTCGTCGCGGAGACCACCGCGCTCGGTGCGGCGTACGCGGCGGGTCTGGCCATGGGCTTCTGGCGGGACACCGAGGAACTGCGCACCCACTGGCACGAGTCCAGGCGCTGGGAGCCCCAGTGGTCCGAGGACCGGCGCGCGCAGGGGTACGCCGGGTGGAAGGCGGCGGTGGAGCGCACGCTCGACTGGGTCAAGGTGCCGTGAACCGCCACCGGCCGCGTATCTGACGGAGCGTCGGGCGCCAGGGCCCCGGGTCACTCCGGTGGCCCCGGCCGGTGGACGGCGGGCGTGCCCATAGGGTGATCCCCATGTCTGCCAGATTGAGTTCCGCGAGGACGCGCGCCGGCCTCCGCACCACAGCGCGTCTCTCCGCCGACGCGCTGCTCATACTTGTCATGCTCGCGGTGTCCCTGTGGGTCCTCGGCCGTATGTGGTCCATCGTGTGGCCGCTGATAGTCGGCCTGCTCCTGACCACGCTGACCTGGCCCTCGGCCCGCTTCCTGCGACGGCACGGATGGCCGCCCGCGCTGGCCGCGGCCGTGGTGACCGTGGCGTTCCTGCTGGTGGTCGCGGGCGTCGTGGCGCTCATCGCGGTACCGATGTCCTCCCAGACCGACGAGTTGACCGACGGCGTGGTGCAGGGCATCGACCGGCTGCGCGACTGGGCGGCGGGACCGCCGCTGAACATCGACGACGACCAGATCACCGGTGCGCTCGACTCCGGGATGGCCCGCGTCCAGGACAGCGTCGGCAGCGTGGTCACCACGGTGGCGACCGGTCTGAGCAGCGTCGTCAACGGCCTGATCACCGCGGTCCTGGCCCTCTTCCTGATGTTCTTCTTCCTCAAGGACGGGCCGCGTTTCCTGCCGTGGCTCACCCGTCAGCTGCCCGGCCGGCTGGCCACCGACGTCCCGGCCGTCGCCCTGCGCGGCTGGGAGACCCTGGGTTCCTTCGTCCGCTCGCAGGCGCTGGTCGGGCTGCTCGACGCCGTCTTCATCGGCCTCGGGCTGTGGATCCTGGACGTGCCCCTGGTCCTGCCGCTGGCGGTGCTGACGTTCGTCTCCGCGTTCGTGCCCATCGTGGGTGCCCTGTTCGCGGGCTTCGTCGCGGTGCTGATCGCGCTGGTGTCGAACGGTCTGACGGACGCGCTGATCGTGCTCGCCATCATCGTGGTGGTGCAGCAGCTGGAGGGCAACGTGTTCCAGCCCATGATCCAGAGTCGTGGGCTCGGTCTGCACGCGGCGGTGATCCTGCTGGCGGTGACGCTGGGCGGCAGCCTGGCCGGGATCGTGGGCAGTCTGCTCGCCGTGCCGGTCGCCGCGCTGATCGCGGTGGTCTGGAACTACGTCCGCGAGCAGCTCCTCGAACCGGAGGAGCCCGCGCCGGCCGACGCCTGACAGCCGGTCGGCGGCGCTGCTAGCTTGCGGGCGTGGATCTCTTCTCGCGTTCCTGGACGGCCCTGCGCGCCGCGGTCGCCGGACTCCCGGACGCGGCCTTCGCACGGCCGTCCGGCTGCGCCGGCTGGCTCGTCCGGGACCTGGTGTGTCATCTCGTCCTCGACGCCCAGGACGTCCTGATCACCCTCGCCACCCCCGCGACGACGCGGCCGACCCGGGACGCGGTGACGTACTGGGAGGTCGTCGCGCCACCGGCCGGGGACGACCCGCTGGACGCGCTAGTCGTCCGCCTGGCCGCGGCGTACGAGGAGCCGTGGCTGCTCAGGTTCCACCTCGACGACGTGGGTTCGGCCGCCGGCCGCGCGGCCGGACTCGCGGACCCCGCGGCCCTCGTCGCCACCCGGGACCAGGTGCTCACGGCGGGGGACTACCTGTCGGCGTACGTCCTGGAGTGGACCCTGCACCACCTCGACCTGATCGCGCACCTCCCGGACGCCCCGGGGCCGCCCGCGGAAGGGCTCGCGCGGTCGCGCGAACTGCTGGAGGGGATCGCCGGGGAGATGTTCCCCCGGTCGTTCTCCGACCGGGACGCGCTGCTGGTGGGCACCGGACGACGGACGCCGAGCGAGGCGGAGCGGGCGGCACTGGGCGGGACGGCCGCGCGGCTCCCCTTCGCCGTCGGCTGATCCCGGCGGCGCGCAACCGGCTGGCCCCGGGGCCCGGGGTCAGCCGATCGGACGACACGGTCGTCGTCCGTCCGGGGCGCCGGACGGAGCCGGTACGCCGACCGGCGGCCGGTCGCCGCGGGCCGAGACTGGAGGCACCTCGCCCCTCGACACCGCGGAGCTGTTGCGCCATGACCGCCCAGTCACCCACCCCGCACGACCTCGCCCTGCTGGCCGCGGCCCGGCGCGGCGACACCGACGCCGTCCACGCGGCGCTGCTGGCGGGCGCCGACGTGGAGGCACGCGACGAGGAGGGCCGCACGGCACTGCTGCGGACCGCCCTGGACGACCGGGTCGCCGTCGCCGAGGTGCTGGTCGCGGCGGGCGCGGACGTCAACGCGCAGGACGCCCACGAGGACAGCGCGTGGCTGGTCACCGGGGTCACGGGCAGCGTCGCCATGATGCGGGCCCTGCTGCCCGGCCGCCCGGACGTGACGCTGACCAACCGTTTCGGCGGGGTCTCGGTCATCCCGGCGAGCGAACGCGGCCACGCGGCGTACGTACGGGCGGTGCTCGCCGGGACGGACACCGACGTCGACCACGTCAACCGGCTCGGCTGGACGGCGCTTCTGGAGGCCGTCATCCTCGGGGACGGCGAGCGCCCGCACCAGGAGGTGGTGGAGGCCCTGCTCGAAGCGGGCGCCGATCCGTCGCTGCCGGACGGCGACGGTGTCACCGCCCGGGCCCACGCCGAGCGCCGGGGCTTCCACGCGTTGGCGCGGATACTGCGCCGGGCCGAGTCCCAGGCCGCCGGCGCCGGGCAGAAGGGGGCGCGGCGATGACCCGGCGGGCCCTCGCGGGGTCCCTCGCCGTGCTGGCCGCCGTCACGGCGACGCTGGCCGGCTGCGCGTCCGGCGGCGGCACCGGTACGTCCGCGCCGACGCCGTCCGGCCCCTCCACCGCCTCCACCGCGGCGCCCGCGCGGACGCCGGGCGCCGGCACCGGGTCCGGACCGGCCCGCACGCCTGAAGGCACCCTGCTGGTCACGGACTTCGGCGCCGACACCGTCACCTTCGTCGACCCCGCCCGCGAGGGCGCCGGGGCCGCCCTGGGCTCCGTGCGGGTCGGAACGGCCCCCTACGGTGTCGCCCTCGGGGACGACGGCACGGCGTGGGTGGCCACCGCGGAAGGCGTCGCGGCCGTGGACACGCGTACCCGTGAGCGCACCGCCCTGATCCCGTACACGACCGACACGGGCCCCGTGACCACCGGCGAGTACCGGGGCGGCGGCATGGGCATCGCCCTGTCCCCGGACGGCAGCCGCGTATACGTCGGCGTCAACGTCCCCGGCGGCGAGGGAACGCTGGAGGTCGTCGACACCGAGCGGCGCGAGGTGACGAGGACGGTGCCGGTCGGCCGCCGGCCCTTCGACGTCGACGTCTCGCGCGACGGCCGGCACGTCTACGCCACCAACCACGACTCCTTCGACGTCACCGTCGTCGACACCGGCGACTGGGCGACGCGTCGCGTCGAGGTCGCCCCGTACGGCACCGAGGGCGGGCTCGGCTCCTGGCTCAAGCCGCACTACACCGCCGTACGCCCCTCGGACGGGGCGCTGCTGCTGCCGTTCGAGGGCGAACGCCTCGCCGTGGTCGACCCCCTGACCGGCAGGGTGCGGATCGAGGCCATGACCGCCGACACCCACCAGCACGGCGCCGCGGTCGGTGACGACGGCACGCTCTACGTCGTCGGCACCGGACCGATCGACCCCTCCGAGGACCGGGGCCCGTCCCTGACCGTCCGCTCGCCCGGCGGTGACGAGCGGGTCATCCCCCTGGACGGCCCGCACGAGACCGTCGTCCCCTCGGCGGACGGCCGCACCGCCTACGTCACCGGCGGCTTCACGCGCGAGGGCTACTGGAACGGCCTGAGCGTCGTCGACACCGGCACGGGCCGGGTGACGCGCCTGCCCGTGGGCGAACGGCCGCTCGGCATCGTGATCCTCTGAAGGCCGCCCGCGCCGCCGTCCGGTTGCTACGTTGAGCGTCATCCTGATCACTGAGCTGAGGGGACACCATGCCGGCCGACGGCCCGTACGAGATCCTGGACGACCGCTTCCGCACCGGACGCTGCGCGAACGGCGACAGCAGGCTGGAAGTCCTGCACGACGGCTGCCGCTGGGCCGAGGGCCCGCTGTACGTCCCCGCCTGGCGCCAGCTGCTGTGGAGCGACATCCCCAACGACCGCATCCTGCGCTGGGACGAGGCCACCGGCGCCGTCGGTGTCTTCCGCTCCCCGGCCGGGCACAGCAACGGCAACACCCTCGACCGGCGAGGCCGCCTGGTCACCTGCGAACAGGGCAACCGCCGCGTCACCCGCACCGAGCCGGACGGCACCGTGACCGTCCTCGCCGACCGCTACGACGGCAAGCGGCTCAACAGCCCGAACGACTCCGTCGTGCGCTCCGACGGCACCATCTGGTTCTCCGACCCGGACTTCGGGATCACCAGCGACTACGAGGGTCATCGCGCCGAGCCCGAGATCGGCGCGTGCCACCTGTACCGGATCGACCCGGTGTCGGGGGAGGTCAGCCTGGCCGCCGACGGCTTCGAGGGACCCAACGGCGTCATCCTGTCCCCCGACGAGAGCCGCTTGTACGTGTCCGACTCCCGGGCCGCCCGGATCCGGGTGTTCGACGTCGGTGCGGACGGCACGCTGTCCGGCGGCAAGGTCTTCGCCGAGGGCCGGGGCGTGCACTTCGACAACATCCGCTTCGACGACGAGGGCCGCCTGTGGGCCGCGGCCCTGGACGACGGCGTCCACTGCTACGACCCCGACGGCACCCTCATCGGCAGGCTGCGGGTGCCCGAGCCCGTCTCCAACATCGCCTTCGGCGGCCCGAAGAACAACCGCCTGTTCATCACGGCCACCACCTCCCTGTACTCCCTGGTGATGGCGGTGACCGGCGCGCCGCGCGTGTAGGGGGTGCCGCCCGGTACAGGTCGCGCAGCAGGGCGATCTCGGCTCCGTGGTGGAGCACCTCCTGATTCACCCACCACACGATGTCGATGAACGGTTCCTCCGCGTCGCTGCCGTGGGGGTACGTGCACAGGCCGACGGTGTCCAGCGCTGCGTCGTCGACGCCGAGCAGCGCCCGGCGCCAGGCGGCGGCTCCCGCCCCGAAGTCCGCGACGGCCGCCGCCGCGTCCGGGGCGACCACGACGTCGTCCCGGGTGAGGGTGCGGGTGCCGATGGTGTGATCGGCGCGCAGCAGGAGCATCTCGGAGAGGTGGCTCAGCCGCCACGCGAGGGTCGTGAAGGGCGCCGGGGAGGGGTGCGGGTAGGGCGCCGCGTCCCTCCCCAGGTCACCGGCTCCGGCGCCGGCCAGGAAGGTCGCGCGGGGCCCCGGTCCGTCCGCGCGCCGCCGTACCGACCAGCAGCCGGGCACCGGCTCCCAGAAGTACTCCTCGTCCGTCATCGGGCTCACCGCGGCCGGCGTACCGTCGCCGCTGTCCACGGCCGGTCCCGCCAGGCGGCCGGTGAGGCGTTCGCAGGCGAAGTCGAACTGCTCCAGCAACGGGGCCAGACGGGACGGGGGCATCGCGCACTCCTCCACGAACGGGACGGTTCCCCGAAGGGGACGACGGCCTTGTCGGTCCGACAGCGTGGCACATCAGTCCGGCGTCCCGCGCTCCCTTTCTGATCACGGACGACCGGGGCGGTCGCGAAAGGGCGAACCGGTGTACGGGAAAAGGCCGTTGCGGCGTAGGTTGTGCGCAAGCATCCATGCCTCGGCTGAAAGACGGACCGTACTCATGAGCGACCCTGTGACGACTCCAGGCCCCGCGGCGCACCAGAAGATCGACACCTCGGTGCCGCACTCGGCCCGGATCTGGAACTACTGGCTGGGCGGGAAGGACAACTACCCGGTCGACGAGGACGCCGGCGACGCGTACACCGCCGTCTTCCCCGGCATCGTCACGATCGCCCGCAGCAGCCGCGCCTTCCTGCGCCGCAACATCGCGTACCTGGTGGCCGAGGCGGGGATCCGGCAGTTCCTCGACATCGGGACCGGTCTGCCGACCGCCGACAACACCCACGAGGTCGCCCAGCGGATCGCCCCCGAGACCAGGATCGTCTACGTCGACAACGACCCGATGGTCCTCGCGCACGCCCGCGCGCTGCTCTACTCCGCCCCCGAGGGGGCGACCGCCTACATCGACGCCGACGTGCTCGACCCCGGCAGTGTCCTGCGGGAAGCCGCGAAGACCCTGGACTTCGAGCGGCCCGTCGCCCTCATCCTCAGCAACATCCTGGGTCACATCGCCGACTACGACCAGGCCCGCTCCGTCGTCACCCGGCTGATGGAGGCGCTCCCGTCCGGCAGCTACCTCTCGATCAACGACGGCTCACGGGGCATCGACCCCGGCTTCGAGGCGGCCCAGGACGCCTACAACGAGAGCGGCGCCGCACCGTACGTCCTGCGCACGGTGGAGGAGATCACGGCGTTCTTCGAGGGTCTGGAGCTCGTGGAGCCCGGTGTCGTCCCGGTCCCGCAGTGGCGGCCGGACGCCGACTCGCCCGCCGGGGGGACCATCGCCGAGCACGGCGGCCTCGCCCGCAAGCCGTGACGCCCTGACGGCGGCGGCGCGTGCCGCTCCGTGACGTGCGCGGGCCCGGTGCCCGGGAACCACTCGGTTCCCGGGCACCGGGCCTGTTGCGCTGTCTCCCGGTCAGGCGGGGGTGATGTTCTCCGCCTGCGGGCCCTTCTGGCCCTGGGTGATGTCGAAGGTGACGGCCTGGCCTTCCTGCAGCTCGCGGTAGCCCTGGGCGTTGATGTTGGAGTAGTGCGCGAAGACGTCGGGACCGCCGCCGTCCTGCGCGATGAAGCCGAAGCCCTTTTCAGAGTTGAACCACTTGACAGTTCCGCTGGCCATGCCTTTTGCCTTTCAGCCGATATCGGATCCGCACCGCGCGAACCCGGAGGTGGTCGTCCTGGTCCTCCGGCATTGCACAGCAAACCGCCCGCACTCCGGGCGGGCGGTCTGGGCGAACCACGACATCTGCTGCTGACGCTACACGGCATGTCCGAGCCTCACCAGTGAGTAAGGCGGGTGAGCGGCAACGATGTTGCGTCCGGGGGACGGGACGGCGTGCCGCCGCGGCACCCGACGCCTCGGGCCGAACGCCCGGGGTGGACCGTTTCGCCCGGCTAGGGGGGCCTCGTTACCGCTGCGTGCGCCAAACGGAGGAGACGGCGGGGCGGCGGCACGACCCGGTTCCGTTAATGGTCAAGCAATGAGTAGTCCACATACGGAGTCGGAGATTCGATATGACCGTCAGGAAAGCGCTGGCCCTGGTGATCGGCGCGGTCGTGTGCACCGGCCTGCTGGGAACCGGCTGCGGCCGGCCGCCGGGCACCTCCTCCCTGGACTCGCAGACGCCCGGCACGTCCGCGTCGGGCCCGGTGTCCCCGCGGCCCGCTCCCCCGCGCGCGTTCCCCCGCCCCCTGCCCGGGCTCGGCCCGACCACACGGGCCCGGGTCCCCGACGCCACCCGGCAGGTCCTCGTGGTCACCGGCGCGACGGAGACCTCGTCCCGGGCTCGAGTGGTGCTCTACGAGCAGCGGCCCGCGCGGGGCTGGCGCGCCGTCGCCGGGCCGTGGCCCGCCCACAACGGCCTGCGCGGCTGGACCGACGACCACTGGGCGGGCGACCTGCACACCCCGACCGGCGTCTTCCGGCTCAGCGACGCCGGGGGCCGCCTCCCCGACCCCGGGACCCGGCTCCCCTACGACCAGGATCCGGAGTTCGCCGTGTCGGGCACCGGGCATCTCGGTGAACCGCTGGAGGGGTCGTTCGACTACGTGATCGCCATCGACTACAACCGGGTCCCCGGCACCACCCCGCTGGACAAGACCCGCCCACTGGGTGAGGACAGGGGCGGCGGGGTCTGGATCCACGTGGACCACGACGGACCGACCAACGCCTGCGTCTCCCTGAGCGAGGAGCACATGCGCACGCTGCTGACCACCTTGGATCCGGACAAGGAGCCGGTCGTCGTCATGGGCCCGGAGTCGGTGCTGGCGCAGTAGAGCGCCCCCCGGCGTACGTCCACGCGCCGTAGACGCCCGGTGCGACCCGGCGGCGGAGCGGTGCGTCCGCCGGACCGGGCCGGGCGTACCGGTTCGGAGCACGCGGGCTTGACGGGGCGGGCCCGGCTCGGCCTACTGAAGGCACCACTGGGCGTGTTCGGGGGACCGGTCCGGTGTCGGCCCGTAGGTGAGCCCCCGCCGGGACGCAGGTCAGGAGTCCGCCAGTGCGGCGACGATGGGCAGCGGCAGGGGTCGCACCGCTTTGGGCGCCGCTGATCCTCGCCGGCCCCGGGCCCGCGGTGACGTCCGGGACCGACCCCGGCGGAGCGGCTCGCGCACCGGCCAGGACCCGGTCCCCGTGCGTCCCCGTCCCGCGGGTCCTGCGCTGCTGAGCGGCGGCAGTACCGACGAGGCCCGCGCCGCCCGGCCCGCGTACCGTCCGCCGAGTCGCGGTGTCCGGCAGGGCCTCGTGTGTCCGGAGATCCGACGACGCAGGAGGCAGGCGAATGTCCACCAGACGCATGGACGTGGTCCGGGCGGCCGAGCTCGGCACCGACGACCGGAAGGCGTGGCGGGAGATCAGAGCGGCGTCCGGCGCCCCGGCGAACCCGTTCATGGACCCGGCGTTCACCGCGGCGGTCGGGCTGGTCCGGCCGCGGGCCGCGGTCGCGGTGCTGCGGGAGGACGGATGCCCGGTCGGCTACTTCCCGTACGAGCGGGGTCCGGCGGGGCACGGGCGGGCGGTCGGGCTCGGGGTGTCGGACAGCCAGGGCGCCGTGCTGCGCCCGGGCATCCGCCTCGACGCCCGTGCGCTGCTGCGCGCCTGCGCCCTGTCCACCTGGGAGTTCGACAACCTGGAGGCCGGCCAGGACCCGTTCTTACCCCACACGACCGAGGAACTGGCCTCCCCGGTCGTCGACATCGGTGACGGATTCGAGCCGTACACGCGGACCCTGCGGCACAGCTCGCCGGGGTTCTTCAAGCAGGTGCGGGCCAAGGAGCGGAGACTGGCCCGTCAGGTCGGCACGGTGCGCTTCGTGTACGACGACCCCGACCCCGGGGCGTTGCGCACGCTCATGGCGTGGAAGTCGGCGCAGTACCGGCGCACCGGCCGGCGGGACCGGTTCGCGCAGGCGTGGATCACCCGGCTGGTGGAGCGGCTGGCCCGCGGCGACGACCCCGGCTGCCGTGGGGTGCTGTCCGTGCTCTACGCCGCCGAACGGCCCGTGGCGGCCCACTTCGGGCTGTGTTCGCCCACCGTGCTGTCCTGGTGGTTCCCGGCGTACGACCGGGCGTACGGCAAGTACTCCCCCGGGCTGCTGCTGTTGCTGCGGATGCTGGAGGCGGCCGCCGCCCACGGGATCGGGATGGTGGACCTGGGCAGCGGGCCCGCGCGGTACAAGGAGTCGTTCAAGACGGGCGACATACGGGTGTACGAGGGTGCGGTGGTCCGCCCGGTGCCGGGTGGCGCCCTCTACCGGCTGGCGCGGGATCCGGTGCGCGGCGCCCGCCGGTTTGTGCGCGACCGGCCGGCGCTGGCCCGGGCCGCCGCCCGGACACTGGAGGAGGCCGGCCGGCTGCGCCGCCCCTGAGGCGGCGAGCGGGTCTGCGCACGGGCCGCCGGGCGGGTCCTGCGCGCGGCCCGCGCCCGGTGCGTCCCCCGCCATGGCGGACGGCCGGCCGCCGTACGCCGTGGCGGGGCGGGGCTACCGCGCTCAGCCGACGGGCGGCATGTCCGTGGGCGTCGAGTCGAGGCCGGCCCTGCGCTCCCGCCAGGCGCCCCGGGTGAAGTCCGGGATCTCCACCGGACGGCCGCCCTTGGCCAGCGACGCGACGCTCAGGGGGACGGGCGAGCACCAGGCGGCCGAGTCGTAGACGTCGATGTCCGGCACCAGCCCGGCCCGCATCAACTGGACGGTGCGCCACTGCAGGACGTAGTCCATGCCGCCGTGGCCGCCGTTGTTGGCGGCGTCGTCGCCGACCTTCCGCCACAGCCAGTGGTCGTACTCCTTGCGGTAGGTCTCGAAGTCGCGCCAGCTGTGGCCGCTGTGGTCCGGTTCGACGTAGATCCGGGCGCCGGTCGGGGCGGGGCCCGCGTAGTCCTCGACGATCCCCCGGCTGCCGGCCAGGGTGTTGATCCGGCTGTACGGGCGGGGCGAGCTCACGTCGTGCTCCGCGCGGATCGTCCTGCCCCCGGCCGTCTCGATCATGCAGGTGACCAGGTCACCGTTGATGTACGTCTCCTTCCAGGAGGGGTGGTCCCGGGGGACGAACCGTGCGCGGTAGTCGGCCAGTCCCCTGGGAGCGGTCGCGGTGGCGCGCAGGGTGGTCATGCGGTCGCCGCGGTTGACGTCCATGGCCGCCGCGATCGGGGCGAGCCCGTGCATGGGGTAGAAGGAGGCGGTGGAGCGGGTGTGCCACAGACGTCGCCAGGAGTCGGTGTAGTACGTGTCGGAGAAGAGGAGTTCGCGCAGGTCGTGGAGGTAGCCTCCGTGGCCGTTGGTGATGTCTCCGAACAGGCCGTCGTGCGCGGCCTTGAGCATGGCCAGTTCGTTGCGGCCGTAGTTGCAGTTCTCGGAGAGCCACAGGTGTCTGCGGGTGCGTTCCGAGGTGTCGACGAGGTCCCACAGCTGGCGCAGTTCCGTCGCGACGGGCAGTTCCACCAGGGCGTGCTTGCCGCTGAGCAGCGCCGCGCGGCCCTGCTCGTAGTGGAACTCCCAGGGTGTGGCGATGTACACCAGGTCGATGTCGTCCCGCTTCAGCATCTCGGCGTAGGAGTCGGCGGAGCCACCGTACTCGGCGGGGCGCGGGTGGCCCTTGCCCGCCAGGCGGTCCGCGGCGCGCCGGGCGCGGTCGGCGCGGATGTCGCAGACGGCGGTCACGGTGCAGCCGGGCACGGCCGCCCATCCCGTGATCATGCCGCCGCCCCGGTTGCCGAGGCCGATGACGCCGACGCGGACGGTGCGGTGGGCTTCGAACGGGACGCCGATCATCGACTTCTGGCCGGGCCTGCGGCGCGGTGCCTGTCCGGCCGCCGACGCGGCGGGCGCGGACGCGGTCATCCCGGCCGCGAGCGCGCCGGTGGCGACGGCGCCGCCCAGGAGAAGTCGGCGTGAGACAGCGGGAATTTCGGACATGACGGCAACACTCCTCGTGGGGCGGGCGGCATCACGGGCGGGGCGGTGTCGGGCGCGGTCGAGCTGTCGAACCGGTTCGGGCACGACTCTGGAGCGTCAGCCGTTGCATGTCAATACGTGCTCGGTACGAAGCATTTCCGAGCACTTCCGCGCACTACGGTGCCGTCACATGCCGTCCTGCACGACTCCGCGCGTCGAGAGGGTGACGGGATCCCCGTTGGTGAAGTCACCCGGCGGGATGCCCGGATGATGCCCCTCGGGCGCGGGCGGTGTCCGGTCGCGCGGGCCCAGGGTGAGCCGGGAGACGATGCGGTAGCGGTCGCCGCGGTAGAGGGAGTGCACGTACTCGACGGGGCGCCCGCGTGTGTCGGTGGTCAGACGCTCGAAGAGCAGCGCCGGGGAGAGTTCCGGCACGTCGAGCAGGTCGGCCTCGGCGCGGGTCACCACCGTGGGCTCGATCGACTGCACCGCCTCGCTGACCCGGACCGCGTGCCGCTCGCTCAGGTGCTCGTACAGGTCGCCCTGCTCCAGTTCCTCACTGGTCAGGTCCGACACCAGATCGGCCGGCACGTGCAGGTACTCGATGGCCATCGGCGAGCCGTCGACCAGCCGCAA
This sequence comes from Streptomyces sp. BK79, assembly GCF_044142145.1. NCBI lineage: Bacteria > Bacillati > Actinomycetota > Actinomycetes > Kitasatosporales > Streptomycetaceae > Streptomyces > Streptomyces sp. BK79. Next base: position 280,951 of record NZ_JBHVOC010000001.1, read on the forward strand.
CCGGGCCACATAGTGGATCCGCGCCGCCGGGGACATGCGCAGCCTGCGGCCCACCCGGGCGCCCGCGGGCAGCGTACGGACCTCCAGGAGCCTGCTGGTCCAGGCCCCCGCGGCCTGGGGAAGGCTGAAGGCCCGCCGGTCCGAGACCAGTTCCTGGGTGATCTTCTCGTCGGCGACGAACATGCCCCGTCCGTGCTCGCGCACCAGCAGTCCCGCGACCACCAGTTCGTCGACCGCGGCACGCAGTGTGGGGCGGGACACCCCCAGTCGGGCGCAGAGCGTGCGTTCGGACGGGATCGCGTCGCCCGGGCGCCGTTCCTCGATGAGTCCCCTGATCGCTTCGCGGACACGCTCGCGCTTGAGCACCGCACCGGAGGCGGCGGCGTCGATCTCCATGCGGTACTCCCGTGACTGGTCCACTGGTCAACCGAGCTTACCTGTCGAGACCGGCGGCGAACCAGCCATCCGTCCCACCGCGCGGCCGAAATCCCTTGCTTACGCGAGGGGTTGACGGCCTCATTGGTCCATGCCACCTTCGATCCACACCAACTGGTAAGCCCTTGGCGCCTCTACTGGACAAGTGCGGGTACGTCGCTCTCTCCCAGCTCTCCCGGATCCAGCCCTCCCCGAGGTGAACCGTGAAACATCGCTCGCTCGCCCTGGTCTCCGCGCTGGTGCTCAGCGCCGGGCTCGCCGCCTGCTCCTCGTCCGGCGACTCCTCGGACGGTGCCGACGGCGGCAGGACCGCCCTCGACGTGTGGCTCATGCGCGACAGCGTGTCGGCCGACTTCCAGAAGGAGTTCGAGACGGGCTTCGAGAAGTCCCATCCCCGGATCGACCTGAAGATCCAGATCCAGGAGTGGGAGGGCATCGGCGAGAAGGTCACCGCCGCGCTGGCGAGCAATGACGCCCCCGACGTCATCGAGGTCGGCAACACCCAGGTCGCGCAGTACGCCCAGAGCGGCGGCCTCACGGACTTCTCGGACCGGGTGGACGAACTGGGCGGGGACCACTGGCTCAAGGGCCTGGCCGAGCCGGGGTCGTACGACGGCAAGCAGTACGGCATCCCGTACTACGCCGCCAACCGCGTCGTGATCCACCGCACCGACCTGTTCGCGAAGGCGGGCGTGGACGCCGCCGGCATCAGGACGCGGGAGCAGTGGATCGCGGCCACCGAGAAGCTGAACAAGGCCGGCGTCCAGGGGATCTACCTCCCCGGCCAGAACTGGTACGTCCTCGCCGGCTTCGTCTGGGACGAGGGCGGCGACCTCGCCGTGGAGTCGGGCGGCGAGTGGAAGGGCGGCCTCGACAGCCCCGAGGCTCTGCGGGCCATGGACTTCTACCGGCGACTCCAGGCCCTGGGCAAGGGGCCCAAGGACTCGGACGAGGCCCAGCCCCCGCAGGCGGAGGTCATGGCCAAGGGGCAGGTCGCCCAGATCATCGCCGTCCCCGGCGGGGCCAAGGTCATCGAGGAGAAGAACCCGGAACTCAAGGGCAAGCTGGGGTTCTTCCCGATCCCCGGCAAGACCGCCGACCGGCCGGGCGCCGTCTTCACCGGGGGTTCCGACCTGGTCGTCCCGGCCGTCGCCGCCCACCAGGAGGAGGCGTTCACCTTCCTCCGGGAGCTGACCGGGGACACCTGGCAGAAGAAGCTCGCGGTCGCCATGAGTTACGTTCCGAACAAGACCACCCTCGCGGGCGCCGTCTCCGCCGACCCCGGGACCGCCGCCATGGCGGCCGGAGCGGCGAACGGACGCGCCACCCCCAACACCCCCCAGTGGGCCGCGGTCGAGGCGAAGAACCCGGTCAAGGAATACATGACGGCCGTCCTCACCGGCCGGGACCCCGAGTCGGAGGCCGCCGAGGCGTCCCGGACGATCACCGACACCCTCAACGGCGGCTCCTGACCGCGGCCGGCACCCCCGACGACTCCGAGGAGCAGGAGGCACCGTGTCGACCGTCCGTGAGCGGAGCGTGCCGCGCAGGACCGGCCGGGGAACCGCCCTGTGGCCGTACCTGCTGATCGCGCCCGCCGTGCTGGGCATGCTCTACCTGCTGGTCTATCCACTGGCCCGCGCCGTGCTCATCTCCTTCCAGGACTTCCGGCTGCGGCAACTGATCCTCGGCGACGCCGACTTCGTCGGTCTGCGCAACTACCGGACACTGCTGAACGACCCCCAGTTCTGGGAGGTCGTGCGCCGCACCTTCGTGTTCATGGCCGTCAACGTGGTCGCGATCATGGTGCTGGCCACGCTGGTCGCGCTGATGACGGAACGGCTCGGCAAGGTGGGCCGGGCGGTGGTCCTCGGTTCGCTGGTCATGGTCTGGGCGGTGCCCGTGGTGGCCGCGACCACCGTCTTCCAGTGGCTGTTCCACTCCGAGTTCGGCATCGTCAACGAGACCCTCACCGGCCTCGGCCTCGACTCGTACGAGGGCTACCCCTGGTTCGCCCACGGCGGCGCCGCCTTCGCCATCGTCGTGGTCCTGATCGTCTGGCAGTCCGTGCCGTTCGCCGCGATCACGCTCTACTCGGCCCTGGTCACGGTTCCGGCCGAGCTGTACGAGTCGGCGCGGATGGACGGCGCGGGCGGCGTGCGCCTGTTCCGGTCCGTGACGTTCCCGCTGATCCGGCCCCTGTTCATGCTGGTGCTGTGCCTCGAAGTGATCTGGACGTTCAAGGCGTTCGTGCAGATCTGGGTGATGACCCGCGGCGGGCCGGGCGAGGCCACCACCATCCTGCCGGTGTACGCCGTGCAGAAGGCGCTGGCCGGCCAGCGCTACGACCTGGGGTCCGCCGCCTCGATGCTGACCGTCCTGCTGATGAGCGGGGTGCTCGTCCTCTACTTCCGCCAGTTGTTCCGTCAGGAGGGTGAGCGACTGTGAGCACCCCGCGCCCCTCGGCCCGCCGCGCGCTGCGCCGCCTCCCGTTGCACGCCGCCGCCACGCTCACCGTGGCCGTCTGCCTGTTCCCCGTGTACTGGATGGTGACCACGGCCCTCAAACCGTCACCGGACATCCAGTCGTACGACCCCCGGCTGATCCCCGGGTCCTGGACCCTCGACCACTTCCGCGACGCGGTCGGTGCCGACGGTTTCGCGTTGTTCTGGCGCAACAGCGTCCTGGTCACCCTGAGCGCGGTGGCGCTCTCCCTGCTGGTCGCCCTGGGTGCCGCCTACGCCGTGGCCCGCATGCGCTGGCGCGGACGCCGGCAGTTCGTGCTGGCGGTCTTCATCGCGCAGATGGCGCCCTGGGAATCGCTGGTCATCCCGGTGTACATCATCTCCCGCGACACCGGCATGCTCGACCGGCTCCCGACGCTCACCCTGATCTACTTCATGATCACGCTGCCCTTCACGGTGATCGTGCTGCGCGGCTTCATCGCCGCCGTCCCGCCCGAACTGGAGGAGGCGGCGCAGGTCGACGGCTGCACCCGGGCCGGTGCCTTCCGCAAGGTGGCGTTCCCGCTGCTGGCACCCGGCCTCATGGCCACCTCGCTGTTCGGCTTCATCACGGCCTGGAACGAGTTCACGTACGCCAACTTCCTCATCATCAAGCAGCAGGACAGCCGCACGCTGCCGGTGTGGCTCTCCTCGTTCCAGTCGACGTTCGGGACGGACTGGGGGGCCACCATGGCCGCCTCCACCCTCTTCGCCCTGCCCGCACTGGTCGTCTTCCTCGCCCTGCAACGCCACGTGACCGCTGGGCTGGCCTCGGGAGGCGTCAAGGGCTGACCGCGTACGCCACCGCCCCGCCCGTCGCCCGCCGTGCACCGCCGACCACCGGAGCCGCCCCGTGGACCTGCCACGCCCCGAGCTGGCCCTCGTGCCCCGCCCCCGCCGCCTGTCCACCCGTTCCGGACATCTCCGCCTCGACGACACCACCCGACTGCGGGTCACCCCCGGCGCCGAGCCGGCCGCGGCCCTGCTGCGCACGCTCCTGGCCCCGGCCACCGGGCTGCCGCTGGAGACCGCCGCCGACGGCACCTTCGTCCTCGCGCTCGACCCCGCCCTGACCGGCCTCGGCGACGAGGGGTACGGCCTGACCGTGAGCCCCAAGGGGGCCCTCCTGCGCGCCGCCCGCCCGGCCGGGCTGCTGCGCGGCGTCCAGACGGTGCGGCAACTCCTGCCCCACGAGGCCCTGTCGGGCCGGCCGGTGCGCGGCGTGCCGTGGGACCTGCCCGCCGTGGAGATCACCGACGTGCCCCGCCACTCCTGGCGCGGCTCCATGCTCGACGTGGCCCGGCACTTCCAGCCGGTGTCGTACCTGCGGCGCCACGTCGACCTGATGGCGCTGCACAAGCTGAACGTCTTCCACCTCCACCTCACGGACGACCAGGGCTGGCGGATGCCGGTGGCCGCGTACCCCCGGCTCACCGAAGTCGGCGGCCGGCGGGCGGAGTCGATGGCGGGCCCGGCCGGCGGCGACCGGTTCGACGGCGTGCCGCACGCGGGGTCGTACACCCGCGCCGAGCTGCGGGGGCTGGTCGCCTACGCGGCCGAGCGCGGGGTGACCGTGCTCCCGGAGACCGGCGTGCCCGGTCATGTGCGCGCCGCCCTGGCCGCCCACCCCGAGCTGGGCACCGAACCGGGGCGCCGCCTGGGCGTGTGGACGCGCTGGGGGGTGTGCGAGAACGTCCTCGGCACCGACGACCACGTCCTGGACTTCTTCCGCACCGTCCTGGACGAGGTGATGGACGTCTTCCCCTCGCCGTACGTCCACATCGGCGGCGACGAGTGTCCCACCGTCGAGTGGGAGCGCAGCCCGGCGGCCCGGGCGCGGGCGGCGCGGGAGGGGCTGCCGGGGCCGCGTGCGCTGCATCCGTGGTTCCTCACCCGCATGGCGGGGCATCTGGTGCGCGCGGGGCGGCGGCCCGTCGTCTGGGCCGAGACCGGCGTCGCCCTCCCCCGGGAGTGCACGGTGATGAGCTGGCGCGAACCGGGACACGCCCGTGCCGCGGCACGGCGCGGGCACCAGGTCGTCCAGGCCGACCACCACGCCACCTACTTCGACTACGCGCGCGGCCCCGGCCCGCAGGAACCGCCCGCCCAGCCCGGAGCCGTCGTCGACCTGCGCGCGGTGTACGACGTGGACCTCGCGCCGCCGGCGGCGGACCCGGGGGCGGCGTCCCGTGTGCTCGGCGCACAGGGCCAGTTGTGGACGGAGTTCGTCACGACGCCCGAGCACATCGAGTACCTGACCTACCCGCGGCTGTGCGCCCTCGCCGAGCGGGTCTGGGACGGCACGGCGGGCTGGGAGGACTTCACCACCCGGCTGGCCGGGCACCTGGCCCGCCTCGACGCGCTGGGCGTCCCGCACGCCGTACCGCCCGCCCGCCCGCCCGTACCGCCACGCGTGGGCGGCGTGCGCTGAACACCGGCTCCGCACCACCACCGACGCTTCCGCATCGCCGGGAGCCCGACGAAAGGAACCCGGATGAGAAACCGACCCCCCGTCAGCCGCGCGCGCCTGGCGCTCGCCCTGGCCGCTCTCCTCGGCGGCGGCGCGCTGACCGCCCTGCCCGCGCAGGCCGCCCCCGAGGCCACCGGCCTCACCGTCCAGTACCGCACCAGTGCGAGCGGGGCCACCGCCGACCAGACGGAGCCCTGGCTCAAGGTGCGCAACACCGGCACGTCCCCGGTGCAGCTCAGCCAGGTGAAGGTCCGCTACTACTTCAAGGCGGACTCACCGAGCGCCACCTACCGCTTCGCCTGCTCCTGGGCGGTGAAGGGCTGCTCGGTCGTCACCGGCACGTTCGGGACCCTGAGCAGTCCCACCGCGACCGCCGACCGCTACCTGGAGATCGGCTTCACCTCCGCGGCCGGGACGCTGGCGCCCGGCGCGGACACCGGTGACCTGCAACTGCGCTTCCACCAGACCAACTGGCAGACGCTCCGGCAGAGCGACGACTACTCGTTCAACGGCACGCAGACCTCGTACGCGAACTGGGACAAGGTCACGGCGCAGCTCGCCGGGGCCACGGTGTGGGGGACGGCGCCCGAGGGCACGGGCCCGACCGACCCGCCCGACCCGACGGACCCGCCCGGCGGCGGGCAGGCCCTGTTCGACGACTTCGACTACGGCTCCCACACCGACCCCGCCATCTCCGCGCACGGCTGGAGCGTCCGCTCCAACTCCGGCGGGCCGGGCGTCCCCGGCGCCACCTGGGACCCGTCCAAGGTGACCTTCGTGTCCTCGGGCGGCAACTCGGTAATGAACCTGGAGACGTCCACGGCGGGCACCGGCGCGTCCACGACGCACACCGAGGTCCTCACCAAGGCCATGAAGTTCAGGAACGGCACCTACGCGGCCCGAGTGAGGTTCTCCGACGCGCCCAGGTCGGGCCCCGACGGGGACCACCTGGTGCAGACGTTCTTCACCATCAACGACCTCAAGGCCCCGATGGCCGACGACTACGCCGAGTACGACTTCGAGTACCTGCCGAACGGAGGGTGGGGCGAGCCGGCGAACATCCTGTACACGACCTCCTGGGAGACGTACAACCCCGATCCCTGGCAGGCGGTCAACCAGCACTCGGAGCAGCGCGTGAGCTACGCGGGCTGGCACGACCTCGTCGTCACCATCGACGACAGCGCCATCACGTACTACGTGGACGGGCAGCACTTCGGCACCCATGACGCGCGGTACCTGCCCGAGCGGCCGATGTCGATCAACTTCAACCAGTGGCTGATCGATCTGAACGGCCAGACGTCGACGACCCCGCGCGCCTACGACCAGCAGGTCGACTACGTCCTGCACGTCAAGGACCAGGTCCTGACCCCCGCGCAGGTCGCCGCGAAGGTCTCCGGGTACCGGGCGGCGGGTACGGAGTTCGTCGACGAGGTGCCCTCGTCCTGATTCCGCCGGTTGCCTCCCGGGCGGGGGCGGTCAGAAGAGGCGCTCCTGGGCGGGCGCGGGCCGTCCCCGCCGACCGCGGCGCGCGCCGCCGCGTGCGGGCGCGGTGTCCTCCCCGAACAGGGGTGCGGTGCCGTACTCGTCCGGCTCGGCCGGGACGGTGGCGGGTCCGGTGCCCACGTTGAGGACCAGCGGGGCCTCCCGGTCGAAGTCGCCCGGCGTCATCGCCACCCACTCACGGTCCTGCCGCTCACCCACGCACCGACACCTCTCTCGCCGCCCACCGCGACCACGCGACGCTACCAGCCCGGCGGCGGCCCGCCGATCACGGCTCCCGCCCGGTTCGCTTCCCTGGTTCCCTGGTTCCCGGGTGCCCGCCGGTCGACGCATGTCGCGGGAGGATCGCGGGTGCCGGCCGGGCTCGTGCCGCCCGGCCGGACGGAACGGCCCCGGCGTCGCAGACCGGTGCGGCCCCGCGTACGGGGGAGAACGCGGGGCCGCGCGAGCAAGCTGTCGGAGGAATCCCCCGCCTGCCAGGCCCGTCCCGGTCAGCCCGGTCAGTCCGGTCAGTTCGGCCGGTTCGCCGCGAGGAGTTCCGCGATCTGGTCGTGCAGTCGTCGCGGCACCCGGATCCCCCACCGGTCGGCCGCCTCGGCACTCAGCTCCCGGCTCCACCGCCAGCTGTTGAGCGCCGCAGTGCGCACCTCGCCCGCCCGGGCGGCGGACGTGGTGGTGGTGTAGCGGTCGACGTCGGCGGCGGGCAGGTCCCGTTCAAGGGCCCGGCTCGGGGTGAGCCAGTGCGCGGTGCTCTCGCGCAGGAGACGGCAGAGCTGGAGCTGCTGCGGCGCGACGACGGCGTGCAACAGGTTGTGGCCACGGGCGACTTCGCCGCGGGCCAGGACATGGGCCAGCATCAGCGTCCAGTTGGCCAGTTCGTCGGTGAGCTGCTGGGCGGTGGCGGCCGGCTCGGGCGGGCGGAACGCGGCCAGGCGCCGGGCGGCGCGGGTGAGGCGTCCGGTGCGGTCCAGCAGGACGGCGTCCTCGGGGCGGGGCAGGTGGACCATGCCCTCCCAGGCCGGGACCTCCTCGATGCCGGGACCGGCCGGCGTGAGGTGGAACTCGCCGCGCATCAGGTCGTCGAAGACGACGGCGAGGATGCCGTACATGTTGGTGTACGCCAGCTGGAGCGGGGCGAGCCGTCCGAGGAAGGCCCGGGCGTCGAAGGCGTCGAGGTGCTCGTCCCGGACGTAGAGGTATGCCTCGATGTCGGAGTGGGCGTCGGCCTCGCCGACCGTCCAGGAGCCGTAGAGGAGGACGCCCTCCAGGAGAGGTTCGTCGTGGGCGAGCCGGCGGAGCCGGGCGATGCGAGCGTCCAGGGCGGGGCTGTGGGAGGGAACGGGCATGGGTGCTGTCTCCTGAGGGGGTGCGCGGGCGCGCGTGACCGGCGCCCGGCGGCTGCCGGGCGGATGGCTGGGGACCGTGCGGTCGATTCAGGAGACGCCCATGCCGGGGAGTCTAGACGACACCGGTGGACCGGGGCGTGACGATCGGGAAGCGGGGGTCGGGGCGTTCCATGAGGGCGCCGAGGGTGGTCAGGGCCATGAGGTCGCCGGCCGTGGTGACGGCTCCGGCGGCGATGGCGTCGGCGAACGTGGTCGCCCGGCCGACGACCGCGTGCAGCGTGGTGCGGGCAAGGCGCAGCGTGAGGTGCGGCCGCTCGCCGCGCGGGGCGTCGCCAGGCATCGGGGTAAGCGCTCCGTTGGACAGCAGCAGCGTCCAGATGTCGGCGGAGGTGTCGCGCGGACCGTCTGTGATCTCCCAGCGGAGGAGGAGACGCCCGGCCTCGGCGGCACGGAGGCCGTCGATCCGTACGGCCATGGACTGGAAGACCTGCTCGGCGGTGAGCGCGCCGACGATGCCCGACGCTCCGCGGCCCGGGGCGGCCAGGACGCCGCCGCGCAGCTCGGCCGCGCCGGTGAGGTAGAAGTTGCGCCACGGGCCGCACTCGGAGCCGTGTCCGAGGCGTTCGAAGGTCTCGGCCTGCAGCGCCCTGGCCCCGGTGTGGCCGGGGTCGGTGAACAGGACGTGGTGCAGTACCTCGGCGACCCAGCGCAGGTCGCCCCGTTCGAAGGAGGCGCGGGCCTTGTCGACCACGGCGTCGGCGCCGCCCATGAACTCGGTGTAGCGCGCGGCGGCCTCACGCGGCGGGTGCTGCCACAGGTGGGCGGGGTTGCCGTCGAACCAGCCCATGTAACGCTGGTACACGGCCTTGGCGTTGTGGCTGAGGGAGCCGTAGTGGCCGCCGATGTGCGGGCGTTGCTCCAGCGCGGGCGGGAAGCGCAGTTCTTCCGCGATCTCGGCGCCGGTGTACCCGGCGTTGATGAGGCGCACGCACTGGTCGTGGAGGTAGGCGTAGGCGTCGCGCTGCTCCTCCAGGAAGCGCACGGCGCGGTCCTGGCCCCAGGTGGGCCAGTGGTGGGAGGCGAAGACCACGTCGGTGGCGTCGGCGAACAGGCCGAGGGTCTCGGTGAGGTAGCGGGCCCAGGCGCTGGGGTCGCGGACCAGGGCGCCGCGCAGGGTGAGGACGTTGTGGAGGGTGTGGCAGGCGTTCTCGGCGACGCACAGCAGGCGCAGTTCGGGGAAGTGGACGTTCATCTCGGCGGGGGCCTCGGTGCCCGGGGTGAGCTGGAAGACCATGCGGACGCCGTCGACGGTCTCGGTCTGGCCGGTGGCGCGGACGTCGAGGTTGGGCGCGATGAGGCCGACGCCGCCGAGGGACGTGGTCTGGCCGAGGCCGCAGCCGATCTGTCCGTCGGGCGCCTTGGGCAGGGCCGCGCCGTACATGTAGACGGAGCGGCGGGCCATCGCGGGGCCGGTGATGACGTTCTCGCCGGCCGCGTGTGCGAGGAAGCCGGCGGGCGCGATCACGGGGAGCCGTCCGGCGGCGGCGTCCTCGGGGTCGGCGACGCCGTGGACGCCCCCGAAGTGGTCGACGTGCGAGTGGGTGTAGAGGACGGCGGTCACCGGGCGGTGGCCGCGGTGCTCCCGGTACAGGGCCAGGGCGGCGGCGGCCACCTCGGCGCTGATCAGCGGGTCGATGACGAGGACGCCCCGGTCGCCCTCGACGAAGGTGACGTTGGACAGGTCGAGCCCGCGGACCTGGTAGACGCCCGGCACCACCTCGTACAGGCCCTGCCGGGCGGTGAGGCGGCTCTGCCGCCACAGGGACGGGTGGGCCGTCGGCGGGCAGTCCTCGTCCAGGAAGGCGTAGGCGTCGGAGTCCCAGACGGTGCGTCCCGACGCGTCGCGCACCACGCCCGGCGTGAGCCGGGCGACGAATCCGCGGTCGGCGTCGGCGACGTCCTGGTCGTGCTGGTCGTCCCGCGGGGCGTACGTGTCAGCGGTGGGGTTGGTGCCGGGCATGGCGGGTCGTCCTCGGGTCGGCGTGGGCGCGGTGGTCGGGCCGGTGGTCAGGTCAGGGTGGCGAGGCCCTTGGCGATGCCGTTGCGCTGGATCTCCGACGTGCCGGTCAGCACCCGGAACATGCGCATCTTCCGGAACAGGTACTCGATCTCGTGGCCCTGGGTCAGACCTTCCTTGCCGTGGATCTGCACGGCCTCGTCGAGGAGCCGGAAGGCGGACTCGGCGACGAAGAGCTTGCACATGAACGCCTCGGTGCGCACGTCCTCGCCCCGGTCGAGGGCGGCCAGCGCCGCGTACGTCATGGAGCGCGCGGCGTAGAGGTCGGCGGCCATGTCGGCGAGTTTGTGCTGGATGGCCTGGAGGGCGAGGAGGGGCTTTCCGTTCACGGTGCGGGTGAGGGCGCGGTCGCGGCTGAGCCGGAGGGCACGGCGGGCGGCGCCGAGGGCCGAGGGGCAGTGCAGGAGGCGGTTGACGGTCACGCGGCCCAGGGCGATGCGCAGGCCCTTGCCCTCCTCGCCCAGCAGGTTGGCGGCCGGGACCCGGCAGTCGTCGAGGACGATGTCGCTCTCGATGTGCTCGCCGGACATGGGGGTGGCGCCGTCGGTGACGCGGCAGCCGGGGCTGTCGAGGTCGACGAGGAAGGCGGAGTAGGACTCCTCGGCGTCCGCCATCCGGGCCACGACGATGGCGAAGTCGGCGAACGGCCCGGCGGAGCTGAACACCTTGTGCCCGGTGAGCCGGTAGCCGTCGCCGTCCCGTTCGGCGGTGGTGCGCATCGCCCGTACGTCGGAGCCCGCGTCCGTCTCGGTGAGCGAGAAGCAGCAGGCGCGCTCGCCGCGGACCAGCGGCAGCAGGTAGGTGTCGAGTTGGTGGGGGGTGGCGTGGCGGAGGATGTCGCCGGCGCGCAGCGGGCCGCCCATGTCGCCGAGGACGCTGTGGCCGAGCACCCGGCCGCTGGCCGCGACCTCCTCCTTGAGGACGGCCAGTTCGGTGTACGTCAGGGCCTGGCCGCCGTACTCCTCGGGGAGGTGGATGCCGTAGAAGCCGAGTTCGCGGCAGCGTTTCCAGACCGGTTCGAGGTCGGCGCGGGTGAGGCGGGAGGTGTGGGTGATGCCGTTGTCGAGTTCGTACCGGGCGAGTTCGCCGTCCAGGTAGGCGCGGAGGCGGTCGACGAGGCCGGCGAGGCGGGGTTCGTCCGGCACGGGGTGGAAGGTGAAGGTCATGTGCGGTGCTCCGGGTGTTCGGTCGGTTCAGTGCACGCGGCGGGTGGCGCCGGCCCAGTACGGCTCGCGGACGGCCTTGCGGTCGAGCTTGCCGTTGCGGTTATGGGGCAGTTCGCCGACGAACTCGACCGAGCGCGGTTTCTTGAAGCGGTCCAGGCGCAGGGCGCAGAAGTCGGCCAGTTCGTCGGCGGTGACCGGGGTGCCCGGCCGGGTGACGACGACGGCCTTGACCGCCTCGCCCCACTTCTCGTCCGGGACGCCGATCACGCAGGCCTCCTGCACGGCGGGGTGCTCGTACAGGACGGTCTCGACCTCGGTGCTGTAGATGTTGAAGCCACCGGAGATGATCATGTCCTTCTTGCGGTCGACGAGGAACAGGTAGCCGTCCTCGCGCATCCACGCGAGGTCGCCGGTGTGCACCCAGCCGTCGCGGAAGGTCTGGGCGGTCAGTTCCGGGGCCCGCCAGTAGCGGTCGACGCAGTCGGGTCCGCGCACGATGATCTCGCCGACCTCGCGGGGCGGGAGCGGGTCGCCCCGCTCGTCGACGATCCTGACCTCCGTGTCGTAGGCGGCCCGGCCGCAGGACTGGAGGAGTTCGGGGTCGTCGGTGACGGCGCGGGCGATGTCGGCGCCGGACAGGCCGGCCACCACGCTGGTGGTCTCCGCGAGTCCGTAGCCCTGGGCGACCACGGGGCCGAACAGGGCGACGGCGTCGCGCAGTCGCTGGGGCGAGACGGGCGCCCCGCCGACGCGGACGCTGGTGAGGGAGGACAGGTCGCGGTCGGCGGCGCCCGGGTGGGCGAGCACCGCGTTGAGCATCGCCGGGACCAGGAAGGTCGCGGTGATGCGCTCGCGCTCCACGGTGTCCAGGAACGCCTGGGGGTTCCACGTCGGCAGCACGTGCGTGGTGGAACCGCCGAAGACGCCGGCCAGCAGGACCATGCCGGTGGCGTGCGTGATGGGGCCGCAGGCGAGGTAGCGGGTGTCGGGGCGGGGGCGCGACTCGTCGTTCATCAGGGTCTTGCGCATGTTGGCCAGCCGGTTGCCGAAGGTCTGCACCGCCGCCTTCAGCGAACCCGTGGAACCCGAGGTGAAGTTGAGCACCGCCGGCGCGTCCTCGGCGGTCTCCACGGCCACCGGTTCCGCGTCGCCCTCGGCGAGCAGGGCGTCGTACGGCAGGGGTCCGCCCTCGGTGGGGCCGGTGGAGGCCGGGGCGTCCAGCACGACGGGGAGGCAGTCGGTGCCCGCCGCCGCGAGGGCGGCCAGGGCGTCGTCGCGGTGCGCCTCGTCGAAGACGAGGACACGGACGGGGGCGTCGCGCAGGATGTGCTCGATCTCGCCGCGGCCCAGCCTGGCGTTGACCGGCACCCGGATCAGTCCGGCCTTGTAGAGGGCGAACTCCACCTCGACCAGCTCGCCGCGGTTCCAGCCGAGACAGGCCACCGCGTCGTCGGGTCCCAGTCCCCGCCGGACGAGCGCGGAGGCCAGCCGGTTGGCGCGCTCCTCCAGGCGGGCGTACGTCCACGTCCGGTCGGCGCAGACCAGGGCGGGATGCCCGGGCCAGTGACGGGCGCTGCGCGTGAGGTAGATGCCGAGGTTCAACGTCGGACTCCAGTGCGGGAGGGGCGGTTGGCGGTGCGTCGAAGACGCTCTGAACTTGTTGAATGTTTCCAGACAGATTGTTCGGTAACGCATCGCCTGTCAAGACTCCGTACACTGACTGCCGCTCGGGCGGACGCGTATCGCCGGGCCGTGAGGGACCGGACAGGGAGACGGAAGACGGGGATGGCCGAAGACCGACGCATCCGCAAGACGCGCACGGCGCTGCGCGGCGCACTCGTGGGACTCGTGCTGGAAAGGGGCTTCACGGCGCTGAGCGTCGAGGACATCACCCAGCGCGCCGACGTCGCGCGGGCCACGTTCTACAGCCACTTCCGCGACAAGGACGAGCTGTTCGCCCGGGTCACCCGGGACCTGCTCGACGAGCTCGACGAACGGCTGCGCCCGGTGATGGCGGAGACCGCGGTCGGCTTCACCGGCAGGCCGGTGCTGGAGATGCTGCGTCATGCCCGCGAGGAGCGCGACCTGTACCGGATCGTGCTGCGGGGCGAGGGAGACGGCAAGCCGCTGCGGATGTTCACCGAGGCGTGCGCCCGGGTCGCCGCCGAGGAGTTCCGGGGCCGCTCGGAGCGCAACGACGTCGAACCGCGCATCGACGCCGACCTGCTGGCCCGGGTGTGGGTGGGCGAGCAGGTGTCGGTGCTCCAGTGGTGGGTCGAGCACGAGACGCCGCCGATGCCGGCCGAGGAGGTGGTCCGCATGCTGCTCGACCTCGCCGTGCGCGGCCGTTACTGGGCCACGGGGTTCGACCGGCCGGCCTGACCGGGCCCGGGCCGCCACCCGAGCGGCGCGCGCCGTCAGCCCTCGCCGCCGAGCGCCCGTGCGTCGCGCTGCGGCCGGATCGCCAGCATGGCCACCGCGCCGCACACGGCCATCACCGCCGCGGACAGCAGGAACGCGATCGAGTAGCCCGTGGCCTCGGAGGCCGCGCCGTCCACCAGCCGGCCGGTGAGGTACGGCACGAACATGCCCGGCAGGGTGCCGGTCGCCGCGACCACACCGAAGACCGCGCCGCGCCGGGCGGCGGGCACCACGGCCGCCGTGGTGACGTAGTGCAGGGGCAGGGCGACGGCGTGGCAGGCGAAGGCCAGGGCGACCAGGACCAGTTGGAGCGGGCGCTGCTCGACGAAGGGCAGCAGGGCGAGCGCCGCGCCCGACACCAGGACCGCGAGTCCCTGGACGTGACCGTCGGCGTTCCCGCCCGGCCCGGTGCGGCGCTTGCGCCGGTCGACGAGGGCCGGGACGGTCAGCAGGAGGACCAGACTGAGCCCGGAGACGGCGCTGATGGCGGCCGACGCGCCGGTCGCGCCCAGGTCGAGCTGGGTCTGGAGGTAGACGGGCAGCCAGGCGCTGGACATCGCCAGCGCCCAGTGCGACCCGAAGGCGCTGAGGACTCCGCCGACCACCGTGCCGCTGAGCAGCAGACGGGGCAGTGACGGCGGCGGTGCCGCGCCGGCGGTCCGGGTCGCTTCGAGCGTCCCGCCCTCGCTCCCGCCCTCGCGGCCCGGCGACCGGGCCGCTCCCGCGCCGCCCGCCGAACCCTCGGCGATCCCCGCGCCGCGCGGTACCGCCCCGGCCGGTGCGCCCTCGGCGCCCACCGCCCCATGCGCGCTCCGGACGCCCGTCGCGGCCACGGCTCCGGTCGGACCGGCCACGCCCTTCGCGTCCGCAGCGACCGGCGAACGCTCCGCGTCGCGCGGGCCCGCCGCTCCGTGCGCGCCGGCCGAGCCGCCGTACGGGCCGTCCTTGCCGACGGCGTACCACACGACGCACCACGCCGCGCTGGTGATCGCCAGGGCGATGAAGGCCGAGCGCCAGCCGAGGTGCACGATGAGCCAGGTCAGCAGCGGGGCCGAGACGGCGGTCCCGAGGGCCGCGCCGCCGATCTGCAGGGCCGAGGGCATTCCGCGCCGGCCCGGCGGGAACCAGGCGTAGAGGGCGTGCATGGACATGGACGCGGCGGGCCCCTCGGCGGCCCCCAGCAGCAGGCGGCCCGCGATGAGGGCGGGCACGGACGCCACCAGCGCGGGCAGTTGGGCGACGGCCCACAGCGCGGCCATCACCAGCAGCAGGGTGCGCGTCGACCAGCGGGCCGACAGCAGCCCGACGACCAGGCCGGTGACGCTGAACAGCGCGTAGAACGCGCTGGAGACGAGTCCGTAGGTGCTCTTGCCGATGCCGAGCTCGTCCATGAGCGGCACCGCGGCGAGGCCCAGCACGGACTTGTCCGCGTAGTTGATCATCATGAAGGCGACGATCATCGCGAGGATCAGCCAGGCCCGCCTCCGGTCGTACGGGGGCTGGCCCGGCGCCGGCGGGGCCGGGGGGCGTCGGGACGGGAGGAGGCGAACGACCACAGCGGCTCCAGGCTCATTGCTCGTTGTTACTGAACTAGCTGTCCATTAACTTTCGTTCCGTTCGGCAAAGTAGCCCTCTGTCTCCTCCGGGGTCAACGGTCCGGACACGACCTTCGTGCGGGCCCTCGGGGGCCGCGGGTCTCCGCCGGCCCTGCCCCTTCGGGCATCCCCTTGTGCCTCGCGGGCCCCTGACGCCGACGTGGCACGGCGTTACGTTCCCTTCGTGAGCAACAGGTCCCGGCGAGCGTCCCGGTGAACGACGAACGGCCGGCCCTCGCCGAGGCGGAAGCGGAGACGCGGGCACCCGCAGAGGCGGGCGAGCGGCCCGGGAAGCGGAGGCGCCGCGGTCCCGGGCCCTTCACACTGCTGCTGTCGCCGGCGCTGGTGACCGTCACGGGCGTGGCGGCCTACCTCGTGCTCACGGGCGGTCTGCCGTCCCCGTGGCCCGAGGAGGCCGACGCCGACGGGACCGCGGCCGTCGACATCGACCCCTCGTACGTCCCGTGGCTGCGTGAGGCGTCCTCGCGGTGCACGGTGCTCGCGCCGTCCGTGCTCGCCGCCCAGATCGACCAGCTCTCCGGCTGGAGCGACGACACGGACGCGTTCTCGGGCCAGAAGGGCATCGCCGCCTTCACCGACACCGACTGGCGTGCCTGGGGCAGGGACGACGACGGCAACGGACGCTCCTCACCGCACGATCCGGCCGACGCGATCATGGCGCTCGGCCGCCAGGACTGCGCGCTGGCCGAGCAGGTGACCCAGCTGCGCACCGAGGGGCGGGTCAACGGCGACCTCGTCGACCTGACCCTCGCCGCGTACGCCTCGGGTCTGGAGGCCGTACGGAAGGCCGGGCGCGTCCCCCCTGCCGCGAAGACCTACCTCTCCGAGGTCGAGGCCCTGCTCTCCCGCTACGAGGCGCTCGACCGGGCGGACCCCGTCGGCGGCGCGAGCGGGGCGGCCGGCGCGCTCCTCGCCGCCCCGGTGCGTACGCTGACCGTCACCTCGCCCTACGGGTCGCGGGAGCATCCGCTGACCGGAGTGACCAAGCTGCACACCGGCGTGGACTTCGCCGCGCCCCAGGGGACGCCGGTGGCCGCCGCCCGGCGGGGCCGCGTCGTGTTCGCCGCGCCGACCACCGCGTACGGCAACCGCGTCGTGATCGATCACGGGACCATCGAGGGCAAGCGCCTGGAGACGACCTACAGCCACCTGTCGTCGCTGGAGGCCGCCGTGGGCCAGGCGGTGCAGGCCGGCACCCCGGTCGGACGGGTCGGCTCCACGGGCCTGTCCACCGGGCCCCACCTCCATTTCGAGGTCGTCCTGGACGGGTACTACGCCGATCCGGGGCCCTGGCTCGGCGCGGGCGGATAGCGCCTGCCGGCACGGGCCCGGACCTGTGGGTGGGTCATACGGCCGGACGGCCATGGCACGGTCGTCCGGCGCCGCGCAGACTGGAGTCGGCCGCCGGAGCCGCCGGCGGAGCCCGCGAGCGGCATCGTTCCCGGCGAACGGGGTTTGATCCCGCCCTCAGCGACCAGGGACACATCATGACCCAGTCGAAGCGTGAGACAGAGCGGAAGTACGAGCCGTCCTCCCCCGGTGCCGTCGGCGTGCCGGACCTCACCGGTACGGGCCCCGTCGCCTCGGTCACCCGGGCCGGCCCCGAGGAACTGGACGCGGTGTACCACGACACCGCCGACCTGCGACTGGCCGGCGCGTCGGTCACGCTGCGCCGCCGCACGGGCGGGCCGGACGCCGGCTGGCACCTGAAGCTGCCGCTGAGCACCGACAGCCGGGAGGAGGTGCGGGCCGAGCTGTCGGACGAGGTGCCCCGGGAGCTGCGCGAGCTGGTCCTGTCCCGCACCCGGGGCGCGGAACTGCGTCCGGTCGTACGGATACGGTCCACCCGTGCCGTGCGGCACCTCCGTGACGCCGATGGCAGGGTGCTCGCCGAGCTGAGCGTCGACGAGGTCCGCGCGAAGGCGCTGCCGGCGGGCGGCGGGCGCGCCGAGTGGACCGAGCTGGAGGTCGAACTCGCCGACGGGGCGCCCGCCGGGCTGCTGGACGCCGTCGAGAAGAAGCTCCGCAAGAAGGGGTTCACCCGGTCCGGCAGCCCGTCCAAGCTCGCCCGGGCCCTGCGGGAGACCGGGGGCCGGGCCGAGGAGGCACGGCGGTCGCCTCCCGAGGTGGTCCCCGGCTCCGCGGGCGCGTACCTGCACACGTACCTCCGTGAGCAGGTGGACGCCCTGGTGGCGTGGGACCCGGCGGTGCGCCGCGACGTGCCGGACGCGGTGCACCGGATGCGGGTCACCTGCCGACGGCTGCGCGGTTGCCTGCGCTCGTACCGGTCGGTTCTCGACCGGCGGGTCA
Source organism: Streptomyces sp. BK79 (assembly GCF_044142145.1). NCBI lineage: Bacteria > Bacillati > Actinomycetota > Actinomycetes > Kitasatosporales > Streptomycetaceae > Streptomyces > Streptomyces sp. BK79. The sequence continues at coordinate 298,796 of NZ_JBHVOC010000001.1, forward strand.
CCGATCCCGTGCGCGCGGAACTGCGGTGGCTGGCGGGCGAGCTGGGGGTCGAACGGGACCAGGAGGTGCTGCGCGAACGCATCGGCGCCGCGCTGGAGGACCTGCCCGGCGACCTGGTACTGGGGCCGGTCGCCGCCCGCCTGCGGGTGTGGGACGTCTCCCGGGCCGACGAGACGCGGACGCGGACGCGTCAGGCTCTGGCCTCGTCGCGTTACCTGCGGCTCCTGGACGCGCTGGACGGCCTGGCCGCCCGGCCGCCGCTGCGCGCCAAGGCCGCGAAGAAGCCGGCCCGGGTCATGGCCAAGGCGGTGCTCAAGGAGTACGACCGCCTCGCCGGGCGCATGGACCACGCGCTGGAGCAGCCGCCCGGCCAGTCCCGGGACGCGGCCCTGCACCAGGCGCGCAAGGCCGCCAAGAAGGTCCGCTACGCGACGGAGGCCGCGCGTCCCGCGCTCGGCAAGCCCGTCGCCCGCCTCGGCAAGCGCGCCAAGGGCGTGCAGAAGGTGCTCGGCGACCACCAGGACGCCGTCGTCGCCCAGGACGCGCTGCGGGGGCTGGGGGTCGCGGCGCACGGGGCCGGGGAGTCGGCGTTCACCTGGGGCCTGCTGCACGGCCGGGAACGGGCGAGGGCCGACGAACGGCAGCGGGAGCTGCCGGAGGCGTGGCGGGCCGCGTCGGATCCCGCGCTCCGGGCGCCGCTGGAGCACTGATCCCCGCCGCGGACCCCGGACGCGCGCCACCGTCGGCGGGCGTCCGGGGGGCCGGGGTCAGTCCGTCTGATCCGGGTGCGTTCCCGGGCTGCCGCCCTGCCCGGCCAGGGGTGTCGGCGAGAGGTCGGCGGACTCCTCGCCGGGTTCGAGCAGGGTGTCGGCGGCGCCCACGATCAGCGGGTCGGGCCGGCCCACGGCCTCGTGGTCCTTGGACGGATAGTCGCAGCGGTCCAGCAGGCTGCGCATGGCCTCCAGGCGGCCTCGGCGCTTGTCGTTGTTCTTGACCACCGTCCACGGCGCGTGGGAGGTGTCGGTGGCACGGAACATGTCGACCTTGGCCGCGGTGTAGTCGTCCCAGCGGTCCAGCGAGGAGAGGTCCGTCGGCGACAGCTTCCAGCGGCGCACGGGGTCGACCTGGCGGATCGCGAAGCGCGTACGCTGCTCGGCCCGGGAGACGGAGAACCAGAACTTCACCAGCAGGATGCCGTCGTCGGTGAGCATGCGCTCGAAGAGCGGCGCCTGCTGGAGGAACTGCTGGTACTCGGCCTCCGTGCAGAAGCCCATCACGCGCTCGACACCGGCGCGGTTGTACCAGGAGCGGTCGAAGAAGACGATCTCCCCGCGGGCGGGCAGGTGGGCCACGTACCGCTGGAAGTACCACTGCCCCGCCTCCCGCTCGGTCGGCTTGTCCAGCGCGACCACGCGGGCACCGCGGGGGTTGAGGCGTTCGATGAAGCGCTGGATGGTGCCGCCCTTGCCGGCCGCGTCGCGGCCCTCGCAGACGACGACGATCCGCTGCCCGGTGTCCTTGGCCCAGCGCTGCATCTTGAGCAGCTCGATCTGCAGGACCCGCTTCTGCCTCTCGTACTCGGACCTGCGCACCTTGCGGTCGTACGGATGGTTCTCCCGCCAGGTGTCGATGGGGCTGCCCTCCGCGTCGAGCAGGATGGGCTTCTCCGGCCTGCGTTCGTCGACCCGCAGCCCTTTCAGGAGGTCGTCCTCCGTGCGCTCGGCGCCGGCGTCCTGTTCCTCGGTCATCCCCGTCTCCTCACCCTTTTCCATCGGACTCTCCCGCTCCCGGCTCACGCCGCGTACGCCCGGTCCCGCAGGGGGCGCACGGGGCGCACGGCACGCGCCGGGGCGGCCGGGGGCGTACGGACGGCCGTGACCCGGTAGGTGGTCCTGGCCGGGTCGGTCACCGGTTCGCCGAGGGTGATCCGGCCGGCGGCGTGCAGCGCGTCGCACTCGGCGGTGGGCAGCGCCGCGTAGCAGCCGCCCCTGCCGGTGGTGGAGTCCAGGGGCCGCCAGTAGCTGTACCTGCGCCCGCCGCCCTCGCGCACGGTGACGAACACGGGCGTGCGCGCGTCGGCGACGATCCGCAGGACGGCGGCCTCGGCCGGGCTGAGCGGGCGACCGGGGCGGTGCCCGCGTCGGCCGGTCGCACGGGCTTCGGCGGTCGGTGCAGGGACGGCGGCAAGCGGCATCTGCTGGAGCCTTTCCGGGACAGGGGACTCGAGACCGCCTACCCGCTCCGGCCGGTGTTGATCTCGCTTTTCCCACATTCTTGTCCATGGCACTGACAGTGCCGCTCCGCCGGACCCGCCGGATCAGCCTCGCGGCGCCCCCGCGCGCAGGGGGTGGGGGTTGAGACGGGCGAAGCCCTCCTGGCGCTCGTAGGGGAAGTACGGGTAGGGGGCCGTGGTGGCGCTCGCGGCGTCGAGCCTCGCCACCTGGTCCTCGGTCAGGGTCCATCCGACGGCGCCGAGGTTCTGCCGCAACTGTTCCTCGTTGCGGGCCCCGATGAGGACCGAGGAGACGGTGGGACGCCGCAGCAGCCAGTTGATGGCGATCTGCGGGACGCTCCGGCCCGTCTCCTCGGCGACGGCGTCGAGGGCGTCGACCACGCGGAACAGCAGCTCGTCCGCCACGGGCGGGCCGTAGTCGGCCGTGGCGTGCAGCCGGCTGCCGGCCGGGAGGGGCTGGCCGCGGCGGATCCGGCCGGTGAGCCGTCCCCACCCGAGCGGGCTCCACACGACGGCTCCGACGCCCTGGTCGAGGGCGAGTGGCATCAGCTCCCACTCGTAGTCCCGGCCGACGAGGGAGTAGTGGACCTGGTGGGCCGCGTAGCGCCGGTGTCCGTGCGCGTCCGCGTCGGCCAGGGACTTCATCAGCTGCCATCCGCTGAAGTTCGAGACCCCGGTGTAGCGGATCTTGCCCGCCCGGACGAGGTCGTCGAGCGTGGAGAGCACCTCCTCGACCGGGGTCCCGGCGTCGAAGGCGTGCAGCTGGAAGAGGTCGATGTAGTCCGTGCCCAGCCGGCGCAGGGCCTGTTCCACGGCCTTGATCAGACGCGCCCGCGAGGTTCCCGCCTCCATCGGCCCGTCGCCCGTCGGCAGGCCGGCCTTGGTGGAGATGATCACCTCGTCGCGCCGGCCCTTCACGGCGGCGCCCAGCACCTCCTCCGAGGCTCCGCCGGAGTAGACGTCGGCGGTGTCGAACATGGTCACCCCCGCCTCCAGGCAGATGTCGACCAGGCGGCGCGCCTCGGACTCGTCCGTGGTGCCCCAGGCGCCGAAGAGCTCTCCGCGCCCGCCGAACGTGCCCGCGCCGAAGCTGAGTGCCGGGACCATGAGCCCGGACGCTCCCAGTCTCCTGTATTCCATGACCGCTTCCCCTCCTCCGGCCGTCCGCCCCGGTGGTGTGCGGCGCGCGACGGCAACGATTAACGGGACTTCCGTTCCGTTAAGATGGCTCCAGAGTAACAGCAACCCCCTCCTTAATGGAACCGGAGTACCGTTATGACGTCCGAAGACATCGGGCCGGGCACCGTCCGTCCGGGCGGGAGGACCGCGCGCGTGCGATCCGCCGTCCTGCGGGCGGCCGGAGACGCCCTGGCCGAACACGGCCTGGCCGGCCTCGACCTCGCCGACGTGGCCCGGCGCGCCGAGGTCGGGAGGACCACGGTGTACCGGCGCTGGGGAACCCCGGCCACCCTGGTCGCGGACCTGCTCGCGGACATGGCCGAGCAGTCACTGCCCCGCACGGAGTCCGGCACCCTCCTCGACGACCTGCGCGCGAACGCCCGGCTGGTCGCGCGCACCCTGGCCGACCCGCGCCAAGGAGCGCTCTTCAAGGCGGTGATCGCCGCCGCGACCTGTGACGCGCAGACGGCCGCCGCGCTCCACCGCTTCTACGACGTCCGCGTCACGGAGTGGGAGCCCTGCGCCCGTCAGGCCGTCGAGCGCGGCGAACTGCCCGCCGGCACCGACACGCGCGAGGTGATCCGCGCGGTCTCCGCCCCTCTGTACTACCGCCTGCTCACCACCGGCGAGCCCCTGGACGAGGCGGCCGCGGACCGGGCCGCCGACGCCGCGGCGGCGGCGGCGCGAGCAGGAGCCTTCCGCTCCACCCGTGCCTGATGTGACTCCCGAGCACCCGAGGGCGGCGGCACGACCCGCCGGACGCGTTGCCGTCGGCGGCGGACGCGGCGCCGCCCGAGGGGACCCGGCCCGTGACCTGCGGCCGGTCGTGGGGCGGCGCGGGCCGCGCGGGTGTCACGCCGGCCCGCGCACCCTCTCGACGGGCGCCCGGAATCCGCCATTGCCGTCGGGACGCGCGGGCCCCGGACAGCACCCCGGGCGATCGGGCAACGCCCCGGGCACACCCGGGCGTTGTCGTGCGCGAACGCCGGCCGGGCACCGTATGTGACGGCACCCTCACGCATCCTTCACGGTACGCACACTTCCGGCCGAGCCGTGTTCACGCCGTTCCGCACGGTACAGACGGTGCGCCGGAGCCGTGCCTAGTCTCCCGGGCCATGCGATCCACACGAACGAGACGCTTCGGCCTCGCCACGATCATCGCCCTCGCCCTCGCCCTGTTCGGCCTGGCGCCCTCCGCGAGCGCCGCCGACCCCGCCCCGGCGGAGCTGACGTTCGCCACCGACACGGCGACCACCACGCCCGGCGGCACGGTGAACCTGTCGATGACGATCAAGAACAACCGGACGTACGACATCTGGTTCGTCTACCAGACGATCGACCCGACCTGGCTGACCACCCAGCGGCCCGACCTCAAGTACAGCTTCACCGGGTGCAGCCTGGCGTCGGAGGCCGGCGCCGTCCCGTGCGACGGCACCGGGCCCGCCAACCTCGGCACCAACTACGGCGCCACCATCCCGCCCGGCCAGAGCCGCACCGTCACCCTCACCCTGCAGGTCGGCGCCGACTCGGGCTGCAACGGCAACATCGGGTTCTACTCGTACTACTACGCCGAGTTCAGCGACAGCACGAGCGTGAACGGCGGCCCGGTCTACACGCCCCAGACCCGCGTCCTGTGCGCCTGACCACCCCCACTCCCGCGCCCTGAGCACCGACGCCGTCCGGCCCCCACGGGCCGGACGGCGTCCGCGCGACGGAAGCCTGGGGTGACCTGATCTCGCTCCGGCCCCGGCCGGCGCCCTGGTCGAGACCATTGACGGCGATGCGCCGCGGAGGCCGTGGTTCCACGTTCGCCTCCGCCCGTTCCCGCAGTACACGGGCACGCCGGCGCGGCACGCCCGGCCACGTCCGGCACGCGCCGACGGCTCACGGCGACGCCCGTTCCGGGTGAACGGACACATGCGCTTTTCCGTCAAGTTCCGCAGCAGGCACACAAAAGCTCCACACGCGCCTCACTATGTGACGCGACGGAAACGTCGACGACCGGCGTCTCAGGGGGGCGACGGCGTGGTCACGGGGAGGGGCCGGCTCCGGCAGGAGCCCGACCACCCCTGCCCGGGGGAGGAAATCTCACCGCATGAAGCGGACCATTCGCACTACGGCGCTCGCAGTGGGCGCGCTGACGGCGTCACTCTGCCTGTCGGCCGGTCCGGCCGAGGCCGACGCCCCGGCCCCGCGCATCGACCTGCGCGTGCTGGTCGTGAGCGACGGGGGGCCGGCCACCGACGCCATCGCCGCCGAACTGGAGACCGCGGGCACGCCGTACACGGAGGTCGACCTCCAGGACGCCGGCCGCCCCGTGATCGACGCCGGGTTCCTGGCCGACACGGTGGACGGACGGCCGCGCGCCAGGTTCCAGGCCGTCGTCCTGCCCAACGACAACCCCTTCCCGGCGAACTCCGCCGAGATGACCGCCCTCACCGCCTACGAGCGGACCTACGCGATACCCCAGGTGGACGCCTACACCTACGCGCGCCCCGAGGTCGGACTCCAGTACGCGGTCGGGGCGGGGTACGCGGGGAGCGTCGACGGCGTGCGTGCGGAGGTGACGCGGGCCGGGCTGGCCGGGCCCTTCGGGTACCTGGACGGGGCAGTCCCGTTCGAGGACAACTCCCCCACCGTCGGTGAGTCCTACGCCTACCTGTCGGCGCCCGCGCCGGGGGCCGACTTCGTGCCGTACGTCCAGGCGGCGATACCCGGGCGCGCGACCAAGGGCTCCCTGGTGGGCGAGTACCGGCACGACGGACGGCGGGAACTCGTCGTCACCTTCGTCTACAACCAGCACCAGCAGCAGTTCCGCCTGCTCGCCCGGGGCATCGTGGAGTGGATGACCAGCGGGGTCCACCTCGGCGCCGACCGCAACTACTTCGCCGTGCACGTCGACGACGTGTTCGCGGCCGACGACCGCTGGGACACCGAGCTGAACTGCACCCCCGGCGACGTGGACTGCCCGCCGGGCGAGGGCACACCCGACCCGATCCGCATGGTCCCGGCCGACGTCGACCACGCCACCGCCTGGCAGGACCGCCGGAACTTCACCCTCGACATGGCCTACAACGGCTCCGGCAGCGTCGACCACCGCCAGGACAACGACGGCGCCGACCCGCTCGCCGACAAGCTGATCGCCGCCCGGAACGACTTCCGCTGGGTCAACCACACCTACACGCACGCCTTCCTGGGCTGCGTCCAGGACGTCAGCGTGGTCCCGTGGAAGTGCGCGACCGGTCCCGACGGCAGCACCCGGTGGGTGAGCCGGAACGAGATCGCCGACGAGATCGCCACCAACCGCGTCTGGGGCGAGACGGCCGGACTGCCGCTGGAGCAGGACGAGTTGGTGACCGGTGAGCACTCCGGCCTGAAGGTCACCCCGCAACAGCCCGTGGACAATCCGAATCTGGGCCCCGCCCTCGCGGACAACGGCATCGCCTGGCTCGCCTCGGACAACTCCCGGGACCCCGTGCAGCGGCAGGTCGGCAGCGCCACCACCGTCTCCCGCTACCCGATGAACGTCTTCTACAACGCCGGCCGGGCGGCCGAGCAGGTCGACGAGTACAACTGGATCTACACCAGCCGCGCCCAGGGCGGCAGCGGCATCTGCGAGGACAACCCGGCCACCTCCACCTGCCTGCCCGCACCGCTGGACACCGCGACGGGCTACGCCGGGCACATCGTGCCGCTGGAGACGCGCATCGCACTCGGGCACGTGCTCTCCAACGACCCCAAGCCGCACTTCATCCACCAGTCCAACCTCGCCGAGGACCGCATCGCCTACCCGGTCCTCGACGGCGTCCTGGGCGGCTACGAGGACCTGTTCGCCGACAGCACGCCGGTGGTGAACCTCCGCATGGAGGACATCGGCGTCGAGATGCGGCGCCGCGCCGCCTGGCGGAGCGCGGTCGACGCCGGCCAGGTCACCGCGTACCGCGTCGGCGACGCCGTGACCGTCCAGGCCCCGGCGGGCGTGGCCGTGACGGCGACGATGCCCGCGGGCACCCTGCGCGGCGACGCGGCCTTCGGCGACGCCTACGCCGGCGCGCTCTCCGGTTGGACCGCCACCGCCGGCGGCACGCTCGGCCTCACCCTGCCGTCCACGGCCGAAGCGCCCTCCCCGGCGGCCGAGCCCGGCGCCCCGGCCGCCGCGCCCTCCACCGCGCCCCGCACCCGGGTACCGGCCGGGGTGAGCGATCCGGTGCCGTACGGCGCCGAGCGCTGAGCGCCACCTCACCACCGCAGGTCCGCTCACCCCGCACGATCAGCCCACACCTCGGCCGTGGAGCACATCCATGCACGTTTCCCACGGCGCGCGACGCTCCGGCGCGTCGCGCGTCACCCTGCTCACCGAAGGCACCTACCCGCACAGTCACGGCGGCGTGAGCGTCTGGTGCGACCAACTCGTCACCGGCATGCCCGACCTCGACTTCCACGTCACGGCCGTCACCGGCACGGGGCGCGAACCGCTCGTCTGGGACATCCCCGCACACGTCTCCCGGGTCGTCTCCGTCCCCATGTGGGGCCCGGCCCCCGAGGGACGCCCGCCTCACGGACGTGAGCGCAACCGGCTCGCCTCCGCCTACGAGCGCTTCGTGACCGCGCTGCTCGACCCGCGCGCCGAGGACGGCTTCGGCCCCGCCCTGTACCGGCTGGCACGGGCCGCGGCCGACGGCCGGCTCAGCCCGTTCCTGCGCGGGGACCGGGCGATCGCCATCCTGACCGCGGTCTGGAACCGGCCGGGCCTGGCCGTGCGCGAGGCCCGGCCCACCCTGCACGACGCGGTGACCGCGACCGCGCTGCTCGAGCACGCCCTGCGGCCGCTGGCCGCGCCGTACCCGGAGCAGGGCGTGGCGCACGCGGTCAGCGGCGGCGTGGCGGTGCTGCCCGGACTGGCGGGGCTGGAGCGCGACGGCGTGCCGCTGCTGCTCACCGAGCACGGCGTCTACCTGCGCGAGCGCTACCTCGGCTACCGCACCGCCCCCTACCGCTGGCCGGTGAAGGCGCTGCTGCTGGGCTTCTTCCGGCTGCTGGCCGAGGAGACCTACCGCCGGGCCGCCCTGATCACCCCGGGCAACCGCTACAACCGGCTGTGGGAGGAGCAGGGCGGCGCCGCCCCGGAGTCCATACGGACGGTGTACAACGGCGTCGACCCGGCCGCGTTCCCGCCCGCCGGGCCCGAACCGGCCGAGCCCGTGCTCAGCTGGGCCGGACGCGTCGACCCGATCAAGGACCTGGAGACCCTGATCCGCGCCTTCGCCCTGGTGCGGGCCGAACTGCCCGCCGCCCGGCTGCGGTTGTTCGGCGGCACCCCGCGCGGCGGCGAGGCCTACCGGGAGCGCTGCGAGGCGCTGGCGGCGCGGCTCGGCCATGGTGACGCGGTGACCTTCGAGGGGCGGGTCGAGGACATCAAGGACGCGTACGCCGCCGGCAACGTCGTGATGCTCTCCAGCATCAGCGAAGGCTTCCCCTTCACCCTGATCGAGGCCATGTCGTGCGGCCGGGCGACCGTGTCCACGGACGTCGGCGGGGTCCGGGAGGCCGTCGGCGACACCGGCCTGGTCGTGCCGCCGCGCGATCCGGCCGCCATGGCCGCCGCGGCGCTGGAACTGCTGCGCGACGCGCGGCGGCGCCGGGCCATGGGCGAGGCCGCCCGGCTCCGCGTGATCGAGCAGTTCACCCTCCGCCAGACCATCGACACCTTCCGCTCCGTCTACCTGGAGCTGTCCGCGTTCGGCGGTACGGCGGCACCCGCGAGCGCCGTCGCGCGGGACCCCCTCGCGTCGGCGGGCGCGGCACCGACGCCGGTGAGGAGTGCGACCGGATGAGCGGGCCCATGGCGCTGGAACCGGGCGGCGCGGAGCAGGACACACTGGCGCTGCGCCTCGCCGGCCCACGCTCCGCCGTTTCCGGGTTCCCTGCCGACCAGCACACGCTCGCCCTGGTCCGCCCCGGTCACGGCGCCCGGGGCGACGCGGTCGACCGGCTGGCCGCCGAACTGGCCGACCGGATCGCGCCCGCCGTCCATCCCTATGAGGTGGCCGCACTGCTGGAGTCCGAGGGGCTGACCGGCGAGGTGATCCGGGAACGGTACGGGCACTCCGATCTCTTCTCCCTGGCCACAGCCCTCTACGAACGCGTACCGCGCACCTTCCCGGACCCGCCGCGCCCGGCCGACCCCTGGCGGCCCGACCACGTGCGGTGCGCGCTGCGCGGGGCGTTGTTCGCGCTGCCGGGGCTCGCCTACGCGCTGGCGGGCCGGCTGCTGGACCAGCACGGCGTGGTGCGGGCGCTGGTGGTGGCGGGGCTCCTGTCCTGGGCCTGGAACCAGGCGCTGGGACACCGCGCGTACCTGCGCCTGGCCACCGGCCGTCGGGAGGCGGGCCGCACCCTCCTCAAGGGAGCGACCGCGGGCGCGCTCGCGGCGACCGCGGCCGGGGTGCCGCTCGCCGGGTCCGGGCCGGCCGCGGTGGCCGTGACCGCCCAGTCGGGATACCTCGCGGCGGCCGGTGTGCTCCTCGTGCTGGGCCGGGAGCGGCTGCTGCTGGCCGCCCTCGGGCCGGTGATCGCCGGTGCGGCGACGCTGCCGTGGTGGGAGCCCGGCACCGTGCTGCGGGCGGGCCTGCCGCTGCTGTCGTTGCTGGGCACGCTCGCCGCGGCGGGCTGGGCACTGCGCGCCACCCGCACGGTCCCGCCCGTGGCGGACGCCGCCCGACCGCCGCTGGTCCGCTCGCTGCCGTACGGCCTGTTCGGGCTGGCCGCCGGATCGCTGGTGTTCCTGGCGGGCCGTCAGCATCCGTGGGCGGTGATCGTGCTCACCCTGAGCATGGGCCCGGCGGAGTGGCTGCTGTACCGCTACCGGGGGCTGTCGGTGGCGGCGTTGCGGGCCACCGCCACCCCGGCCGGCTTCCGTCGGCGCTCGGCCGCCGTCCTCGCCGGCTGCCTGCTGGCGTACCTCGGTCCGCTGGTGCCCGCGGCGCTGCTGGTGGACGCCGAACCCGTCACGCTGCTGCCGCTCGCGGCGGCCCTGTGGACCTCCCTGCTCCTCCAGGCGTTCGGCGTGGCCTGGCCACCGGCCGCCCTGTGCCTCGCCGCGGCCGCGGGCGCCGGCGCGGTCGCCCTGGCCGGGCTGCCACCGGGCGCCGCGACCGCCCTGCCGCTGTGCTGCGGCGCGGCGGCCCTCTGCCTCACCGTGTGCGCGCTGCGAATGCTGGGCCGGCCGGCGGCCCATGCCTGACGCCGCGGCGGAACCGGCCCGCCACCGGCCCGGCCGGCCGCCTCCCGCTCCCGGCCGTCGTCCACCGCCCCACCGAACACCACCTCACCGACCCCACCACCCACCGACCGGAAGGACCCCGCGTGACCGCCTCACCGCTTGCCGCCGTCACCGGAGCCGAGGGATTCATCGGCTCCCACCTCACCGAGGCGCTCGTCGCCTCCGGACACCGGGTGAGGGCCATGGCGCAGTACAACTCCTTCTCGTCGTACGGCTGGCTGGAGACCCTCGCCCCGGAGGTCCTCGACCAGGTCGAGATCGTCCTCGGCGACGTCCGTGACCCGGGCTCGGTGCGCGGCCTCGTCGAGGGCGCCGACTGCGTCTACCACCTGGCCGCGCTCATCGCCATCCCGTACTCCTACCAGGCGCCGCACAGCTACGTGGACACCAATGTCACCGGCACGCTGAACGTCCTGGAGGCGGTCCGCGCCCAGGGCACGCCCCGGCTCGTGCACACCTCCACCAGCGAGACCTACGGCACCGCGCGCACCGTGCCGATCACGGAGGACCACCCGATCCAGACCCAGTCGCCGTACGCCGCGTCCAAGGCGGGCGGGGACCGGCTGGCGGACAGCTACCACGCCAGTTTCGACACGCCGGTGGTGACCCTGCGGCCCTTCAACACCTACGGTCCCCGGCAGTCCATGCGCGCGGTGATCCCCACCGTCATCGGCCAGGTCGCGGCCGGCGAACGCACGATCACCCTCGGCGACCTGCGCCCCACCCGGGACTTCACCTTCGTCGAGGACACCGCGCGGGCGTTCCTCGCGGTGGGCACGGCGCCCGCCGAGCGGGTGGTGGGCCGCACGTTCAACGCCGGTACCGGCGGCGAGATCTCCGTCGGCGACCTGGTGGCGCTCATCGGCAAGGTGATGGACACCGCCCTGGACGTACGGGAGGACGAGCGGCGGCTGCGGCCCGCGAACTCCGAGGTGATGCGGCTGGTCGCGGACGCGACCCGGCTGCGGGAGGCCACCGGCTGGAGCCCGGGGCACGACCTGGAGCGGGGCCTGGCGCGCACGGTGGAGTTCTTCCGCGACCCGGCCAACCTGGCCCGCTACAAGACCGGCATCTACAACATCTGACCACGACCGGCACGTGAACCGAGGGGGGAACCTCATGCACGCAGTGATCCTGGCCGGAGGCAAGGGCGTCCGGCTGCGGCCCTACACCACGGCCCTGCCCAAACCGCTCGTGCCCATCGGCGACCAGCACGCCATCCTCGAGATCGTGCTGCGCCAGCTCGCCGCGGCCGGGTTCACCGGCTGCACCATCGCCATAGGACACCTCGGCGAGATCATCCGCGCCTACGTCGGCGACGGCTCCCAGTGGGGCCTGACCGTCGACTACTCCACCGAGGAGAGCCCGCTGGGCACCATGGGGCCGCTGCTCACGATGCGCGAGCGGCTGCCGGAGCACTTCCTGGTCATGAACGGCGACATCCTCACCGACCTCGACTACGCCGACGTACTGCGCCGGCACGGCGACTCCGGTGCCGCCCTGACCATCGCCACCTACGCCAGGAAGGTGCACATCGACTTCGGCGTCCTGACCACCGACGCGAGCAGGGTCGTCGCCTTCACCGAGAAGCCCAGCATCGACTACCGCGTCTCCATGGGCGTGTACGGCCTGTCCCGGTCGACGCTGGAGGGTTATACGGCCGGACTGCCCCTGGGCTTCGACGAGTTGGTGCTCGACCTGCTCAAGTCCGGCAACGCCCCGCACGCCTACGAGTTCGACGGTTACTGGCTCGACATCGGCCGTCCGGACGACTACGACCGGGCCAACGCGGAGTTCACCAGCCGCAAGTCCCTGCTGCTCAAGGGAGCCTGAGCACCGCATGCGCATCCTCGTTGTGGGTTTCACCGGCTACCTGGGCGGCCATGTCGCCGAGCGGCTGCGCGCCCTGCCCGGCGCGCACGTCCTCGGCGGCGGACGCTCCCCGGGCGCCGACGTGCCCGTCGACCTGGCCACCGACCCGGCCGACCGGCTCGCGGGGGCACTGGTGTCGGCGGCCGTCGACACCGTCGTCAACTGCGCGGGTGCCACCGGCGGCGACCCGGTCACCCTCGCCGAAGCCAACGCCCGCGGCCCGGCCGTGCTGTGCGCGGCGCTGCGCCTGGCACACCCCGGGGCCCGTCTGGTCCATCTCGGTTCGGCCGCCGAGTACGGGCCGGGCGCCCAGCGGGTCCGCGTGGCGGAGTCGGCGGCCACCCGGCCCCAGACGGCCTACGGTGCCACCAAGCTGGCCGGCACCGTCACCGTGGCCGCGTCCGGACTGGACGCGGTGGTCCTGCGGGTCGGCAACCCGGTGGGGCCCGGCGCGCCCGCCTCCGGGCTGCCCGGCCGGGTCGGCGCCCTGCTGCGCGAGGCGGGCACGGACCCCGACGCCGTGCTCCGGCTGGGCGACCTCTCGGCCCACCGGGACTTCGTGGACGTACGCGACGTCGCGCGGGCGGTCGAGCGCGCGGTCACCGCGCCCGGCCCGCTGCCGAGGCTGCTGAACGTCGGCGGCGGTGACGCGGTCCCGGTGCGGCGCGTGGTGCGGACGCTGGCGGACACCGCCGGTTTCCGCGGCCGGATCGAGGAGGAGGGCGCCGGGTCCGCCCGTTCGGGGCGGGTCTCCTGGCAGTGCTCCGACATCTCCGCCGCCCGGTCGGCCCTCGGCTGGCGGCCGTCGTACTCGCTGGACGAGTCGCTGGCCGCGCTGTGGTCGGCCGGTGCCCGTCCACCGTCCCCCGTCCGGGAAGGCGGCCGCCCGACGTGAGCCTGCTGATCCCGCTGTACGTCCACCCCGCCGAGGACCCGGGCTCCTGGCACCGGCTCATCACGGCGGCCGACCGCACCTACGGGGTCGTCATCAACCCGGCGAACGGGCCGGGCGGTTCACCCGACCCCGCCTTCGTCTCGGCGGCGGGCGCGCTGCGGGCGGCCGGTGCCCGTCTGCTCGGCTACGTCGACACGGACTACGGCACCCGTCCGGCGGACGAGGTCGCCGAGGACGCCCTGCGGCACCGGGAGTGGTACGGGGCCGACGGGTGTTTCCTGGACCGGGTGAGTTCGGCGGCGACGGAACTGCCCGCCTACCGGGCGCTGGTGCGCGGGCTGCGCCGGCGCGGCGCGGCCCCCGTCGTGCTGAACCCGGGGGTGCATCCGGCGCCGGGGTACGCGCGCCTCGCCGACCTCGTCGTCACCTTCGAGGGCTCCTGGTCCGTCTACGTGGCGGCGTTCAGCAGGCCCGACTGGACCCTGCGGCTGCCGCCCGAGCGGTTCTGCCACCTGGTGTACGGGGTGCCCGAGGCGCTCGCCCCGCTCGCCGTGCGCACCGCGCGCGAGCGCGGCGCCGCGGTCTCCGGTCCGGTCACGGGCGGGCCGCCCAACCCGTGGGCCGGCCTGACGCCCGTACTGACCGGAGCGGAGCCGTGAGCGCCGGGGTCCGGGCGTGCGCCGCGTCGCTGACCGCGCTGGCCGTCGTGGTGCTGGCCGGGTGTTCCGGGACGGGCGGTGCGGGCCCACCCGACCCGTCCGGTACCCCACCCGGCCCGTCCGGCACCGCGCGGTGGCAGCCGCGTCCCGGGCTGGCCTGGCAGTGGCAGCTCGACGGCAGGGTCGACCCGTCGGCGGACGTCCCGGTGTACGACATCGACGGCTTCGAGAACGGCGCCGCCGACGTGGCCCGGCTGCACCGCGCCGGCCGCAAGGTGATCTGTTACGTCAACGTCGGTGCCTGGGAGGACTTCCGGCCCGACCGGGACGCGTTCCCCCGTGCGGTGCTCGGCGGGCCCAACGGCTGGCGGGGGGAGCGCTGGCTCGACATCCGCCGCCTGTCCGTGCTGCGGCCGATCATGGAGCGACGGTTCGACATGTGCCGCGACAAGGGGTTCGACGCGGTGGAGCCCGACCTGGTGGAGGGGTACACCGAGGAGACGGGTTTCCCGCTCACCGCCGACGACCAGCTGGCGTACAACCGCATGATCGCGGACATCGCCCACGCGCGCGGTCTGGCGGTGGGCCTGAAGAACGACCTGCCGCAGATCCCGCGGCTGGTCGACGACTTCGACTTCGCCGTCAACGAGCAGTGCGCGCAGTACGGCGAGTGCGCGCGGCTCACACCGTTCGTCGCGGCCGGCAAGGCGGTCTTCCACGTGGAGTACGGCGAACCGGCCCGCGCCTTCTGCCCCGAGTCCCGCAGGCTCGGTCTGTCGTCGATGCGCAAGACGCCGGAGCTGGGGGTCTGGCGCGAGCCGTGCTGAGGGCCGTATGCGGCAGGATGGGGGCATGAGCGTAGTCAAGATCAACGTACTGACCGTCCCCGCCGAGCAGCGCGAGACGCTGGAGAAGCGCTTCGCCTCGCGGGCCCATGCCGTGGAGAGCTCCGAAGGGTTCGAGTGGTTCGAGCTGCTGCGGCCGGTGGAGGGCACCGACGACTACCTCGTCTACACCCGGTGGCGTGACGAGGAGTCCTTCCAGGCGTGGATGGAGGGGCCGATGAAGGCGGCGCACCAGGGCGGTGGCGCCGAGGGCGGCGAACGGCCGAAGCCCGCGGCGAGCGGGTCCACGGTGTGGTCCTTCGAGGTGGTGCAGCAGGCGGCTCCGAAGGAGGCGTGAGGCGACGGTGGCGGCCCCGGTGCGGGGCCGCCACCGTGGTCAGCCGAGCTGCACGAGGAGATCGCCGCCCTCGACCTGCTGGATGCGGTTGATGGCGAGCCTGCTCACCCTCCCGGACCGCGGGGCGGTGATGGTGGCCTCCATCTTCATCGCCTCGATGGTGGCCACGGTGGCGCCGGCCTCGACCTCGTCGCCCTCGGCGACGGCGAGGGTCACCACGCCGGCGAACGGGGCGGCGACCTGGCCCGGGTCCGACCGGTCGGCCTTCTCCGTGACCGGGACGTCCGAGGCCGCCGACCGGTCGCGGACCTGGATCGGGCGGAGCTGGCCGTTGAGCGAGGACATCACGGTGCGCATGCCGCGTTCGTCGGCGTCGCCGACCGCCTGGAGCTCGATGAGCAGCCGGACGCCCGGGTCGAGGTCGACCGTGTACTCCGTGCCGGGACGCAGCCCGTAGAAGAAGTCCTTGCTGTCCAGGACGCTGGTGTCGCCGAACGAGGCGCGGTGCGTGTCGAACTCGCGCGCCGGTCCGGGGAACAGCAGCCGGTTCAGGGTCGCCCGGCGGTCCTTGGCCAGCCCCGTGCGGTCCTCCGCGGTCAGCTCCGCCACCGGCCGGGCCTCGCCGCGGCCGCGCAGCGCCTTGGTGCGGAAGGGCTCGGGCCAGCCGCCGGGCGGGGTGCCCAGCTCGCCGCGCAGGAAGCCGATGACGGAGTCGGGGATGTCGAACCGGTCCGGTTGTGCCTCGAAGTCCGCCGGGGAGACACCGGCGCCCACCAGGTGGAGGGCGAGGTCGCCGACCACCTTCGAGGACGGCGTGACCTTCACCAGGCGGCCCAGCATCCGGTCGGCGGCGGCGTACATCGCCTCGATGTCCTCGAAGCGGTCGCCGAGTCCGAGCGCGATGGCCTGGGTGCGCAGGTTGGAGAGCTGGCCGCCGGGGATCTCGTGGTGGTAGACACGGCCGGTGGGTGAGGCGAGGCCCGCCTCGAAGGGGGCGTAGACCTTGCGGACGCTCTCCCAGTACGGCTCCAGGTCGCCGACGGCCTGGAGGTCGAGGCCGGTGGGCCGCTCGGTGTGGTCGGTGGCGGCGACGATCGCCGACAGGGACGGCTGCGAGGTCGTCCCGGCCATCGAGGCCACCGCCCCGTCCACGGCGTCCGCGCCGGCCTGGATCGCGGCGAGGTAGGTGGCGAGCTGACCGCCGGTGGTGTCGTGGGTGTGCAGGTGCACCGGCAGGTCGAACTCGCGGCGCAGCGCGGAGACCAGCGTCGCGGCGGCCGGGGCGCGCAGCAGGCCGGCCATGTCCTTGACCGCCAGGACGTGGGCGCCGGCGGCCACGATCTTCTCGGCGAGCCGCAGGTAGTAGTCGAGGGTATAGAGCCGCTCGGCGGGGTCGGACAGGTCGGCGGTGTAGCACAGGGCCACCTCCGCGACGGAGGTGCCGGTCTGCCGTACGGCGTCGATGGCGGGCCGCATCTGGTCGACGTCGTTGAGGGCGTCGAAGATGCGGAAGACGTCGATGCCGGTGGCCGCCGCCTCCTGCACGAAGGCGTCGGTCACCTCGGTCGGGTAGGGGGTGTAGCCGACGGTGTTGCGGCCGCGCAGCAGCATTTGCAGGCAGATGTTGGGCACGGCCTCGCGCAGCGCGGCCAGCCGCTCCCACGGATCCTCGGCGAGGAAGCGCAGCGCCACGTCGTAGGTGGCGCCGCCCCAGCACTCCAGCGACAGGAGCTGGGGCAGGGTGTGGGCGACGACCGGGGCGACGGCGAGCATGTCCTTGGTGCGGACCCGGGTGGCCAGCAGCGACTGGTGGGCGTCGCGGAACGTGGTGTCGGTGACGCCGATGACGGAGGACTCGCGCAGCCGGCGGGCGAAACCCTCGGGGCCCAGTTCGGCGAGCAGTTGCCGGGAGCCGGCCGGGGGCTCGCCGGCGGGCAGCGGCGGCAGCTTGGTGAGCGGATCGGCGAGTTCGGGGCGTTCGCCGTGCGGCTTGTTGACCGTGACGTCGGCGAGGTAGGTGAGCAGCTTCGTGCCGCGGTCGGCGGAGTGGCGGGCGGTGAGCAGGTGCGGGCGCTGCTCGATGAACGAGGTGGTGACCCGGCCGGCCTGGAAGTCCGGGTCGTCGAGGACCGCCTGGAGGAAGGGGATGTTGGTGGCGACGCCCCGGATGCGGAACTCGGCCACGGCGCGCCGGGCGCGGCCCACGGCGGTGGCGAAGTCCCGGCCCCGGCAGGAGAGTTTGACCAGCATCGAGTCGAAGTGCGCGCTGATCTCCGTACCGGCGTGGGTGGTGCCGCCGTCGAGGCGGATGCCCGAACCGCCGGGTGAACGGTAGGCACTGATCGTGCCGGTGTCCGGGCGGAATCCGTTGGCGGGGTCCTCGGTGGTGATGCGGCACTGGAGGGCCGCGCCGCGCAGGGTGATGTTGTCCTGGGCGAGACCGAGGTCGGCCAGCGTCTCGCCGGCGGCGATGCGCAGCTGCGACTGGACGAGGTCGACGTCGGTGACCTCCTCGGTGACCGTGTGCTCGACCTGGATGCGCGGGTTCATCTCGATGAAGACGTGGTTGCCGTCGCGGTCGACGAGGAACTCCACGGTGCCGGCGTTGCGGTAGCCGATCTGCCGGGCGAAGTTCACGGCGTCGGCGCAGATCCGCGCCCGCAGGGCCGGGTCCAGGTTCGGGGCGGGGGCGAGTTCGACGACCTTCTGGTGGCGGCGCTGCACCGAGCAGTCCCGCTCGAAGAGGTGGATCACGTCGCCCTCGCCGTCCGCGAGGATCTGCACCTCGATGTGGCGGGGTTCGACGACGGCCTTCTCCAGGAAGACGGTCGGGTCGCCGAAGGCGGACGCGGCCTCCCGGGACGCCGCCTCGATGGCCTCGCGCAGCTGCGCGGGTTCCTCCACGCGGCGCATGCCGCGGCCGCCGCCCCCGGCGACCGCCTTGACGAACACGGGGAAGCCGACGTCGTCGGCGGCGCGGACCAGTTCGTCCACGTCGTTCGAGGGCGCGGACGATCCGAGGACCGGCACACCGGCCTCGCGGGCGGCGGCGACGGCACGGGCCTTGTTGCCGGTCAGTTCGAGGATCCGGGCGCTCGGTCCGACGAACGTGATGCCGGCCTCTTCGCAGGCGCGGGCCAGGTCGGGGTTCTCGGACAGGAATCCGTAACCCGGGTAGACGGCGTCGGCCCCCGCACGGCGCGCGGCGGCGACGATCTCCTCCACGGAGAGGTACGCGCGCACCGGGTGCCCCGGCTCCCCGATCTCGTAGGCCTCGTCGGCCTTCAGCCGGTGCAGCGAGTTGCGGTCCTCGTGCGGGAAGACGGCGACGGTGCGCGCGCCGAGTTCGTAGCCCGCGCGGAACGCCCGGATCGCGATCTCCCCGCGGTTGGCGACCAGCACCTTGCGGAACATTGTTGATCCCTTCAGCCTGCCGGGTGACGAGACCATGGTGTCGGCGCCGCCTCCCGTACGCCATGTGAGCCGGGCCACTCATGGCTTCGGCGCGGCGCCCGTGCCGGCGCGCCCGTGCCGGCGCGGCCGGGCCGGGTCAGACGTCGGAGTCGATGCCGGTGACCACCGACGGGCCCAGCGGTGCGATGTCCCGGTCCAGGCCCGCCGCGCGCAGGGCGGAGTCCGCCACCTCCTGGGCGCGGCCCTCCGCGGCGGCGGCGGTGTCCGCCTCGACGGTGAGGCGCATGGTGAAGGTGCCGTCGTCGTTGACCGACAGGGCGTCGAGGTCCTCCTCGTCCCCCAGGTGGGTGCGGTGCGGGTCCGCGGGGCGCAGGGCCCGGGCGAGCTCGTCCTTCGTGACGTCCTGGACGGTACCGGTGAACGTCCCCGGCACCGAGATGACGTACGTCGTCATGTCGCTCCTCCTTCGTGATCCCCTCCGCCTACCCCGATCCGGCCGCGGAACCCGCGGCCGGGAGGGGCGCGCATCGCAGGGCGGCGGTGAGGCGGTGGCGGACGCGGTCGACGCCGGCGGGGGTGCGCAGGGGGGCGGCGGCGGTGCAGCCGGGCAGGGCGGCCCTGGCCAGGGCGCTCAGCAGGGCCCGGGGGCCGCTGTCGAGGAAGGTGGTGAAGCCCTCCTGGCGCAGCGCCCGCAGCGTGCGGTGGAAGGCCACGGGCTCGGTGAGGTGGGCGGCGGCCACGCCGCGCAGCTCGGCCGGGGTCCGGGCGGGCCGGGCCGTGGCGGCCGAGTACACGGCGGGTGCGGGACGGGCGACGGGCTGCGACCGCAGGTGGCGGCGGAAGGCTGTGCGCACCTCGGTGAGCAGGGGGTGGTGGTAGGCGGTGCGGCTGGTCAGCGGGGTCGCACGCTGCCCGAGCGCCCGCACGGCCCGCTGGGCGGCGTCCAGTTGGCCGTCGGGTCCGGCCAGGACGGTCTGGGCGGGAGCGTTGCACGCCGCGATCCGTACCTGCGGCAGTCCGGCGGTACGCAGGAGGTCCGCCGCGCGCTCGGCGCTCAGGTCGGTGGCCAGCAGGCCGGCGGGGGGCGGGGCGGCGTCCCGCAGCAGCCGGTCGCGGACGTGCAGCAGCCCGACGCCCTGTTCCGGGGTGATGGTCCCGGCCACGGTGAGCGCCGCGAGGTCGCCGATGCTGTGCCCGAGCACCGCGTGCACGGGCGACGCGGCGAGGTCGAGCAGGACGGTCGCGGAGGCGACCACCGCCGCGTACGTCGCCACGTCGAAGGCCAGGGGGTCGGCCCGGAGGAGCTGGTCGGGGCCGGGGGCGTCGGCGTCGGTGAGGAGAGCGGCGACGGGCGTGGCGGTGCCGCCGAGCGCGGCGGCGTGTGCGTCCACCCGCCGCAGCAGTTCCCCGACGGAGGGAACGTCGCGCAGGTGGCGCAGCGCTCCGGGGAGGTAGGCCCCCTGGCCGGGGCACATCAGCACGGTGAGCGGTGTGCCGTCGGCGAGGGCCCGGACTCCGTGTCCCATCAGACGCCGGCGGGGACGTCGGCGGGGGCGTCGGCGAAGGTGAGGGCGACGTTGTGCCCGCCGAAGCCCATGCTCGTGGTGACGGCCGCGAGGGGTCCCGGGGGCAGGGGCGCCGGAACGGGGCCCACGACGTTCAGGCCGATGCCGGGGCCGACCCGTTCGAGGCTGCACGCGGGCGGTGCGGTCCGCTCCCGCAGGGCGAGCACGGTGAGGACGGCCTCGATGGCCCCGGCGGCGCCCAGGGTGTGCCCGAAGGCGGCCTTGGTCGCGCTGACCACCACGTCGTCCACTCCCTTGGCGAACACCCTGTGCAGCGCCTGGGCCTCGCCGAGGTCGCCGAGCGGCGTCGAGGTGGCGTGCGCGTTGACGTGCTGGACCTGCTCCGCGAGGAGCCCGGCGTCGCGCAGGGCGGCGTCGACGGCGGCGGCGCAGCCCGTCCCGCCGGGCGCGGGCTGGGCCACGTGGTGGCTGTCGTTGGTGACGGCCGCGCCGGTCAGCCGGCCGTGGACCCGGGCGCCGCGGGCGGCGGCGTGCCCGGCGCTCTCGACGACGAGCATGCCGGCGCCCTCGCCCATCACGAAGCCGTCCCGGTCGGCGTCGAAGGGCCTGGACGCCCCCTTGGGGTCGTCGAGACGCCGGGAGAGGGCCTTCAGGCGCGCGAACCCGGCCAGGGTGAGCGGGTGCAGCGCGGCCTCGGCGCCGCCCGCGACCACGATGTCGGCGCGGCCGTCCCGGATCAGGCCGAGGGCCTGGGCCAGGGCCTCGGCCCCTGAGGCGCAGGCACTGACCGGGGCGTGGACCCCGGCCTTGGCACCCACCATCAGCCCCACCTCGGCGGCCGGATGGTTGGGCAGCATGAGCGGGATGGTGCGCGGGCTCACCCGTCCCGCGCCCTGGGTCTCCAGGCGCCGGTTCTGCTCCAGGACGCTGGTGAGCCCGCCCAGCCCCACCCCGACGACGACGGCCACTCGCGAGCCGGTCGCGGCGAGGTCGGACGGCTCGGGGAAGCCGGCGTCGCGCACGGCCTCCCGGGCGGCGACGAGGGCGAACCGCGCCGACCGGTCGCAGTGCGCCGCCTTCGCGGACGGCAGGACCGTCGCGGGGTCGACCGCCGCCGGGGCCGCGAGATAGCTCTGCGCGGGGCCGTCCGGCGGACCGAAGTCGACGCGTTCGACGCCGCACGCGCCGCCGAGCAGGGCGCGCCACGTGGAAGGGACGTCGCCGCCCAGCGCGGTCGTCAGGCCCAGCCCGGTGACGACGGCGGCCCGCTCCCCGGGCGCCGGGTGGGCCGCGTGCCGTGGGCTCACGCGGTCCCGCCCGCGGGGGCGGCGACGGCCTCGGCGAGGTGCGCGGCGATCTGCCGCACGGTCGTGAGCCGGTCGGCCTCCTCCTGCGGCACCTCGATCTGCCAGCGGTCCTCGATCGCGGCGACCACCTCCAGCATGGCCAGCGAGTCGACGCCCAGGTCGTCCTTCAGGGAGGAGTCCGGTCCGACTTCCTCCACGGACAGGTCCTCGACCGTCGCGGCCAGCAGTTCCCGCAGTTCGTCGAGCAGCTGTCGTTCGCCGGCGGTGGGTTCGTCAGCGGTGCGTTCGTCAGCGGTGGACGGCATGTCCGTTCCTCCTTGCCCGTGTGCGGCGCACCCGGAGACGGTGGGCGGGAGGTCCCGGTCTCCTCGGGTGCGCCGACGGTGTGCCGGCGCTCTGCCGGATGCACGCCGACAGACTGTCCGGGCGCCCGCGGCGGTAAGCGCCACGGGCAGGGGGACGGCGGGGCATCGGGTGCACGCGAGGGGCTCCTGCGGACGGCCGCGTCCTTTCTTCACGTTGAAGCGCCCCGGGGCGGACCGAGGGTGGCGGACGTCGAGCGCGTAACGGGCCGGGCGCCCAGGGCTCCGTCCCGGCGCCCTCCTCCGTCTTGCGGCCACCCCCTGGCGGGGCCGGCACGCCTTCTGTCTTCCTCAGCGGACTTTGGCGGCTCTTTTAAGGCTTTCTGAAGTTGACCTTCCCACGGCCCATGGGCGCCGGACGCGTCCTAGGCTCTCGGACACCCCCCACAGTCCCGGTGGGCGCGTTCGCGTCCACCGGGTACGGGGCTCCGTCAGCCGCCAGACAAGCCGAGGTGTCCTGCCGCATGGGTTCCCGTCGAGCCGCCCGTCCGTCCCGCTCCCACGCCCGTCCACGCGGCGGGCTCACGGCACGCGGCACCGCGCTGGTCCTCGGCGCCGTCACCGTGACGGCGGGCGTCGGCATCACCCTGGCCGTCGCCGACGGCGAGGACGGCAACGCCTCGGACCGGGTCGCGTCGAACGCCGCCGCGCGGACGCCGGGCGACGAGACCGCGGCGGGCGGCGCGACCGCGCTCGCGTCCCCCTCGACGAGCCCGAGCGTCTCGCCGAGCGGCTCGCCCAGCCGGAGCGCGGAGCCGAGGAAGAAGCCGACGAGGACGGCGAGCCCGACGGCTGCCGCCCCGAAGACGGCCGCGTCCGCGTCCAGCGCTCCCGCGCGGGCGACCGCGAAGAGCGGCGGCGACCGTTCGACGGACGGCGGGAGCGGCGGGGGCGGCGGCGCGGACACCGGAACGGGTTCAGGCTCGGGCTCGGGCTCGGGTTCCGGGTCAGGCTCCGGTTCCGGCGGGACCGGCGGGCCCGAGACGCAGGTCCTCGCGCTCGTGAACGAGGAGCGGGCCGCCGCGGGCTGCTCACCGGTCACGTCGAACGCCCGGCTGACCCGGGCCGCCGACGACTACAGCGACACCATGGCGAGCAGCGGCGTGATGTCCCACACGGGGCCCGACGGTTCCACCATGGCGAGCCGGGTGGAGGCCGCCGGTTACCAGTGGTCCGCGCTGGGCGAGAACATAGCGCGGGGGCAGGCGGACGCCTCCTCCGTGATGGAGTCGTGGATGAACAGCCCCGGCCACCGCGCGAACATACTCAACTGCTCCTTCAAGGAGCTGGGCGTCGGCGTCCACTTCGGAGACGGCGGCCCCTGGTGGACCCAGAACTTCGGCACGAGTCGCTGAGGCCCGGCCGGCACCCGGGACGGTGCCGGGCGGCACCCGGCCGGCACCCCGGCGTTCCGCCGGTCGTCACCGCCCGCCGCTCCCCCGCCCGCTCCGGCCCGGGCCACTCCCGCTCCGGCCCGGGCCGCCCGCGCCCGCGAGCACGAACGACACCCGCACCCGCGCTCCCCCCAGCGGCGCGCGGGAGATCGTCAGTTCGCCGTCCGCCGCGCGGGCGGCGCGGGCCACGATGTCCAGGCCGAGCCCGGTGGAGCCGCCGACGCTGACGCCCCGGGTGAGCGCCGCCTCGGGATCGGCCACCCCCGGGCCGGCGTCGTCGACCGTGAGGAACACGTACCGCTCGGCCCGTTCCACGCGGACGCTGAAGGCGGTGCCCTGTGGGGTGTGCCGGAAGACATTGCCGATCAGGGCGTCGACGACGGCCGCCACGTCGTCCTCGGGGAAGGCGACCGGCGTCGGGCGCGGCGTGAAGGAACGCTCGCACAACCGTTCCTGCTGGGTGGCGAGGACCGACCAGAAGTCCAGGCGCGCGGCGACCACCTCGGCGACGTCGCACGGTTTCGCCGGCCCCGCCCCGCCGAGCCGGCCAGCCCCCAGGGGCGTACGGGCCGCCGCGATGATCGAGTCCAGCTCGCTCTCGAGCTGTCCGGCCGCTTCCGTGACCCGACGGGCGCTCGGGGTGGCCCCCATCCGGTCGGCCTCCAGGTAGAGGGCGGTCAGGGGGGTGCGCAGCCGGTGGGAGAGGTCGGCGACCAGCTCGCGTTCGACGGCGAGCAGGTCCACGACCCGGTCGGCCATCGTGTTGAACGCCACACCGGCTTCCTGCAGCTCGGGCGGCCCGTCAGGCTCCACCCGTACGTCCAGGTCGCCGGAGCCGAGGGCGAGCGAGGCGCGCTTGAGGCCGCGGGAGGAACGGACGACGCGGGCGCCGAGCCGGTCGGCGACCAGCACCGAGCCACCGACCAGGCCCAGCGCGAGCAGCGCCATCACGCCCCAGGACGCGGCCACGCCCCGGGTGAGGTCCGCGGCGGGCACGAACGCCTCGACGACCGCCACCCGGTCGCCCCGCAGGACGACGGGCTGGAGGTAGACCCAGCCGTCCGCCGTGTCCACGGCGAGCGTCTCGCGCCCCCGCACGGCCCGGTCGAGCGCGTCCTCGGGCGCGTGCGGGGTCCCGACGAAGCCGCCGTCGGGCAGGCGTACGACGAGCTGGTCGGCGGAGCCCAGCTCGGCGACGGCCTGCTGGACGTCGGCGCGCCGGGTGGTGAGGGCGAGCACCGGGGAGAGGGCCGAGGCACGCTGCTCGGCGGCGGTGGTGACCCGGTCCCGGGCCTGTTCGCGCACGAGGAGGGCGAGCGGGATGAGGAAGGACAGCGCCACCATCGAGGTGACGGCCAGGGCGATCCCGGCGAGGGCACGTCTCATGGCGAACTGACCAACTTGATGCCGATACCGCGCACGGTGTGGAGATAGCGGGGCTTTCGCGCCTTCTCCCCCATTTTGCGGCGCAGCGCGGAGAGATGGACGTCCACCGTCTGGTCCTCCACGTACGGCTGCTGCCACACCTCGGCGAGGATCCGCTGCCTGGAGACGACCTGGTCGGCATGGGCGGCCAGGTAGGCGAGCAGGTCGAACTCGCGGCGAGTGAGGGACAGTTCGCGCCCGGCGAGGTGCGCGGTGCGCGCGGTCGGGTCGATCCGCAGGTCGGCGACCTGGAGGACGGGCCGCCGCGCCGCCCGGACGTCGGCGGGCACGGAGCGACGCAGCACCGCGGCGAGCCGGGCCGCGAGCTGCCCGCCGGAGAACGGCTTGACCAGGTAGTCGTCGGCGCCGGCGTTGAGCAGCCGGATGATCTCGGTCTCGTCGTCGCGGGCGGTGGCGACCAGCACCGGTACGCGGGAGATGCCCCGGATCATCCGCAGCACGTCCAGACCGTCGAGGTCGGGCAGTCCGAGGTCGAGCACGACGATGTCCGGCGGGCTCTGGGTGATGTCGCGCAACGCCTCGAAACCCTGGTGGGCGGTCCTGACCGCGTAGCCGTGTCCGGTCAGGACCTCGATCAGCGCGGCCCGGATCACAGGGTCGTCCTCGACGACAAGTACGGAGGCCATGGGCAGGCACGTTAGCCGGTCCGTCACTATGGTGTCGTGTCCCGCCTCCTGCGCTACCTGATCATCTGGCTGTCGTGCACGGCGGCCAGTGTCACGGCCGTCATCATCACGATCCACTTCGTGGTGGGGTCCACCCGGCCGACCGCGCCCGTCGCCCAGTCGGCGCCGAAGGAGCTGCCGCGGTCCCCGCAAACCACGCCGTCGAAGACAGCCACGGCCTCCCCCAGTCCGTCGGCGACCAGCCGGAAGCCGAGCCCGACGCCCTCCCGTACCAGCGAGAGGCCTTCCGAGCCCGCTGTGACGCCGACTCCGACGCCGACCGCCCGGGCCACCGCCCCGCCGTCCCCGGCCGGCGGGGGCGGCGGGGCGGGGTGCGAGCAGGGCGGTGCCGGCGTCCACACGGTGTCGTCCGAGGGCGGCAAGGCGACCGTGCGGTTCGGCGAGGGCGGGGTGTGCCTGGTCTCGGCGGTGCCGGAGCGGGGCTTCACGGCGACCACGAGCCAGAGCGGGCCGCGGACGCTGACGGTGACGTTCTCGGCGAGCCGCCACCGGTCGGAGATCACCGCGACGACCGAGCCGCGGAGCCAGGCGGGCGTCCGCGAGGTGTCGTGGTGACCTCCCTCACGCGACCGCGCCGGTACCGCCCGGCTCAGGCAGGTCGCCGCCGGGCGGTGGTCCGTACGGTCACGTCGTGACGCAGGTGCTCCCGTTGACGCCGAAGGCGGCCGGGGCGGTGTTGGTGGCACCCTTGGCGGCGATGAAGCCGAGGGTGACCGTGCCGCCGGCGGGGATGGTGGCGGTGTAGGAGGCGGGGGTGACGCTCACCTTCCCCGCGCTCTGGACCGCGGTCCCTCCCCACATGTTGGTGACGGTCTGGCCGTCCGCGAAGGCGAAGGCGAGCGTCCACGGAGCGAGGGGCGCGGTGCCCGTGTTGCGGACGGCGATCTCGCCCTGGAAGCCGCCGGGCCACTCGCCCACGACGCGGTACCCCACCGAGCACGCGGCGCCGGGGGTGCCGCCGCCCTCGTCGGTGGTGACGTCCACGGTGGCGGAGCGGGCCGAGCGGTTGCCCGCCGCGTCCCGGGCGTAGACGGCGAAGGTGTGGGCGGTGCCGGCGGTGAGGCCCGTCACGGTGACGCTGTTCGTGGTGGAGGCGGCGACGACGGTCTCCGCGCCGTCGCGGACGCGGACGACGTCGTAGCCGGTGACGCCGACGTCGTCGGTGGCCGCGGCCCAGCCGAGCGTGACCGAGGTGTCCGTGACGGCGGTGGCGGCCGGGGTGCCGGGCGCCGTCGGGGCCCGGGTGTCGCCCGGGGTGCCGCCGAAGACCGTGGCCTCCTTCGCGGTCTCGGCGATGCCGTGGGGGCCGTGGAAGATCCGCTCGCCCCAGGAGCTGAGCCGGCTGGGGTCGAAGTCGGTCGCGAGGTCGAGGACCGGGTCGGTGTTGCCGCTCCAGGACCAGGCCAGGTAGCCGAGGCCGAGCTGTTCGGCGGTGGCCATCATGGTGTCCTCGTCGGGGTCGCCCCACTGGTCGGCGGGCCCGCCGAACTCACCGATGAGGAGGGGCAGACCGGCGTCGACGAAGGCGTTCAGGTAGTCGGTGATCTCCTGGGCCGTGTCGTAGACGCTGTACATGTGGATCGAGAAGATCAGGTTGCCGGTGGGGTCGGCGTCGTACACGGTCCGGGCCTCGGCCTTCATCACGCCCTGCCAGTCCTGGCCCCAGTTGGGCGCGTCCACCATGAGCGTGTGCTGGAATCCGGCGGCACGCAGCTTCTTCACCGCGGCGACGGTCGGCTCGGTCCACCCGGCGGGATTCGTGTTGCCCCAGGGCTCGTTGCCGATGTTGACGATGACGTAGTCCTCTTCGCCGGCCAGCACGTCCTTGAGGCCGATCCAGTAGTCGGCGGCGTGGTCGAGGGTGCCGGCGGCGGCGTCCTCGCCGTAGCCGGTGGTGTCGTGCACCTCCAGGACGCAGATCAGCCGGTTCGCCTTGCACTGGCCGACGACGGCGGCGACGTCCTCGGGGCCGTTCTCGCTCCAGCGGTGGCCGTCGGACAGGACGACCCGGACGGTGTTGGCGCCCAGCGCCTTGACGTCCGCCAGCGACTGCGTCTCGCCGGGGTACCAGGTGTGGGCGTGGTTGACCCCGCGCATCACGAAGTCGTTGCCGTTGGCCTCCAGCAGCCGGCCGTCGGCGATGTGCAGGCCGGTGGCCTGGACGCCGGACGCCCGGGCCAGGGCGGCGGCCGGGTGGAGGGCGCCGGCGGCGACCAGCCCGATCAGGGCGGCCAGCCCGGCGATCAGACGGGCCAGGTGACGCCTTGGCTGCTTCGGTTGCTTCGCTTGCTTCGGCTGCTTCGGCTGCTTCGGACGGGTCGGGGCTCGGCGTGATGTCGTGCGCACGGCGACTCCAGGGTGAGTGGGGGGCGGACCGTGGGAGCGCTCCCATCAAACGCACAGCGTCGCGTACACGTCAATACTGGGGACGTGGATCGGCATGCACGGAGCCGGCCCGAGCCAGGTCGCGCACCGACACCGACACCGACACCGACGGCGGGTCCGGCGCCTTCCAACTCCTCGGCCGGTCGCGAGGGCGGCCTCTCGCCCGGGCCCCTCGCACACCCTCGACCTCGTCGATGCCGCCCCGCCGGGCCCGGGCGACGCCGACCCCCGTCACCGCGCTCGCCGCGGGCGCCACCTGCCGTGGGGGGGTGAGCAGGCCACCGGAGGGCCACCCGCCAACCGCTCACCCCCGGCACGGGACCACCCGCCGACCGCTCACCGCCCGCCGGGAAGGCCGACGTGGTGCAGGACCGACCGCATCGCGCGGCGCACGGCCTCGCGGGACTCGTCGGTCGGGTCGAGGGTCTCGAAGGAGTGGTGGCCGTGCGGCACGTCGACCACGTCGACGTCCGCCCCGCACTCCTCGGCCGCGGCCAGGAACTTCTCGACGGTGGCGGCGATCTCGGGGACCTCCAGTCCCGCACGGGTGAGGACGACGGGCAGCGGGCCGGCGTTCGCCACCGCGAGCGCCGGGTCGAAGCGGGTGCCGGACATCCCCCAGTTCGGCAGCGGTGCCAGGATCGGGTAGGTGGCCGCCAGGCAGCGCAACCAGGCCGGGGGCGCGTCCAGCCAGTCGGCCGCGATCGGGCCGCCGCCGGAGAAGAACCACAGCGCGATCCGGTCCGCGTCCACCCGGGGGTCGGCGCGGACCAGTTCCACGGCGGCGGCGACGTCGCCGGCGGCCCGCTCGTAGTCGGCCAGGTCGTGCAGGCGGTGGTCGACGACCGCGCCCACCGCTCCGCCCGCCGCAGCGCATCGGGCGTATCCCGTCAGGGTCGGCCAGTCCCTCGGGGTCGGGCGGGCCTCGGCCGGGACCGGGCCGCCGTGCACGAACAGCACCGCGGGCCACGGCTCCTGGGCGTCGGGGAGGTGCAGGTCGACGTTCCCGTGCCGTTCGCGGGGGACTTCGGGCACGTCCAGCAGGAACGGGCGCAGATGCGCGGGCGGTTCGGCGTCCGGGGACGTCAGCCGGTGTCCCTCGCCGGCCGCGGCCCGCAGCAGGACGTCAGTGAGCGCGTCGGGGCAGGACAGCATCGGCCAGTGACCGGTGGGCAGTTCGAAGAACGTCACCCGGGGGTCGACGAGGGCCCGCAGCGCCGGATCACCGAAGCCCACCATCATCTGGACCAGGTCGATGCTCGCGCCGTTCGCCGTGCAGAGCACGCCGGTGGTGGGGACCGAGGTCACCGCGCCGGTGAGGGTCAGCGGCTGGAGCAGGGTGCCGAGCGGCTGCGGTGCCGCGAGGGCGGTGAGCCGGTCGAGCGCCGCGCCGGGAACGCCCGCGGTGCTGCCCCACCGCTGCCACGCGTCGGGGGCCGCCGGGGGCGGCAGTACGCCGTCGGCGCCGTCCCCCGCGCCCGCCCCGGCCAGGCGCTCGCGCAGGGACGGGTCGGGCAGGGCGGCCAGGGCCGGGGCGCCGTCCCGGGGCAGGCCCGAGTCCAGGCAGACGACGCGGTCGACGCGGCCGGCCCTGCGGTCGGCGGCGCCGAGTGCGGGATGGATGCCGTAGTCGTGACCGACCAGCACGATCCTCCGGCCCGCCGCGCCGGCCGAGTCGATCACCGCGACGACGTCCGCGATGTGGGTCTCCAGGTCGACGCGGGCCGCCGGCCCGGTGCGCGGCCCGTCGAGCCCGGTGAGGGCGACGGCGTACGCCTCGGCGCCCTCGGCGGTCAGGCGGGCGACGGTGTCCTGCCAGACGTGTGTGCCGGTGAACATGCCCGACACCAGGATGAACGCGGTCATGGCCCCTCCTCGTGGCTCCGCGGCCGGCCCGATCACCGGTCCGCGCTCGCCGGTACGGTAGGAACTCCCCCTGAGGGAGGTTCAAGTGATCTCGTCGTACGACGGCCTGTGCGGCATAGGTGAACTCGCCGAACGGGCGGGGGTCACCGTGAAGACCGTCCGCTTCTACTCCGACCGCGGACTGCTGCCGGAGGCGTCCCGCAGCTCGGGCGGACACCGGCGGTACGGCCCCGAGGCGCTCGACCGGCTGCGCCTGATCCGCTCCCTGCGTGCTCTGGGCCTGTCGGTTCCCGAGGTGCACCGGATCCTCGACGAGGAGGACGCGACCGACGCGGCCAACGCGGCGCGTGGAGCGGCCGGCACGGGCACGACGGGCGGCACGGGCATGACGGGCGGCACGGGCATGACGGGCGGCGCGCTGGAGGCCGCCGTCGCCGGACGGCTGCGCGAACTCGGCTCGGAGCTGCGGTCGTTGCGCTGGCGGGAGGCGGCGCTGCGGCTGGTGCAGGAGTGTCCGCCCGGGGAGCGGGCGGGCCGGCTGCGGCTGATCGGCGCCGTGCCCGTCCCGCCCAGCACGGCTCCGCTGGTCCGGTTCTGGCGCGGCTGGCTCCCGCCGCGGATGCCGGCCCGGTCGACCGACGCCTTCCTGGAGGTGGCGGTGCCCGCGCCGCCCGACGACCCGTCCCCGGCCCAGGTCCTGGCCTTCGCCCGGCTGAACGCCCTCACCCTCGCCCCCTGCCCGGGCACCCGGCAGCCCCAGCCCGAGGCGCACCGCGCGGGCGGGGCGCGGGCGGCGGCCGTGCTGTACGCGGGGCTGGCGGAGGCGTACGAACTGGCGGGTCCGCACCTGCGCCGGGGGCGGGACCCGCGTCCCGGCGAGGCGCTGGACGGCTTCGTCGGCGCGTACACGAGCGCGTACGGGGTCCGCGACACCCCGGACTTCCGTCGCCGGCTGGCCGGGCAGCTCGCGGCCGACCCGCGGCTCGACCGCTACTGGGAGCTGGTGGCCGAGGTGGTCACCCCGCCGGGCCGCCGGCCGGAACCGACCCCCGGGTCCGCGCACGACTGGCTGCTGGCGGCGCTGGTCACGCAGACGGGCGGGCACCCGTCGACGGCCGCCGTCGCGACGGCGGGCGCCCGCCGTGCCGCGGCGGTGGAACGTCAGGGCACGTCGCCCCGCCAGTCGAAGCGGCGGGGATCGTCCGGCCTCGGGCCGTACGCGGAGCGGCCGCCCGGGCCGTAGCGGCCCACCTCCGTCGCCAGCGTCACGCCCCGGCCGCGCTCCCGCTCCGTCAGGTCCGTGACGTCCAGGAGCAGGCCGTCCAAGGGGCCGCCCACCAGCTGGGCGTAGACGCGTCCGGCGCGCGGCCCGGGGTCGTCGTGGTCGGCGCCGTAGACCCTGCCCCGCATGAACTCCACCTCATCCATGGCCCCGAGCCTCGCATCCGGCACTGACAACGACCGCCGGGCGGCCTCCTCACAGCGGTGGGTCGTCGAGCAGCTCCAGCAGGCAGCGGGCGCCCTCCGCGGCCACCTCGGTGCCGGACGCGGGGAAGAGCCTGCCGTACGCCCCGGCCCGGCTCAGGGCGCTCAGGCGCCAGGCGAGGCGCACGGCGCGCCGCAGTTCCGCGCCGGAGCGGCCGGCGCCCGTCCACTGCTCCAGGTAGGCGTCCCGCAGCCGTGGAAGGACCTGCGGCCCGTACCGCTCGCGGGCGCGGCGGGCGGGGACCGCCAGACCGCAGAAGGGGTGGGAGACGACGGCGTCCCCCCAGTCGAAGAAGGTGAACCTGCCCGGCGCCGGACGGAACGCCTGGCCGTCGTGCAGGTCCGCGTGGTCGAGGGAGTCCGGGACGCCCAGGGCGGCGAGCCGGGCGCACCACTCCAGGAGCCGGGGGCGCAGAAGCCGGAGCCTGCCCCGGTCCTCGGGCCGCAACGGGGTGTCGTCCAGCCGGTCGAGGAAGCCGGGCAGCGCGGTGACCGGTGTGTGGGGGACGCCCAGCCGTGTGATCTCGCGTGCCCGCGGGGCCAGCGCGTGCTGGAGGGCGGCGTACTGACGCACCAGTTCCTCCCAGGCGCCGGGGCCGGCGGCTTCGGGGCCGACGGGGCCCTCGTCGAGTACGTCCCGGAAGAGCGGCCCTCCGTCGGGCAGCAGCGACCAGCCGCGGCCGGCGTGCACCGCCAGCGGCTCCAGGACGTGCTCCGGGACCCAGCGTGCCAGCGCGGCCGTCAGCGGTCCCTCGAAGGCGCTGGCGGGGGGATTCGCCTTGAACCAGACCGCGCCGCGCCCCTCGACGGGCAGCCGCACCAGGACGGACCAGGGCCGCAGCCGCACCCGCCACTCCCCCGTCGGCCGCAGGCCGCGTGCGGTGAGTGCGTCCGTCACCCAGCCCAGGGCCGCGCTCCGCCAGGTCTCGTCCTCCCAGGGAGTCACCGCGTCCGGGAACCGTCCCCGGTCCAGGGGCACGGGCGTCTCACGTCGCATCACGTCATCCCAGCACCCGCGGTCCCGGGCGGCGACCTCTTTTCCGCCCTGCGGCACGGACGGTGCCGCGGGCGTCCGGGCCGGCCGGTGCGGGCCGGCCCGGACGCCGGTGGATCAGGCCAGGTCGAACCGGTCGAGGTTCATCACCTTCACCCAGGCGGCGACGAAGTCGTGCACGAACTTCTCCTTCGCGTCGTCGCTCGCGTAGACCTCGGCGAGCGCACGCAGCTCGGAGTTCGATCCGAAGACCAGGTCGGCGCGGCTGCCGGCCCACTTGACCTCGCCCGTGGCGGCGTCGCGGCCCTCGAACGTGGTCTGGTCCTCGGTCGTCGCCTTCCACGTGATGCCCAGGTCGAGCAGGTTGACGAAGAAGTCGTTGGTCAGGGAGCCGGGCGTCCTGGTGAGGGCACCGAGCTGGGACTGCTGGTAGTTGGCGCCCAGCACCCGCAGGCCACCGACCAGGACGGTCATCTCGGGGGCGCTCAGGGTGAGCAGGTTCGCCCGGTCGAGCAGCAGGTACTCGGCCGGCAGCCGGTTGCCCTTGCCGTGGTAGTTGCGGAACCCGTCGGCGGTCGGCTCCAGCGCCTCGAAGGACTCGGCGTCGGTGTGCTCCTCCGTGGCGTCCACGCGGCCCGCGGCGAAGGGGACCTCCACCTGGTAGCCCGCTTCCTTGGCGGCCTTCTCGACGGCGGCGGAGCCACCGAGGACGATCAGGTCGGCCAGGGAGACCTTCTTCGCGCCGGCGCCGTCGTTGAACTCCTGCTGGACGCCTTCGAGGACGCGCAGCACCTGTGCCAGCTCGTCGGGCTCGTTGACCTCCCAGCCGCGCTGCGGCTCGAGGCGGATGCGGGCGCCGTTGGCGCCGCCGCGCTTGTCGCTGCCTCGGTACGTGGACGCCGAGGCCCATGCGGTGGACACGAGCTGCGCCACGGACAGACCCGACTCGAGGAGCTTGGTCTTGAGGACCGCGACGTCCCCGTCGTCGATGGTCTCGCCCTCGGCCTCGGGCAGCGGGTCCTGCCAGAGCAGGGTCTCCTCGGGGACCTCCGGGCCGAGGTACAGGGACTTCGGTCCCATGTCACGGTGGGTCAGCTTGTACCAGGCGCGCGCGAAGGCGTCCGCGAACTCCTCCGGGTTCTCGTAGAACCGGCGGGAGATCGGCTCGTAGATGGGGTCGAACCGCAGCGACAGGTCGGTGGTGAGCATCTTGGGGCGGTGCTTCTTCGACGGGTCGTGCGCGTCCGGGACGATCTCCGGGGCGTCCTTCGCCACCCACTGGTGGGCGCCGGCCGGGCTCTGCTCCAGCTCGTACTCGAACTCGAAGAGGTTCTTGAAGAACCCGTTGCTCCAGCGGGTCGGGGTGCTGGTCCAGGTGACCTCCAGGCCGGAGGTGATGGCGTCCCCGCCCTTGCCCGTGCCGTGGGTGCTCCTCCAGCCGAGGCCCATCTCCTCCATGGAGGCGGCCTCGGGGTCGGCGCCGACGGCGTCGGCCGGTCCGGCGCCGTGGGTCTTGCCGAAGGTGTGGCCGCCGGCGATCAGCGCGACGGTCTCCTCGTCGTTCATGGCCATCCGGCGGAACGTCTCACGGATGTCGCGGGCGGCGGCGAGCGGGTCCGGGTTGCCGTTGGGGCCCTCCGGGTTGACGTAGATCAGGCCCATCTGGACCGCGCCGAGCGGGTTCTCCAGCTCGCGGTCTCCGGTGTAGCGCTGGTCGTCGAGCCAGGTGGTCTCGGGACCCCAGTAGACGTCCTCCTCGGCCTCCCAGACGTCGGCGCGGCCACCGGCGAAGCCGAAGGTCTCGAAGCCCATCTGCTCCAGGGCGACGTTGCCGGTGAGGACCAGCAGGTCGGCCCAGGAGATGCTCTGGCCGTACTTCTTCTTCACCGGCCACAGCAGGCGGCGGGCCTTGTCCAGGTTGCCGTTGTCCGGCCAGCTGTTGAGCGGGGCGAAGCGCTGCTGGCCGGCACCGGCGCCGCCGCGGCCGTCGCTGATGCGGTAGGTGCCGGCGCTGTGCCAGGCCATGCGGATCATCAGGGGGCCGTAGTGACCGAAGTCGGCGGGCCACCAGTCCTGCGAGGTGGTCAGGACCTCGGCGATGTCCCGCTTCACGGCCGGCAGGTCGAGCGAGGCGAACGCCGCGGCGTAGTCGAACTCCTCACCCAGCGGGTTGGCCACGGCGGGGTTCTTGGCGAGGATCTTCAGATTGAGCCGCTCCGGCCACCACTGACGGTTTCCGCCACCCTGGGTGGGGTGCGGGGCGCGTCCGTGGGCGACCGGGCAGCCACCCGTCTCCTCGGTTTTCGCGTCGGTCACGATGGCGTCGTGGTTCTCGGACATGGGAATCCTTCCGAACGGGGCGGATCAAAGTGCTGGGGAACTGCCGGTGGTGGAGCAGTCGGGACACAGGCCCCGGTAGATGACCTCGGCCTCGTCTATGGAGAAACCGTGGTCGTCGGACGCGGTCAGGCAGGGTGCCTCGCCGACGGCGCAGTCGACGTCGGCGAGGGCGCCGCAGGACCGGCACAGGACGTGGTGGTGGTTGTCCCCCACCCGTCCCTCGAACCGCGCCCGGCCGCCGGGCGGCTGGATGCGGCGCACGAGCCCCGCCGCGGTGAGCGCGTGCAGCGCCTCGTACACCGCCTGGAGGGAGACGTGGCCCACGCGTCCGCGCACCCCGGAGGCGATCGCGTCGACGTCGAGGTGGTCCCCCTGCCGGACGGTCTCGAGCAACGCGACGCGGGCCGCGGTCACGCGCAGGCCGGCGCCGCGCAGTTCCGAGGCGACGGCCGGGTCCCGGGATGCGGTCATGGCGGGAACCTACAGCCGTAAACACGAACGACTCAAGGAAACGAAGCGATCCATTTCGGTGACCGTCGGGTGTCGCCGACGGCGCCGTGCCGGACCTGCCCCGGCGGAGGCTGACGATCGTGGTAGACAACGGGGGTACTGGGCACTGGCAAGGAACGCCCTCCGGGCGCAGCGCGACAGAGGAGTGAGTGAGCAGCCCGTGCTACTGAGGACATTCCGGTGGGCCTTCGCCGTCACCGCCCTGGGCCTGGCCGCGGGGGTGCTGTACGAGGGGTGGACCGCTTTCGGGATCGTGGCCATCCTCGCCGTGCTGGAGATCTCGCTGTCCTTCGACAACGCGGTGATCAACGCCGGGATCCTGAAGAAGATGAGTGCCTTCTGGCAGAAGATCTTCCTCACCGTCGGCATCGTGATCGCCGTCTTCGGCATGCGTCTGGTCTTCCCGGTCGTCATCGTGGCGGTCAGTGCCCGGCTGAGTCCGTGGTCGGCGGTGCATCTGGCGCTCACGGACAAGGAGCGCTACCAGGAGCTGGTGACGGACGCCCATCCGTCGATCGCCGCCTTCGGCGGCATGTTCCTGCTGATGATCTTCCTCGACTTCGTCCTCACTGACCGGGAGATCAAGTGGCTGGGCCCGCTGGAGCGCCCGCTGGCCAAGCTCGGCAGGGTCGACATGCTGTCGGTCTGCGTCGCCCTGATCGTGCTGCTCGTCGCCGCGACGACCGTCGGCGCCCACGCCCACCAGCACGGCGGTGAGCATGTCGACAAGGCGCAGACGGTGCTCCTCGCCGGTGTCGGGGGCCTGATCACGTACATGGTCGTCGGCGGTCTCTCCGGCTTCTTCGAGGGCAGGCTCGAACGGGAGGAGGAGCGCGAGCGCGACGCCGAGGCGGCGGCCGAGCGCTCCGGCGGTCCCCGGTCCGCCGTCACCCTCACCGGCAAGGCCGCGT
Source organism: Streptomyces sp. BK79 (assembly GCF_044142145.1). NCBI lineage: Bacteria > Bacillati > Actinomycetota > Actinomycetes > Kitasatosporales > Streptomycetaceae > Streptomyces > Streptomyces sp. BK79. The sequence continues at coordinate 334,724 of NZ_JBHVOC010000001.1, forward strand.
TCTTCATGTTCCTGTACCTGGAGGTCCTGGACGCGTCGTTCTCCTTCGACGGCGTCATCGGCGCCTTCGCCATCACCAACGACATCGTCCTGATGGCCCTCGGCCTCGGCATCGGCGCCATGTACGTGCGGTCCCTGACCGTCTACCTGGTCCGCCAGGGCACCCTCGACGAATACGTCTACCTGGAGCACGGCGCCCACTACGCCATCGGCGCCCTCGCCGTCATCCTCCTGGTGACCATCCGGTACGAGATCAACGAGATCGTCACCGGCCTGATCGGCGTCGTCCTCATCGGCGCATCCTTCTGGTCCTCGGTGCGCCGCAACAAGCGGCTGGCGGCGGCCGGCTGACACCGTGTCCGGCCGGGCCCCCGGATCGCCCGGCCGCAGGGGCCGGAGGACCGAAGGGGTGCGCTACATTTTGCATCGCCTTGACCGCGATCATTCACGATCCCTCACCCTACGGAGCCGGCAACCCCATGAGCGACATCGTCAACGGACTCGGCCGTGCCTCCGCCTACGGCGGCCTCGGTCTGGTCCTTCTGGTCCTCGGCATCGTCCTGGTCGACGTGCTGACGCCCGGAAAGCTCGGCCGGCAGATCTGGGAGCAGCGCAACCGCAACGCGGCCCTGGTGCTCAGCTCCGCGCTGCTCGGCATCGGCGGGATCGTCTTCACCTCCATCTGGACGACGTACGAGGACTTCGGCAAGGGTCTGGTGTCCACCGCGGCGTTCGGGCTGCTGGGGCTCGTGATGATGGCCCTGGCGTTCCTGGTGGTGGACCTGATCACGCCGGGGCGGCTGGGCGCGACGCTGGTCGAGCCGGAGCCCCACCCGGCGGTGTGGGTGACCGCGTCCTGCAATGTGGCCGTCTCCGCGGTCATATCGGCGTCCATCGCCTGACGCCGCGCCCGCCCCGCCCCGCGTCCGTCGCGGGTCGCTCAGCGGACGGTCGCGGGCGGCGGGGTCCAGCGGCGGGTGCGGGAGGCCGTACCCGCGACGTGGTAGTCCTTCTTCAGCTGTTCGGGGATCGCGTAGTGCATGACGCGTCCGCGGGTGAGGGAGGACAGTTCGAGGGCTGTGGTGAGGTGACCGAGGCGGTCCAGCGCCCACGCTCCGAGGGGTGAGCGGTCCTCGATCGTCTCCAGGACGCCGAGGAGACGGGGAGCGGTCCTGACGACGGTGTCCCAGGTGGTGCGGGGGACCTCCAGCCAGTCGGCGCACGTGTCGCCGACGAGGTAGCGGATGAGCGCGGAGACCACCGGGTCGAAGAGGGTGCCGGGGACGACCTCCTCGTAGAGGTCGATCAGCTGGCGGGTGAGGTGCGCGCCCTCCTCGGAGGGGCCCATGTGGCGCAGCATGTACAGGTCGAGGAACCGCCGCGCCTCGTCGAGGGTGGCGGGGACGGCCGCCTGGTCGACCCCGAGGATGGCGCCGACGACCCGCCAGGCGTAGTAGTAGGCGTCCGCCCCCTCGGCGGACATGTGGACGCCGAGCCGGTGCAGGCTGTCCAGGACGAGCAGCGAGAAGAACATCTGCCCGCCGATCATGTCCTCCTGGCAGATCGGCACGCCGAGCGTCTCGGTGTCCCAGCGGTCCTCCCGCTTCAGGTGGTGGCGGATGGCGGCGTGCAGCAGGCGTACCTTCTGGGCGGCGGGGAGGAAGCGGCCGCCGGCCTCGAAGGCGTCCGGCTGCATGAGGTAGACGGTGAACTGGCCGGTCTCCGCCATCCGTTTGGAGGGGTAGCTCAGTCCGTGGGTGGCCGACAGCAGCCGGGCCACGTGCGGGACGACGTAGCAGGCGGGCATGGACGCGAACGACAGCGCGGTGGAGATGTGCACGTTGTTGTCGATGAAGAACAGCCGCGCCTTCTCCATCTCGGCCCAGTCCACCCAGTCCGGCGGGGTCCCGGTCGTCCGCAGGTACTCGCGGGCCACCCCGGGAAGGCCGTCCGGCAGTTCCTGGCCGGCGGTGGAGACGTAGCGCATCAGGGAGTTGAACTTGCCGACCTCGCCACGCTCGAAGAGGGTGGCGACGACGGCGTCGGCCAGTTCGTCGCCGCTGCGGCGCAGGGCGTCCATGGACGTCTCGGTGTAGGTCATCGCGGTCTCCTCGTCAGTGGATGCGGTCGGTGGCCTGCCGGGCGAGCGCGCGCAGGGCGTGGCGCGCGTGCGGTGAGGTGTCGGCCGTGTCGAGGACGCGGGTGGCGCGCTCCACCCGGGTCGCGATCATCCGCTCGACGCGTTGCGGTGCCTTCAGTTCGGCCATGAGGTCGCGCACCTCGCGCAGGTCGGTCTCGTCCAGGTCGTCCCGGCCCAGCACCCGGCGCAGCCGCTCCCGCTGGGCCGGGTCGGCGGCCCGCCAGGTCTCGGCCAGCAGCGCGGTGGGCCGGTGGGCGCGTACGTCGTCCAGGCTCGCTTTTCCGGTGCGCGCCGGGTCGCCGAACAGGCCGAGCAGGTCGTCGCGCAGCTGGAACGCCTCGCCGAGCGGCAGCCCGTAGGCGGAGTAGGCGTCCCGCAGGGCGGGGCCGGCGCCGGCCAGCAGGCCGCCGATGAGCAGGGGGTGCTCGACGGTGTACTTGGCCGTCTTGTACCGGACCACCTTCAGCGAGGTCCCGGTGTCGGGTCGTCCGCCGGTGTACAGGATCTCCAGGCACTCGCCGGCGACGAGTTCGCGGGCGAGCGCGGCCCACAGGTCCCGGGCGCGGGAGAGGTACGCGGCGGGGAGGCCGCTGGTGGTGAACAGGTGCCCCGCGAGGGCCATCAGGTGGTCGCCCACCAGCATGGCCAGGGACCGGGCCGCCGAGCGGACCTGCCGGTGGCCGCCCCGCGCCAGTACGGCCTCCAGGGCGACGTGGGTGGTGGGCAGGCCGTGGCGCAGGGCGCTGTCGTCGATGAGGTCGTCGTGGACGACCGCCGCGGCGTGCACCAGCTCCATCGACGCCGCCGCCCGCAGCAGGGCGTCGCTGTCGGGCTGTCCGGCCGCCCGCCAGCCCCAGTAGCAGAAGGCCGCGCGCAGCCGCTTGCCGTGCCCGGCCGCGTTCCGCAGTTGCTCGGCCACGGGCGCGAGGGTGTCGTCGACGGCGGTGAGCCGGCCGGCCTCCTCGTCCAGGAAGCCGTGCAGGACGCCGTCGACGCGCGCCCTGAACGCGGCCGGGTCCCAGGGGTCAGTCATCGCCGGCGTCGGCGGCCCGGCGCGCCTTCACGTGCCGCGCGAGCACCTCCAGGTGGGCGGGGGGCACGTGCGTGTACCGGTCCAGGGCCAGCCTGCCCCGGGCCTGGAGGTCCTGTTCGGCCTCCCGGACCAGGTCGGCGGTGTCCGAGCGGCGCAGGAGTCCGCGCACCGCGCCCACCGCCGAGCCGAGCGTGCTCACCGCCAGGTCGGCCAGGCCCGCGACGAGCAGCACCGCCTGGCCGTCCGGGTCCGGGTCCCGTTGCGTCGAGTGGGTCATGCTTCTCCCCCGAGGTCGCGTCGTCGGCCACGCGCCTGGTCAGCGGCGCGTCCGCATCCGAGCATGACCGGGCGGACGGGGCGGAAGATCGCGAATTCCCCTATGGGGGACAGGGGGAACAGGTGTCAGACGGACCGTCTCAGTCGTCCGAGTCGCCGCGCTGGCCGCCGCCGCGGCCGGAGCCCTTGGAAGCGCGCACCATCCCGCCCGCCGCCAGCGTCACGGCGGACACCGCCCGCACCCAGCGCGGGCCGCCCCGTGCCGCCCACACGACGCAGACGCACCCGCCGACGACGAGTGCGAGGACGCCGACGAGAATCACCGTGGCCACGTTCGTTCCCCCCTGTCTTCCTGTTGATCCGCGCCCACTCTCCCCTACGCCGGGCCGGGACGCTCACCCGGCCCGCTCGACGCTCCACCGGGGGAGCCGCTCGAAGAAGGCGACCGCGTCCTCGCGCCACCGCGGACGCCAGCCCGCCGCCACCCGCCCGGCCTGTTCGGCGTGGCGTCGCATGTCGGCCCGCATGAGGGCGTCCACGCCCCGGCGCTCGCCGATCTCACGGATCGCGGCGACGGTCTCCGGTGTGCAGGCGGGGTCCCCGAGGGCCTGCTCCACGAGTACGCGCTCGGCGCCGCTCACCGCCGCGAGCAGGCGGGCGACGGTGTAACTGCGCCGGCCCTCCCGGATGTCGGTGCCCGTCGGCTTGCCCATCGCGGCGGCGTCACCGAACAAGTCGAGGTAGTCGTCGCGCATCTGACCGCAGACGCCCACCAGACGCGCGTAGCGGCGCAGCTCCGCCTCGTGGTCGGCCGGTCGGCCACCCGCGGCGAGGAGGCCGAGGTACAGGGGGGCGAGGACCGAGTAGCGGGCCGACTTGTAGTCGGCGACGTCGTGCAGGACGTCGTCGTCGGGGACGGCGGGAGCGAAGTCCCGCTCCAGGTCGGCGATCTGGCCGACGAAGGTGTCGGCCGCGGCCCGGGTCTGGACCTCGACCATGGCCTGCCGCAGTGCGACCGGGAGCGGGGCGTCCTGGAGCACCCGCAGGCAGAGGGCGAGCGCGAGGTCGCCGGCGAGGACGGTGAGGCCGAGCGCGGCCCGGGGGCGGCCCGGGAATCTCTCGCGGTAGGCCTGGTGGGTGCTGGGGCCGCCCCGGCGGGTGGCGCTGTCGTCGATGAGGTCGTCGTGCACGAGGCCGTGGGTCTGGAGGAGTTCGATGCTCAGCGCGGCCGCGTCCAGCGCCTCGGCGGGCGCGTCGTCACGGACCAGGCGCGCGGCCTCGTGCAGCAGGACGACCCGCATCCGCTTGCCGCCGCGCAGGGACAGGTCGCGCAGCAGTTCCAGGCAGTCGGGCGTGAAGCGGCTGAACGACGGGGCGTCGACGGTCGTGCGCAGCGTGTCGAAGTACTCCGCGAAGAGCCGGTTGAAGCGGCTCTCGTACCGGGCGACGCGGTCCGGCGGCTGCTCGGTCATGACGGGGTCCTCCTGGGGTGCGGTGATCGACACGCCCGCAGTGTGCCAGGAGGCCGTGCCGGTCGGCGCTCGGCACCATGGCAGGGCGGCGCACACGGCGTCGCATGTCCGGCAGGGCGGCGCACAGGGCGTCGGCGAGGGGGCCGTCGGTGGTGGTCTCCCCCGTGATGTCACCGAAGGGGGCGGGCGGTCAGCCGTCCAGGGCCCGGGCGAGGGCCCGCGCGACCTCGCGCGCGGCGGGTGCCGTCCACCGGCGGCGGTGGCGGGCCAGCCGTACCGGCGCGTCCGGGAAGGCCGGACCGTCGACCTCCACCAGCCGCCCCTGCCGCAGGTGCTCCGCCACGGTGGTCAGCGGCAGCAGGGTCAGCCCCAGTCCGGCCGCCACGCAGTTGCGTGCCGCGTCCACGCTGCCGAACCGGGTGAGCCGCGGCCGCCCGTCCGGCACGTCCAGCAACCGGCGGGCCAGCGCGTCGCTGTAGGAGCAGCCCTCCTCCAGCAGGAAGAAGCTCTCCGCCGCGAGTTCGGGCCAGTCGGCCGCCCGCTCGCGCGCGGCCAGGTGGTGCCCGGGGGCGCAGACGAGGGCGAGCGGCTCACGGCCGACCGGTTCGGCCGTCACGTCGGGGAAGTCCGTCTCCTCCTCCAGCAGCAGCGCCAGGTCGAGGCGTCCCGACCGCAGTCCCGCGACGCACTCCTCGGTCCCCGCCGCGTACAGGTGGACGTCCACCTCGGGGTGGCTCGCGCGCAGGGCCGCGACGACACCGGGCAGCCGGCTCGCGCACAGGGACTCCGGGCTGCCGACCACCACCCGCCCGCGGACCGCGCCCCTCTCCTCGCTCCCGGCTCGCAGCCGCTCCACGGCGTCGAGCACCTCCTCGGCCCGCTCCAGGAGCCGACGGCCGCTGTCGGTGAGCAGCGCACCTCCGGGCAGGCGGTCGAAGAGCCGGACACCGAGGTCCCGTTCCAGCGTGCGGATGTGCACGGTGACCGTGGACTGGGCCAGGTGCAGTTCGGCGGCTGCGGCGGTGAAGCCGCCGGTACGGGCGAGCACGGTGAAGGTTCGCAGCAGTCGGGTGTCCACCCGGCCAGGCTATGCGCGTAGTCGATGGATGTCATCGCAATCCATCGTTGGACACGATCGCCGCCGGATGGGAGCGTGACGCCATGACCACCGACGTGACGGGAACGAACGACGTGGAACACCGGTCCGAGCCGGCCTTCGGGGCCGAAGTCCTGCGCTACTCCGCCTTCACGGCCGATCCGTCCGGCGGGAACCCCGCCGGCGTGGTGCTCGACGCCTCCGGGCTCGACGCGGCGGCGATGCGGGCGGTCGCCGCCGAGGTGGGCTACTCCGAGACCGCTTTCGTCACCGCCGGCGACGAACGGACGCGGCGGTTCCGGGTGCGCTACTTCAGTCCGCTCGCCGAGGTCGCCTTCTGCGGTCACGCGACGGTCGCGCTGGCCGTGGCCCTCGCCGAGCGGCTGGGGCCCGGCGAGATCGTCCTCGACACGCCCGCCGGAGAGATCCCCGTGTCCACCGCCGCCGACGAGGACGGAGCGGTGCGGGCCACCCTCACCAGCGTGCCGACGCGCTCACGCCCGGCGCTCGCCGCCGAGGTCGACGCCACGCTCGGCGCGCTCGGCTGGTCCCCGGCCGACCTGGACCCCGCCCTGCCTCCCCACGTGGCGTTCGGCGGCAACGACCACCTGGTGCTCGCCGCGGCGTCCCGGGCCCGGCTGGCCGACCTCGACTATGACTTCGACACCCTCGCCGAGGTCATGCGGCGGCACGGCTGGACGACCGTGGACCTGGTGTGGCGCGAGTCCGCGGCGCGCTTCCACGCCCGCAACCCGTTCCCCGTCGGCGGGGTGGTGGAGGACCCGGCGACGGGAGCGGCCGCGGCGGCGTTCGGCGGGTACCTCCGCGAACTGGGCCTGGTCACTCGTCCCGGCACGGTCGCGATCCGCCAGGGTGAGGACATGGGCCGCCCCAGCGACCTGCTGATCGCGGTGGACCCCCGGGATCCGCGCACGCGGGTCACCGGACAGGCGGTGCCCGTCCCCCGCCGCTGACCCGGGGCTCGCTCCCGAGCGGTCGCAGGCACGGTGAGCGGGCCGCCCAACACCGTCTGGGCGCCCGTGGGATGCGGTGCGGCGCGACAGCGGATCGGATGGGTGCCATGCGCAGACCCATAGCCGTGGCGCCAAGCCACTCACGCCGCCTGCTCGTCTCAGGTGTGCTCCTCGCCTCCCAGTCACTCCTCCTCGCCCTGTCCGCGGCTCCCGCGTCGGCCGACGGGGCCGGCGTGACACCCGTCCGCGGTTCCGCCCACATGGGCATCGGCGTCCTCGCCCACGAAGGGGTGCAGGGGCTGCCCACCGGCACCCGCGTCACCCAGACCGAGGGCGTGGACGTCTCCAGTCACCAGGGCAACGTCGCGTGGTCCACCCTGTGGAACAGCGGGGTCAAGTGGGCCTATGTGAAGGCCACCGAGGGGACGTCGTACCGCAATCCGTACCACCCGCAGCAGTACGGCGGCGCGTACGACGTCGGCATGATCCGTGGCGCGTACCACTTCGCGGTGCCGGACAGCTCCGGCGGCGCGGCCCAGGCGGACTACTTCGTCGACCACGGCGGGGCCTGGTCGAAGGACGGCAGGACACTGCCCGGTGTGCTCGACATCGAGTACAACCCGTACGGGGAGACCTGCTACGGCAAGTCGGCCAGTCAGATGGTCGCGTGGATCCGCGACTTCGTGAACCGCTACGAGGCGCGCACCGGCCGCGCCGCCGTCATCTACACGTCCACCAACTGGTGGAAGCAGTGCACCGGGAACTACAGCGGCTTCGGTTCCACCAACCCGCTGTGGGTGGCCCGGTACGCCTCGGCGGTGGGCGAGCTGCCGGCCGGCTGGGACTTCCACACGATGTGGCAGTACACCTCGACCGGTCCGACCGTCGGCGACCACGACAAGTTCAACGGGGCGCTGGACCGGGTCAGGGAGCTGGCCAACGGCTGACGCGCGGGCGGCCGGCGGGCGCCTCAGCGCGCGGTGAGGCGCCCGAGGATGTCGGTGACCTGCTCGCGCACCACGTCCTGGGCCCCGGGAGGCAGCGCGCCGACCTCCGTGCCCCCGAGGGCGTCGACCACCGCGTCGGCGCCCTCGTCGCAGGGCGTGGTGCCGCTCAGCACCTCGTAGCCGTCGCGTACCGCGACCCGCAGATGGCGCCGGCCCTCGGCATCGGCGTGCACGGCCGTGGCGACGACCAGGGGCGGCGGTCCGCCGGCCGCGGCGGGCTGCTTGCGGTAGCCGCTGGCTATCGGCGTGCGCCAGTGCAGCCCCAGCAGCAGGTGACGCTTCGCCACGACCTCGGCCAGGTCGGTCTCGTAGGCCCGGTCCGGCCCCAGCACGGTGGCGCGGGCGTCCAGGACGAGCGCCGCGGGCAGCAGGCAGCGCAGGCTGCTGCCGACGAGGTTGCCGCCGACCGTGGCCGTCCGGCGTACGGCGCCGGTGCCCACCGAGCCGGCGGCGGCGCGCAGCACCTCCGGCACCCGGTCGTCGATGCCGTGCAGCACCACAGCGGCCCCCAGTGCCTCGGGCTCCACCACGGTCGCCTCCGGCAGATCGCGCAGGGACATGGCCAGATCCGGGAAGCCGTCCCGCTGCCAGGCGGCCCACACGAGGGTGGCCCCGCCGATGGGCACCGCTCCCTCGGCCATGCACTCCCGCGCTTCGGACACGGACGTGGGCAGACGCAACAGCATGGCGATCGACCTGCTTTCCCCGGCGGGCGGCGGTCGGACGACGCCGCGCCTCCCGCCGCGTGATCACGGCCACTGCGCATTGTCCGTACGCGCGCAGGGGCGCGTCCAGGGCTCACTCATTCACTGTGTGCGCCCTCCGCGCGCTGGAGCACTACTGGAACGCCGGGTCCCCACAGGCCCTCACAGCGCGGCGAGGAAGTCCAGCAGCGCGGCGTTGAACCGCTCGGGTCGCTCCACGCCGGGAAGGTGGCCGGCCTTCTCCACGACGGCCAGGGTGGAGTGCGGGACGAGGCGCTGGATGGCCTCCGCCTCGGCGACGGGGGTGTAGACGTCGTCCGCGCCGACGACGACCAGCACCGGCGCCTCGACGGCGGCCAGGACCTCCCGGTAGTCGGGGCGTTCGGCACGTCCGCGCAGTGCCGCCGCGGCGCCGCGCGGGTCGGTGGCGCACATCATCTCCAGCACGCGGGCCGCCACGTCCGGCATCCCGGTGACGTTGTAGGCGGCGAGCATCTTGTCGATGACCTCGTGGGCGTACCCGTCCATGCCCTCGGCGAGGAGCCGGTCGGCCAGCCTGTTGCGGAACTCCCTGCCCTCGGCCGTCTCGGCGGGTGCCGAGGTGTCGGACAGGACGAGCGCCCGCACCCGGTGGGGGTGGCGGAGCTGGAACTCCATGGTGATCTGGCCGCCCATGGAGACGCCGCCCACCACCGCGCGCTCGATGTCCAGGTGGTCCAGGAGCGCGGCGAGGTCGTCGGCGAAGTCGGCGAGCAGGACCTTGCCGGGGGTCACGTCGCTGCGGCCGTAGCCGCGCAGGTCGGGCGTGACGACGCGGTGACCGGCCGCCGTCAGCGCCGCGGTCTGGGGCGCCCACAGGGTGCGGTCGAAGGGATGCCCGTGGATCAGGAGAACGGGAAGCGCGGTCGCGGGTCCGGCGTCGTCGTACTCGATCCTGGCGCCGCGCACGGTGGTGGAGTTCATTCCGCGCACCCTAGCGGGGACCCGGGGCCGGCGCGCCGGACAGGGCGTCGTCCGGGCGGCGCGCGACGAAGACGTACTCCAGACCCGTGCGGTCGGGGGCGTCGCGCACCTCCTCCACCACGTACCCGTGCGCGGCCAGGTCCGCCTCGACCTCCCGCCGTTCGCGGAAGCGCAACGTCGAGTCGGAGGTGAGGACTTCGCCGTCCGCGGCGAAGACGTAGGTCCAGCGGAAGCTCACCAGCGGCAGCCGCACCTGCGTCAGCCGGCACCAGCTCTCGACGGCGCCCACGCCGGGGATCTCCGTGACCCCGTACGTCCGGTCGCGGTCCCACCGCTCCCAGGCCCGCCGGGCCGGGACCCGGGTCTCGAACACCAGGCGTCCGCCGGGCCGCAGCGCCTCGTACGCGCCCCGCAGCGTCCGGTGCCAGGCCCGGGTACCGGTGATCTCCTGGGCGGCGTTCGCCGTCATCGTCGCCAGGTCGACGCGCAACGCGGGCAGCGAGGCCGCGTCCCCCTCGATCCAGCGCACCCGGTCGGCGCCCGGCTTGTGCCGCGCCACCTCGACGGACGCCCGGGCGGGGTCGACGCCGACGACCTCGATGCCGCGACCGGCCAGCAGCAGGGCGAACACACCGGTGCCGCAGCCGATGTCCAGGACCCGCCGGGCCCCGAACTCCTCCGCCATGCGCACATAGGCGTCCAGGTCGCCCCGGTCCGGGTCGAGGGCGTCGTACACCGCGGCGAGCCGGGGATGCCGGAAGCACTCGTCAGCCATACGGCCGAACGGTAGCCGAGCCCACGGCGCGCGGCTTCGCCTTCGTGCGGCGCGTGGCTTCGCCCCCCATACCGTCGGACGGGGGACCCGTCCGGTTCCCGGCCGCCCCCGTCGAACCGAGGCGGCGGGGGCGGGAGCGGGGGGCACCGGCGCACGAGGCGGGTCCGCCGTGCCTCGGCGGCCGGCGCGGGCAGGCGTCCGCGCCGGCCGCGGCGGGTATCCCACGGGCAGTCCCCCACGACCGCCGGCGGACACCGGTACGGTCACTCTCACCCACGGAAGGCACACCGGTATGACCGACCCGCATGGCCTGGAGCCCGTCGCGACGTTCTGCGGAAACTGCGACTGCGGCTGCCCCCAGCTGTTCGTCGATCCGCACGCCCCGGCGGACCGGCGGATCGTCCTGACCGACGACTTCGGACAGCGCGTGCAGATGAGCGCCGACCAGTTCTCCTCGCTGGTCGACGAAGCCAAGCAGGGCAGACTGGACGGGATCGCCCTGCCCTGAGCAGGCGGTCCGCCGGCCGCCGCCCACCCGCCCCGAGCCGCCGCACGGCCGGGCGGGTGAACGGTTCCACGGCCGGACGGTCACGAACCGCGGTGCGGGGAAGAGGGGTAGGCATGCGCGCACTCGTGATCAACTGCACCCTCAAGCCCTCCCCGCAACCGTCGAACACCGAGGCCCTCGCCGCCACGGTCATCGCGTCCCTCAAAGGCCACGGCGTGGACGTGGACGTCGTACGGGCCGTCGACCTGAACCTGAAACCGGGGGTCGAGACCGACATGGGCGAGGGCGACGACTGGCCGGACGTGCACGAGAAGCTGCTCGCCTCCCAGATCCTGGTCATCGCGTCGCCGACCTGGCTCGGCCGCCCGTCCTCCGTCGCCCAGCGGGTCCTCGAACGCATGGACGCCATGCTCTCCGAGACCGACGACGAGGAACGCCCCGTCGCCTACAACCGCGTCGCCGGGGTGCTGGTCACCGGCAACGAGGACGGCGCCCACCACGTCATCAGCGAGATCAGCGGCGGACTCGCGGACATCGGCTACACCATCCCCGGCCAGGCCTGGACGTACTGGCACCTCGGCCCCGGGCCCGGCCCCGACTTCCTCGACGACGACCGCGGCCACGACTGGTCGACCTCCACCGGCCGGGCCATGGCGTCCAACCTCGTCCACGCGGCACGTGCCCTCGGCGCGATGCCCCTGCCGGCCCCGCCGTCCTGACCCGGTTCGGGATCCGGCGCGGACCCGTCCTCCTGAGGCGCGGTGCCACGCGCATGTCTGCCGTCGCCGATACGGGGCATTCGTGCACCGGCAAGGACGTACGACACGCACGAGGAGCTGAGTCCGCCATGACGCACGACCTGACCCCGAAGTACACGGTCCCCGGCATCGAGCGCGAGGCCGCGGGACGGCTGATCGGCGTGCTGCGGCTGCGTCTGCACGCGCTCAACGACCTGCACCTGACCCTCAAGCACGTGCACTGGAACGTCGTGGGACCGCACTTCATCGCCGTGCACGAGATGATCGACCCCCAGGTCGACCAGGTGCGCGAGATGGCCGACGACGTCGCGGAACGCATCGCCGCCCTCGGCGGTGTCGCGCAGGGCACGCCGGGGGCCCTGGTCTCCGAGCGGAAGTGGGACGACTACTCCATCGGCCGGGCCGACGCCATCGCCCATCTCGGCGCGCTGGACGTCGTCTACACCGGCGTCGTCGAGGGCATGCGCGAGGCCGTCGAGGAGGCCGGCAAGATCGACCCCGCGACGGAGGACCTCCTGATCGGTCAGCTCAGGGACCTGGAGCAGTTCCAGTGGTTCGTGCGCGCCCACCTGGAGAGCTCCGGGGGCACCCTGGCGACGGGCAGCGCGACGTCCGAGACGGAGGGCGCGGAACGCGGGGCGGAGATCTCCTAGGACCCGGTCGGCGGGCCGCCCCGCGCCCCGCGCCGGGCGGGGCGGTGGCGGCCCGCCGTTTCGCGGCCCGCCCCGCGCCCCCTGGCACTGTTCAGCGTGCCGGTCGCCCGCGGCGCCCTATGAGCACCCCGACGAGGACCAGGTCGGCGACCAGGACCACCGCGCCGATGACGAACAGGTAGAACAGCCCTTCGGCGGCCAGCCCGATCACGCCCAGGACCAGCGCCACCAGCAACAGCAGCAGGAACAGGCTCACGGTCGTCTCCCCTCGACGATGCCTCGCACCGTTCAGCGCCGGCCGAGCCGGCGCTCGCCGCGGCTGCCCTGCTCGTAGGGCAGGTCGTAGTGGGCGAAGACCGCGCCCTCGTCCTCGGCCGCCAGCTCGCCGTCCGGATCGATCCCGGGGGCGTCCTTGACCAGGCTCTTGTCGTAGGTCACCTTCACGTAGCCCGGTCCGACGGTGGCCTTGTCCACCGGCACGAAGACCAGACGGCGGCGGGTCGGCAGCCCGATGGTGACCGCGGCGAAGGCGGGCCGGTCGGTCGCGGTGTCCACATAGATGGACTCCAGGGTCCCGATCTTGCGGCCGCCGCTGTCGACGACGTCATGGCCACGCCAGTCACGAATGTTGTCGGCTTCAAACATGCCCAGTCTTCCCTTCCCGAGGACGCGCTCACTGTCTTGTTCCCCACTTCGCACCCCTGTCGCATGCTTTGTCCCCGGTCCCGTGTACGGAGTCCGGTCGGGGTAGGCTGCCTGGCCGGAAGGAAACCCGCGGACGCGGACGGACACCCGGCGGAAATCCGAAGGAGACCGAGTGTGGATGCCACAGGCCCCACGGGCGACTCGCCCGGGCTGCGAAGCGGAGCCGCACTGGAGGTGTGCCCGTTGTCCGGCCGTCCCGGTATCCGTGCCAGCGGAGAGATCAGCGTGACCACCCGTCCGTCCTGGGAACAGGCCCTCACCGAGCTGTCCCGGCAGCACGCGGACGTGTCGTACGTGGAGCTGTCCGGCGTGCGGTTCGTCGACGTGGCCGGGGTGGCGGCACTCGCCGTCACGGCCATGAACCTGCCCGGCGGGCGGGTCGTCGTGGAGCAACCGCCACCGCAACTGCCCCGGGTGCTCGAACTGTTCTGGCCGACCCTGCAGCGGATCGAGGTGGCGCCGCGATGAGCACGGTGACCACCGAGGAGACCTTCTCCCACCCGGCCCTCTTCTACCGCTCGGAGCGGGAGTACACGGACCGGACGGTGACGTTCGTACGGGAGGGGCTGGCCGCGGGCGAGCCGGTGGCGGTGGCCGTACCCGCCCCCAACCTGGAGCTGATCCGGTCCGGGCTGGGAACGGACGCGGACGGCGTCACCTTCCTGGACATGACCGAGGCCGGACGCAACCCGGGACGGATCATCCCGGGCGTGCTCCGGTCGTTCGCCGACACCCACGCCGGGGAGCGGGTGCGCATCATCGGCGAGCCGATCTGGGCCGGGCGCAGCACGTCGGAGTACCCGGCCTGCGCCCAGCACGAGGCACTGATCAACGCGGCCTTCGCCGGCCGGCCCGCGACCATCCTGTGCCCGTACGACGAGGAGCGGCTGGACGCGGACGTCCTGGCCGACGCCCTGGTCACCCACCCGACCGTGATCAGCCGGGACGGCGAGCGGGCCAGCGACGCCTACGACTGGCAGGCGGTCGTCGCCCGCTACAACGAACCGCTGGAGACGGCGCCGGACGCCGGTGTCCTGGCCTTCGGCGCAGGGGACCTGCCCCTGGCGCGCCGGTTCGCCGTGGAGCGGGCCGCGTCGCTGGGGCTGGCCGAGCGGCGGCTGACGGACGTGGAACTCGCGGTGGCCGAGCTGACCACCAACAGCGTGGTGCACGGCGGCGGGCACGGGACGCTGGCGGTCTGGGCGGAGGCGGGACAGGTGGTCTTCGAGGTGCGGGACGCGGGGCGGATCGCGGATCCGCTCGCCGGCCGCCGGCCCCCCGAGCGGGGGCAGATCGGCGGGCGCGGCCTGCTGCTCGTCCACTACGTCTCGGACCTGGTGCGGGTGCACACGACCGACGAGGGCACCACCGTCCGCTTCTACCTCGGCACCTGAGACGGCGTCGCGGACGCCGCCCGGCACACTCGTCGAAATCAACAGGCATGCGGGGCGTGAGCCGGGGTAAGCGGACTCTCGTCGGCCTACAGGACGACAGCGACGGGGGCCGATCGACCGGGAGGGAACATCATGGCGACGACGACCGCACAGACCGCCGAGCACACCATCACCACGGGTCTGCCGGAGGTGGCGGACCCGTCCAAGGTGGCGCCGAAGGACGCGCGGGAGTTGTCGAAGCTCTTCTTCCAGCAGCTGTCGGTGCTCGAAGAGGGCACGCACGAGTACCAGTACGCGCGCAACACGCTGATCGAGATGAACATGTCCCTGGTCCGCTTCGCGGCCGGCCGGTTCCGCAGCCGCGGGCCGGAGGAGATGGAGGACATCGTCCAGGTCGGCATGATCGGTCTGATCAAGGCCATCGACCGGTTCGAGCTGACCCGTGAGGTCGAGTTCACCTCCTTCGCCGTGCCGTACATCGTGGGTGAGATCAAGCGCTTCTTCCGTGACACCTCCTGGGCCGTGCACGTGCCCCGGCGCCTCCAGGAGGCCCGCGTCCAGCTGGCGCGCGCCACCGAGGAGCTGCGCAGCCGACTGGGCCGCAACCCCACCACCAAGGAACTGTCCGAGCTGATGAGCCTCCCGGAGGACGAGGTCGTCGAGGCCCGTCTGGCGGCCAACGGCTACAACTCCGCCTCGCTGGACGCGGCCATCAACGGCAGTGAGGACGGCGAGTCGGCCCTCGCCGACTTCATCGGCACCGACGACGCCGCCCTCGCGCTCGTGGACGACTTCCACGCGCTCGCCCCGATGATCGCCGAGCTCGACGAGCGCGACCGTCAGATCATCCACTGGCGGTTCGTCGAGGAGCTCACCCAGAAGGACATCGGAGAGCGCCTCGGCGTCTCCCAGATGCACGTGTCCCGCCTGATCTCGCGTCTGCTGGCGCGTCTGCGGGAGGGCATGCTCACCACCCAGTGAGCCCGCCACCATCGGCCCGCCTCGCGCCGGCCGGGACGCCCCAGGGCGTCCCGGCCGGCGCTTCGGCGTGTGAGGGCCTTCGTCGACCAGTTCCTCGCGGCTCACCTCCGGCCGTGCGGTGACGTCCTGCTCGGTCGCCCGCCCCGCCCGTCCGGCTCCGGTGCTGCCCGAATAGCCGGTAGCCCGCGCGGATCGGCCGCCGTCGGTATTCCCTGTGAGGTGGGGGACGGCAGCCGCGCCCGCGCCGGCCGTCCGTCCCCACCGAGCGAGCCGAGCCGGCCGAGCCGGCCGGTCGGGCCGCCGCAGCCGAACGAAGCCGAACGAAAGGGCACCGCCCATGAGCCGTCACCTGAAGCCCATCACGCGCGAGGAGCACCTGCGTTTCGTCGCCTCCCGGCCTTCGGTCAGTCACCTCCAGGTCCCCTCCTGGGGCGACGTGAAGCCGGACTGGCGGGCGGAGAGCCTGGGCTGGTTCGACGGGGGCGGGGACCTGGTGGGCGCCGGACTGGTGCTGCTGCGGCCGCTGCCGAGGCTGAAACGGTATCTGGCCTATCTGCCCGAGGGCCCGGTCGTCGACTGGGACGCCGCGGAGGTGGAGGGGTGGCTGGAGCCCATGCTCGCGTATCTCAAGGGCCGGGGCGCGTTCTCGGTGCGGATGGGGCCGCCGGTGGTGGCGCGGCGCTGGAGCGCCGAGGCGGTCAAGGCCGCGATCGCCGACCCGGGGGCCCGGCGGCTGGGGGACGTGGAGGCCACCGTGCGCGAGCCCGGCGCCGACGAGCTGGCCGACCGGCTGCGCCGGTCGGGCTGGCGGCGGACCGGGGCGGACGGCCAGGACGGTTTCGCCGCGGGACAGCCGCGGTACGTGTGCCAGGTGCCGCTCGCGGGGCGGTCGCTGGAGCAGATCCAGAACGGGTTCAACCAGCAGTGGCGGCGCAACATCAAGAAGGCCGAGAAGGCCGGCGTCAAGGTGGTCCGGGGCGACCTGGAGGACCTGCCGGCCTTCTACGAGCTGTACGTCGAGACCGCCGGGCGCGACCGGTTCGTCCCGCGGCCGCTGTCCTACTTCCGGCGCATGTGGACCGCGCTGACGGCCGAGGACTCGGACCGCATGCGCCTCTACCTCGCCCACCACGACGGGGAGGTGCTGGCCGCGGCCACGATGCTGACCGTCGGCGAGCACGTCTGGTACTCCTACGGCGCGTCCACCTCCCGCCGGCGGGAGGTGCAGCCGAACAACGCCCTCCAGTGGCGGATGATGTGCGACGCCCATGAACGGGGCGCGGCGGTCTACGACTTCCGCGGCATCACCGACACCCTCGAGGAGGACAACCACCTGCTGGGGCTGCTCCGGTTCAAGGTCGGGGCGGGCGGCGAGGCCGTCGAGTACCTCGGCGAGTGGGAGTACCCGCTCAACAAGGTGCTGCACAAGGCGCTCGGCCTGTACCTGGCGCGGCGCTGAGCGCAGGGCCCGGGGAGCGTGCCCCGCCTCAGTCCGTCGGCGTCCGTGAGGCGCCGCGGCGGAAGAGGACCGCGTAGAGCAGCGAGGCGACGAGGAGACCCGCCGGCAGGGAGAGGTCGATGCCGCCCAGGGCGTGCGCGACCGGTCCGGTGTAGAGGGTGTCGACGCTCAGGGCCGCCGCCGTGACGCCGCCCGTGAGGGCCAGCGCGCCCGCCGGGTTGACCCCGGCGGTGTACCAGAAGGGGCTGCCGGGTGTCTCGTCCGTCAGGGCGCGGCCGTCGTAGCGGTTGCGGCGCAGCACGATGTCCGTGGCGTAGACGGCCATGGCGGGGCCGAGCAGCACGACGGTGAGCTGGAGGACGTTGCTGACGGTGTCCAGGAAGCCGGAGACGAGGAGCCCGTACAGGGTGAGGGCGACGGCCGCGGTGCCGTCGGCGAGCACGCTGAGGGAGCGTCGGACGCGGATCCCGACGGCCTGGAGGGCGAGACCCGCGCTGTAGGCGGTCAGGGCGTTGACGGCGATGGTGCCGAGGACCAGGGCGAGCAGCAGGACCGGGCCGAACCAGTCGGGCAGGGCGCGCCGCAGTCCCGCCTGGGGGTCCGTCATGTCGACGGCGGTCGCGGCGAGGGCTCCCAGGGAGCAGACGGCGACGCCGGGCAGGAAGCCGCCCAGGGCGGTCCAGCCGGCGACCGCCCGGGCGGACGTCGTGCGCGGCAGGTAGCGGGAGAAGTCGGCGCTGGTGGTGTACGACAGCGGGCCGGCCCCGATGAGGGCGACGCCGGCGACGAGGACCGCCCACAGGTCGGTGCCGGTGAGCGGTGCGGGCGGTACGTACGAGAAGTCGGTGTGCCGGAACACGCCGACGGCGACGACGGCGAAGGCGGCCGTCAGGGTCAGGGTGATCGGCAGGTACAGCTTCATGATCATGGCGTGGCCGTAGACGCCGATGGTCAGGGTGAGGGCGGCGACGACCAGGACCACGACGACCTTGACGCCGGTGTTCGCGGTGATGCCGGCCATCTCGACCAGGGCGAAGGCGGCGGTCGCGGCGGCGGCCAGGTTGAGGGCGAAGTAGCAGACGGAGATCAGCCAGCCGACGATCGCGTTGTTCACGCGGTTGCCGCGGACGCCGTACATGGCGCGGGTGACGACCTCGCTCGGCGCGCCGGCCGCCGGACCCGATACGGCGAGCAGCCCGGTGAGCAGCCAGAACAGGTTGCCCACGACGATCACTGCCAGCGCCTGCCACAGCGTCAGCCCCATGAGGACCAGGGCGCCGCCGGTCACCAGGCTCAGGTAGTTGACGTTGGCCGCCGCCCAGACGGAGAACAACCGCCGGGGGTGGCCGTGGCGTTCGTGGTCGGGTATGTGGTCGATGCCGTGGGCCTCGACGCGGGCCGCCCGGTCCGACGGGGGTGGGGGTGGCGGAGCCTCCTGCCGCGCGGCGCCGGTGCCGGGTTGCGGGTCGGGGATCGTGGACGCCATGCGGCTCCTCCGGGGTGCTGGTATCCCACCTGCTTGCTTGTTGGTCGCACACTCAATAGCATCGATTCCATGTCGTCAAGCGTCCCGAACAAACGAATCCGCAAATCTCCGACGGCCAGACGTGCGGAAATCGTTGCCGCAGCCTCACGCGTCGCCCTGACCGAGGGGCTGGAGTGCATCACTTTGAGGCGGATCGCCGAGGAGTTGGACGTCCGCCCCGGACTCATCAGTCACTACTTCCCGGCGGTGGAGGACCTGGTGGCGGAGGCCTACGGCGACGCCGTCGCCTCCGAGCTGGACGCGCTCCTGCCGGCCGACCGGGCCGGTGCCTCGCCGACGCGGCACCTGGCGCGGTTCTTCGCGCGGGCGTCCGGCCCGGAGTTCGACGACATCAGCCGGCTCTGGCTCAACGCCCGGCACCTGTGCCGCTACCGGCCCGTGCTGCGCGACCGGGTCGCCGTCCAGGAGGCCGCCTGGCGCGACCGGCTCGAGACACTCGTCCGCGACGGCGTCGAGCGGGGCGAGTTCCGCACCGGGGACCCGTTGGTGGCCGCCGTCCAGATCCTGGTCGTCCTCGACGGTCTCGGCATGCTCGTCAACAGCGTCGACACCGGGGACGACCCGCCCGAGGTCCGCCGCATGCCCGTGACCACCGCGGAACGCGAACTCGGGCTGCCCCCGGGCACCCTGACGGCCGGCACCGACCCCAACTGACCCGCCCTGCAAGGAGCGACTGTGCGCACCTCTCTCATCCTGCTCTCGGCCCGGCTGCTGGACCCGGTCACCGGCACGTTCCTGCCGCAGACCGCCCTGGCCGCGGCCGACGGCCGTATCTCCGCCCTCGGCGACGACCGGGAGATCCGCGCCCTCGCGGACGCCACGACCACGGTTCTCGACCTGGGAGGCGCCGTGGTGACGCCCGGCCTCGTCGACGGTCACGTGCACCCCGTCACCGGCGCCGAGCTGACCCACGGCCTGGACCTGTCGGGCTGCGCCGACGTCGGTCAGGTGCGCGAGTCGCTGGCCGGTGCCGTGCGGGACCTCTCCCCCGGCGCCTGGCTGCACGCCTGGGGCCTCGACCCCAACGTCTTCGGCGGCGCGCCCGTCGAGACGGCGCCCTTCGACGCCGTACTGGACGGCGTACCCGCGCTGCTGCTGCTCTTCGACGCGCACTCCATGCTGGCCAGCCGGCGGGCGCTGGAGCTCGCCGGGGTGGACGGGCCGCGCACGTTCGACCAGGCCACGGCCGAGGTGGTGTGCGACGCGGACGGCAGGCCGACGGGGCTGCTGCTGGAGGACGCCGCGTGTGAACTGGTGGAGCGGATCGCGCCGCGGCCCACGCGTGCGGAGCGCCGCGACCGGCTCGCCGCGGCCCTGCGCGCCATGGCGGCGACCGGTCTGACGGGTGGTCATGTCATGGACGCGAACGGCGACAGCCTCGCCTTCTACGCCGAGCTGGACGAGGCGGGGCGGCTGCCGCTGCGGCTGCGGGTGGCGCCCTGGTGCCAGCCCGGCACCGACGCGGCGGGCGTGCGCGCCCTGATCGGGCAGCAGGGCACGGGCGGGCGGCTGTGGCGGACGGCCGGGGTGAAGATCTTCATGGACGGCACCGTCGACAACGGCACCGCCTGGCTGGAGCAGCCGGACTGCCACGGCGAGTCCCGGCACGCCTTCTGGCCGGACCCGGAGGAGTACACCCGGATCGTCGCACAGCTGCACCGGGCCGGGGTGCCGACCGCGACCCACGCGATCGGTGACGCGGCCGTCCGCCATGTGCTCGACGCCGTCGAGAAGGCTCAGGCCGAGGGCGGGCCCGGGCCGCGGCACCGGGTGGAGCACATCGAGACCGTCCCGGACGACACCCTGCGCCGGTTCGCCGAGCTGGGTGTCGTGGCGTCCATGCAGCCCACGCACTGCTGCGACTTCACCCGCGCCGACCACACCGACAACTGGTCCCGGCGCCTGGGCGAGCCGCGCGCCTCCCGGGCCTGGCGCTGCCGCGACCTGCACGACTCCGGTGCCGTGGTGGTCCTCGGCTCCGACTGGCCCATAGCCCCGTACCCGCCGCTCGGCGTCATGGCGGGCGCCCGTCACCGCCGTCCGACCCGCGACCTCAGCGGTGCCCCGCACGGCCCGGAGCAGGCGCTGACGGCGCTGGAGGCGCTGCGCGGCACGACGGTCAACGCGGCGTACGCGGCGGGCGAGGAGGGCGAGGCCGGGCGGATCGCCGTCGGGTACCGGGCCGACCTCACGGCGTTCGCCGCCGACCCGCTGACCGTGCCGGCCACCGAACTGGCCGACGTACCGGTGCTGCTGACCGTCCTCGACGGCGACCCGACGCATCGCGCGGCGCACCTGTGACCCGACGGGAGGATTGACGGCCGCCGCCTCGTGGGCAGGGGGGTGGTGTCCGGGAGGCATGAGGCAGGGGGTGGGCGATGTCGCGGCTGCTGGTGGTGCAGAACCACGCGGGCGGCGGGCCGGGCCGGTTCGGGCAGTGGCTGGTCGCGGAAGGGCTGGCACTGGACGTGGTGCACGCGTACTCCGGTGAGCCGCTCCCCCGGCGGCTGGAGCACGCGGGGGTCGTGGTCCTCGGCGGCGGTCACCTGCCCGACGACGACGCCCGCGCGCCCTGGCTCGCGCCCACCCGGGCGCTGGTCGCCGAGGCCCTGGAGCGGGATGCCCCCGTGTTCGGCATCTGCCTCGGCGGGCAGCTCCTCGCCCAGGTCGCGGGAGGTACCGTCCGGGCCGGGCACGGCGAACCGGAGTTCGGCAGCACGCCGCTCGGTCTGCGGCCCGAGGCGTGCGGTGACCCGCTCTTCGGCGGGCTGCCGGAGCGGGTGACGGCGGTGGAGCACCATGTGGACGCCGTCACCGCCCTGCCGCCCGGCGCCGTCTGGCTGATGGAGAGCGAGCGGTGCCCGTACCAGGCGTTCCGGGTGGGCGAGCGGGCGTGGGGCGTGCAGTTCCACCCCGAGGCGGACGCGCACCGGGTCGGCTCGTGGGACCCGGACCGGTTGCGGGCCCGCGGGCTGGATCCGGCGGAACTCGCCCGCCGGGCCCTGCGCGACGAGCCGGCGGCCGCGGCGGTGTGGCACGAGGTGGCCCGGCGCTTCGCCTCGGTCGCCGGGGCGTGAGGGTCAGCCCTTGTCGGCACCCTGGTCGAAGGCACGCTGGTCGAAGGCGCCCTGGTCGCCGAAGGCCAGCGCGGCGAAGCGTTCACCGATGCGGCGGTGGGTGGCCGCGTCCGGGTGGACACCGTCGGGCAGGGGCAGTTCGGCGAAGTCGGCCTCGCCGTAGAGTGCCCGGCCGTCGAGGTAGTACAGGTTCGGGTCGTCGGCCGAGCGCCGGTCCACGATCCGGGCCAGTTCGTCGCGGATGACGCTCAGGGTCAGCTTCCCGGCGGCGCGTTCGGCCGGATCGCCCGTGGCCACGAACCGCAGCCGGCCGTCGCCGAGCCCACCGAGGTCGGGAGCGAGCGGCCCCGGAGTGTCCTCGTGGGTGGGGCACAGGATCGGCGAGACCACCAGCAGCGGGACGGTGGGGTGGCCCTCGCGGACGGTGTCGAGGAAGCCGTGCACGGCGGGGCCGAAGGCACGCAGGCGCATGGCATCGTGGTTCACCACGTTGATGCCGATCTTGAGGCTGATCAGGTCGGCGGGGGTGTCGCGCAGGGCCCGCGCGGTGAACGGGTCGAGCAGGGCGCTGCCGGCCAGGCCCAGATTGACGAGTTCGACGCCGCCGAGTGTGGCGGCGAGGGCGGGCCAGGTGGTGGTGGGGCTCGCGGCGTCGGAGCCGTGGCTGATGGAGCTGCCGTGGTGCAGCCAGACCCGGCGGCCCCGGTCGGGGGCGGGCGCGACGGGGGCGTCGGTGCGCAGGGCGACGAGTTCGGTGGTCTCGTTGTGCGGCAGCCAGATCTCGACGTCCTTGTCGCCCTCGGGCAGGCCGTCGAAGCGGAGGGTGCCGACGGGGCCGGAGACGGCGTCCGTCGTGCCGGTGGCCATGTCGATGGTGAGGGTGTTGCCGCCCGGGACACTGCCGCGGCCCGCCGGACGCCCGTCGACGAGCAGGTCGTACACGCCGTCCGGGCGCGGCGGGGCACCGACGTAGACGCGCCTGGTGGGCAGGGTGTCCAGTTCGAGGGCGGTGGCCCGGGTGCGCAGGGCCAGGCGTACGCCGGAGGGCTGGGACTCGGCCATGGCCAGCTGCCCGTCGGTGTTCTGGGCGCGGGCGCGGGCGGGGAGCCGGTGCGGCAGCACGCCGTGCTCGGTGCGCTCCAGGTCGAGGGCGCCGCGCAGGAGGTCGCGGGTGATCGGGGTGGTGATCCAGTCGTCGGTGTGCATGCCGCCTCTAGTCGGTGGGGTGGTACCGGTGTTCATGGCGCGGGGGTCACCGCGCGGGCCAGTTGCGCAGCAGGGCGTCCAGGGCGTCCACGATCCGCGTCCAGGTCTCCTCCGTGTCGGGAGCGCTGTGACTGAAGCCGCCGCCCATCTCCAGGCTCACGTAGCCGTGGAAGACGCTGCCCAGCAGCCGGACCGCGTGGGTCTGGTCGGGCTCCGTCAGGTCGTAGCCGCGCAGGACGGCGCGGGCCATCCGGGCGTGGCGCACGCCGGCACTGGCGGCCGCCGTCTCCGGGTCGAGCCGCAGCTGGGCCGCGGCGTAGCGGCCGGGGTGCTCTCGGGCGTAGTCCCGGTAGACGTCCGCGAAGGCGGCCAGGGCGTCCTTGCCGGCTCGGCCGGCCAGCGCGATGGCGGCCCGGTCGGCGAGTTCGGCGAGGGCGAGCAGGGCGATGCGGGTCTTGAGGTCCTGGGAGTTCCGCACGTGCGAGTACAGGCTCGCGACCTTGACGTCGAACCGCCTGGCCAGCGCGGAGACCGTCACCTGGTCGAAGCCGACCTCGTCGGCCAGCTCCGCGCCCGCCTGGACCAGGCGTTCCGTGGTCAGCCCCACGCGCACCATCGTCATCCTCTCCGTTGCCTTCAAACATTATGCATTTGCCTAAAGATTTTAGGCAACCCGGCCTGGTCGCGGACGGTGGCCGACCTGGCGGCATGGCGGCATGACGGCATCCGACATGGCGGCCTGGAGGCATGGACCCGGGCGGTACGGGGACTGGGACCCCATGTCCCGGCCTCACCTGGTCACCTTCGGGCACGGCACCGCGGACCGCGCGGAGCTGGCCGCGCTGCTGCGGGGCGCCCACGTCGCCGAGGTGGTCGACATCAGGACGGCGCCCGGCAGCCGCCGCGACCCCGACCTGCTGCGCGACCGCCTCGCCCACTGGATGCCGCGCGAGGGCCTCGGCTACCGGTGGGAGCGGCGCCTGGGCGGCTTCCGCAAGCCGGCGCCGGACTCCCCCGACGTCATCTGGCGCAACACCTCCTTCCGCGGCTACGCCGGCCACACCCGCTCGGCGGAGTTCGTCGCCGCCATGGACGAGTTGCTGGAAGGGGCGGCACGGGAGCGCACCGCGGTGATGTGCGGCGAAGCGGTGTGGTGGCGGTGCCACCGACGGCTCGTCGCCGACTTCGCCGTGCTCGCCCGCGACACCCCGGTGGACCACCTGATGCACGACGGCCGCCTGACGGCCCACTCCCCCACCCCGGGTGCGCGACTGCGGGCCGACGGCCTGCTCGTCTACGACGACATGGAGGCGGCGGGAGGGGGGCGTCGGCAATAGGGCCCGTCCGACTGAGTACCCGTACTCATGAGATGTGTCCCCCGGCCGGGGGAAGCTGGCCGTACCAGTCGCCCAGAGGAAGCCAACCATGCCTGATATCAAGCGAGTTCACCGACCTTCGCCCATGAGCACCCGCCGTTCGAAACGCTCCGCCACGGGCCTCGTGCTGGCCTGCGCGGCCGCCGCCGCGGTCATGACGGGCTGCTCCATGGAGGAGGCGGTCTGCGGGGGTGGCGAGTACCCGGTCCTGGCCGTCGGCGGCACCGGCAGCGCGTGTGCGCCGGGCGGCGAGGAGCCGCCCGAGGGATACACCCGCTACCCGCAGGGCAAGGTCCCCGAGCATGTCGGCGACAAGTGGGACACCTACTGGCAGACCCACACCGTCGACGAGGACGGGAGGATCGTCGAGGTGCCCTCGGGCGAGTGAGCCGAGCCCGTGCTCTCCCCGAACACCCGCGCGAGGAACCGGCGGCGTATACCACGTAGGCCGCCATACGTGGTATACCGGCCCGGCAGCAAACACGGGAACAACAGGCGCCATCCGTCCGTACTATCTCTGTGTCAGCACGGTGTCAGCACAGCCGGTGGCCGTCTCTTGTTCTTCGCCGCCGGGCGCCGTTCGGACATGGCCCTCATGTCCCGCGCCTGATGTCCCGCCGCCCCTCCCGAGCCTTCACGGCCGCGAATCGAGGAGAGTCACACCATGTCCGAGAGCACGACGCAGTCCGCCACCGAACTGGCATCGCAGTACAGCGTCCAGGTGAGCGATGACCTGGAGCGCAACGTCAAGGAGCAGGAGCGCGTCAGCGCCGAGATCACCGCGCTGCAGCAGCAGTTGGCCGCGCTCCAGCACGACCACGCCCTGCTGGTGAACATGCAGCAGGCGCTCGGCCTCGCCCCGGCTCCGGCCCTGCAGGCGACCGCGGCGCAGCCCGCCGCCGACGCGGCCACCGTGCCCGCCCCCCGTGGCGGTGCCGCCACCGAGGCGGACGCCGGCAAGCGCTCCCGGAGCCGGAAGACCACCGGTGCCTCCAAGCGCGCCGCCGCCCCCAAGTCGGGTGCCCGGCAGGCCTCGAAGGCGGCCACCAAGCCCACCACCGCCAAGCCGGCGGGCAAGCCCGCCACCACCAAGCCCGCGGACAAGGCCGCCGCCAAGTCCCCCTCCGCGAAGGCGCCCGCGGCCAAGTCCCCTGCCGCCGATGCCCCTGCCGCCAAGGCGCCCGCCAAGGCCGCCGGGAAGCCGGCGGCGAAGAAGGCGTCGACGCGGTCCGCGTCCGCGCGGCAGGCCACGGCGCAGCCGACGCTGGTCGAGCTGGTGCGCGCTCACCTCGGCGAGCAGAGTGAGCCGCGTTCCGCGGCCGAGGTCGCCACGGCGCTCGGCGCGGCCCACCCCGGACGCAACGTCAAGACCACGGTCGTGCGCACCACGCTGGAGGGCCTCGTCGCGAAGAACCAGGCCCAGCGCAGCAAGCAGGGCACGTCGGTCTACTACACCGCCACCGACGCGCCGGCGGCGAAGCCCGCCCAGGACACCGGTGCCGAGACGCCCGCCGCGAAGAGCGACGCCTGACGGCGGCCGCACCCGGCGCCGGCGGGCGCCGGCTCCGGCCCCCGCGCCGTGGCGCGGCGCGCGGCCGGAGCGAAAGCGGGTGAGGATCGGTGGATGGGTGTCGTTCTGCCGGTCGTCTTCGCGCTCCTCGCCGCGTTCAGCAACGCGCTGGCCACCGTGCTCCAGCGGCGTGCCGCGTTGACCGTGCCGCAGACCCAGGGGTTCCGCCCGGGGCTGGTGCTCGACCTGTTGCGGCGGCCGGTCTGGATCGGCGGCATGCTGGCCGTCGTCGTCGCGGGAGTGGCGCAGGCGGTGGCGCTGGCGACGGGGCCGCTGTCGCTCGTCCAGCCGCTGTTCGTGCTGGAACTTCCGCTGGCCCTGCTGCTGGCCTCGCTGATGACCGGCCGGCACATGGCGCGCGCCATGTGGCTCGCCGTGGGCGGGGTGGTCGTCGGGCTCGGCGTCGCGCTGGCGGCGGCGGCGCCCGACGCCGGAGAGGCGGACGTGCCCCTCGACCGCTGGCTGCCCACGCTGGCGGCGTGCGCGGGAGCGGCCGTCCTGCTGGCCGCGGCCGGTCTGCGGCGCCCCGTCGGCAAGGCCCGCGCCGGGTGTCTCGGCGCGTCCACCGCGGTGTGCTACGCGCTGACGGCCGCGCTGATGAAGGACTCCATGCGGGTCCTGGACACGGACGGCGTGACCGGGTTCCTGACCGCCTGGCAGACGTACGCCTTCGCCGCGGCCGGTGTGGGCGCCGTGCTCCTGCTGGAGCACGCGATGCAGGGCGGCCCCCTCGTCGCCTCCCAGCCCGCCCTCACCCTGGGGGACGCGACGGTGAGCCTGCTGCTGGGCGTGGTGCTCTACCGCGAGGACGTGCGCACCGGCTGGTGGGTGCTGCCGCAGTTGCTCGGCGTCGCCCTGATCGTCGTGGGCGTGCTCACCCTCGCCCGGCGCGGCATCGATCTGCGCAGCGGGCGGTGAGCGCCCCGACGGGCCGGGTGACGGAGCGCACCGCACCGCCCGCGAACCCGCAGGTCAGATGTTTCCGCAGGTCAGGCATGGTGGCGTAACTTCGGCGAAACACGGGCCGGGTTAACGTGGCCGGCATGGACCACCATGCGGGACGGCCCCGCGCCGAGCGGGCCAGACAGCTGGCCGACGTGCTGCGGCAGCAGATCACCGACGGCGGCTTCCCCGACGGCACCCTGCCGGACGAGCGGGTCCTGGGCCGTCGTCTCGGCGCCTCCCGCAACGCCGTCCGGGAGGCCCTGGCCCTGCTGTGCCGGGAGGGGCTGCTCGTGCGGCGGCGCGGGGTGGGGACCACGGTGGTGCTGCCGAAGTACGGTCACGGGCTCGACCGGCTGACCGGGCTGGCGGAGGAGCTGTCCGGCCGCGGCACCGTGACCAACGAGGTGCGGGCCGCCGGTGAGGTGCCCGTGCTGCCCGCCGCGATCGCCGCCCGTCTGGACGTGCCGGCCGAGGCGGGCGGGGTGTACGTGGAGCGCCTGCGGTGGCTGGACGGGCTGCCGTTGTCGCTGGACACCAGCTATCTGACCGCCGACGTGGGCCGTGCCGTGCTGGCCGGCGACCTGGCGGGCCGTGATGTGTTCGGCCTGATCGAGGAGGCCGCCGGCGCCCGCCTCGGACGGGCCGAGGTGGCGGTGCACGCGGTCACCGCCGACCCGGACACGGCGGAGCTGCTGCGGATCGAGCCGGGGGCGGCGGTCTTCGCCCTGGAGCGGCTCACCCACCTGGCGGACGGTCGGCCGGTGGACGTCGAGTCGGTCCGGATCCGCGCGGACCGGATGACACTGCGCGCGACGCTGCACCGCGGGGGACCCGGTCAGGTCCCGGCTCGCGCACCGTCCGTACCCGAGGCGTGAAGGGAGGCGGGTGATGGCGGGGCTGAGTGTGCCCGTGCTGATCGCGCTCGGCCTGGCGGGATTCGTCGGCGGCGTCGGCATCACGGCGGTGGGGCCGGGCGGGGTGGTGCCCACGATCGGCCTCTTCGCCCTGACCGGTCTGACACCGGCACAGGTGGCGGGGACGGCCCTCGTCACCCATGTCGCCACCGGGGCCCTCGCCACCGCCGCCTACACCCGGTCCGGGCAGCTGCGCGAGCCCGGGACCCGGCGCACGGCGCTGGTCCTGGCCGCCACCGCCGTCGTCGGCACCCCCTTGGGTGTGCTGCTCAACTCGTACGTGGCGGAGCGGACGTTCGGGCTGGTGCTGGGGGTGTTCGTGGCGGGCGTGGCGGGCCTGGTGTGGTTCCGTGAGTGCCGCCCCGCGGCCACGCCCGGGGCGCACCCGACACATCCGACGCATCCGACGCCGGCGGTGGTGGCCGGGCCGGCCCTCGCGGTGGCCGTCGCGGCCGGGGTCGTCGGCATCGGCGGCCCCATGCTCACCGTCCCCCTGCTGGTCGCCCTCGGCGTCCCCGTCCTGGAGTCCCTCGCCTCGGCCCAGGCGCAGTCCGTCGTCATCGCCGGTGTGGGGACACTGGGTTACGTGGCCCAGGGGGCCGTGGACTGGCCCCTGGCCGCGCTGGTGGGCGTTCCGGAGCTGGCGGGAGTGCTGCTGGGGTGGCGCGTCGCGCACGCGCTGCCCACGCGTCATCTGAAGTACGCGCTGATCGCCACCTTGTTCGCCCTCGCCCCCTACCTGGTCCTGCACGGCTGACCCGGCGGGGCCTGCCGGTGCCGTCGCGGCGACGCGACCGGACCGCTCCGGTCCTCCCACTGAAACACCAACAAGATGCCCGAAGACACCATGTGGGGCACAGTGGTCGCAATCGCTCCGCGACCCAGAGGGACGGCATGTCGCAGGCCGCTACTTCCGACACCGACGAGCACCCCGCGCCCACCGCGAAACTGCCCCTGTTCACCCTGACGGCCATGGTCGTCGGGTCGATGGTGGGTGCCGGGGTGTTCTCGCTGCCGGGGCGGTTCGCCGAGGAGACCGGCGTCGCGGGGGCGCTGATCGCCTGGGCGATCGCCGGGACGGGCATGCTGATGCTGGCCTTCGTCTTCCAGTCCCTCGCCGTGCGCCGGCCCGACCTCGACGCGGGCGTGTACGCGTACGCCAAGGCCGGCTTCGGCGAGTACCCGGGCTTCTTCGCCGCCTTCGGCTACTGGGCCAGCACCTGCGTCGGCAACGTGACGTACTGGGTCCTCATCATGTCGACGATCGGTTCGATCTGGCCGGAGCTGGGCGACGGGGACACCGCCCTCGCCGTCGTCCTGTCCTCGATCGGGCTGTGGGCCTTCTTCTGGATGATCCGGCGCGGGGTGAAGGAAGCGACCGCCATCAACAAGGTCGTCACGGTGGCCAAGCTGGTCCCCATCGTCATCTTCGTCGTCCTGGCCCTGGTGTACTTCCGGCCGGGCGTGTTCGCCGACAACTTCGGTGGCGCGGACTACGCCGGCTCCCTGTTCTCGCAGGTGCGCGGCACCATGCTGGCCACCGTGTTCGTCTTCCTCGGCGTGGAGGGCGCGAGCGTCTACTCGCGGCACGCCAGGCGCCGGTCCGACGTGGGCAGGGCGACGGTGCTGGGCTTCCTCAGTGTGTTCGCCGTCTTCGCGTCGGTGACCATCGTGTCGTACGGCATCATGCCCATGGCCGAGATC
Organism: Streptomyces sp. BK79; assembly: GCF_044142145.1. Taxonomy (NCBI): domain Bacteria; kingdom Bacillati; phylum Actinomycetota; class Actinomycetes; order Kitasatosporales; family Streptomycetaceae; genus Streptomyces; species Streptomyces sp. BK79. The sequence continues at coordinate 363,959 of NZ_JBHVOC010000001.1, forward strand.
GCCGGCCTGCGCCAGCCGTCCATGGCGGGCGTCCTGGAGGAGGCCGTCGGGACCTGGGGCAGGGTGTTCATCAGCGTCGGCCTGATCGTGTCCGTCCTGGGCGCCTATCTGGCTTGGACGCTGATGGCGGCCGAGGTGCTGTTCGTCGCGGCCAAGGACGACGACATGCCGCGTTTCCTGCGGCGTGCCAACGCCGTCGACGTGCCCGTGCCGGCGCTGCTGATGACCTCGCTGCTCACCCAGGCGGTGCTGATCGCCACCAGTTTCTCGGACGACGCGTTCAACTTCGCGCTCAACCTGACCAGTGCCCTCTCCCTGATCCCGTACCTGCTGGCGGCGGCCTTCGCGGTGCGGATCGGGATGCGCGACGACCCGCTCACCGAGGGCGGCCGGACCTCCCGGCGCGAGCTGGCCGTCGGTGTCGCCGCCACGGTGTACACCGCGTTCCTGCTGTACGCGGCGGGCCTGAAGTACGTCCTGGTGTCCTTCATCCTCTACGCCCCGGCGACCGCCCTGTTCGTGATGGCCCGCCGGGAACAGGGCCGGCGGCTGTTCTCGCCCGGGGAACTGGTGATCCTCGCCGTCTCGGTGCTCGGCGCGGTGCTCGGCCTCGTGGCCCTGGTGACCGGCTGGATCAGCCTGTGAGCCGCGCCCACCCCGTCATCCCGTCTCGTCCCGCATCCTTCCAGGAGGCCGTGTGACCAGCAACGAAAGCGCCGCGACGCCCGCACTCGGCGTCCACTCGGAAGTCGGCAGGCTGCGCAAGGTCCTGGTGTGTTCCCCCGGACTGGCGCACCGGCGGCTCACCCCGACCAACTCCGACGACCTGCTCTTCGACGACGTGATGTGGGTGGAGAACGCCCAGCGCGACCATGCCGCGTTCGTCGGCGAGCTGCGCCGGCGCGGGGTCGAGGTGGTGGAGCTGCACGATCTGCTGGCCCAGATCATGGCGATGCCCGAGGCGAAGGCATGGCTCCTGGACCGCAAGATCGTCGCCAACCAGGTCGGCATCGGTCTCATCGACGCGACCCGCGCCTACCTGGAGACCCTGTCGCCCAGGGAACTGGCGGAGTACCTCATCGGCGGGCTGGCCACCGCCGACCTGCCCGAGGACGTCCGCCGCTCCCCCTACTTCTCGCTCGCCCGCGAGTCCACCGGCGCGCGCGAGTACCTGATGCCGCCGCTGCCCAACACCCTGTACACCCGCGACACCACCTGCTGGCTGTACGGCGGTGTCACCCTCAACCCGCTGTACTGGCCCGCGCGGCACGACGAGACGCTGCTGATGAAGGCCCTCTACACCTTCCACCCCGACTTCAAGGGCTCCCGGGTGTGGTGGGGCGACCCCGAACTCGACTGGGGGCAGGCCACGTTCGAGGGCGGCGACATCATGCCGGTGGGCAACGGGGTCGTCCTCATGGGCATGAGCGAGCGCACCTCGCGGCAGGCCGTCACCCAGGTCGCCGCCGCCCTGTTCCGGGCCGGGGCGGCCGAGCACGTCGTCGTCGCCGGGATGCCGAAGCTGCGGTCCGCCATGCACCTGGACACGGTCTTCACCTTCGCCGACCGGGACGTGGTGACCCTCTACCCGCGGATCATGGACGCGGTGCACACCTTCTCCCTGCGGCCCGGCGACCGGGCCCCGGGCTTCGACGTCGTCGACGAGGGCACGACGCCCTTCGTGGACGTCGTCGCCAAGGCGCTCGGGCTGTCCTCGCTGCGGGTGGTGGAGACCGGCGGCGACGCCTACGCCTCCGAACGCCAGCAGTGGGACAGCGGCAACAACGCCGTCGCGATCGAACCGGGCGTGGTGTTCACCTACGACCGCAACACCCTCACCAACGCCCTGCTGCGCGAGGCCCGCATCGAGGTCGTCACCATCGTGGGCGCCGAACTGGGCCGGGGGCGGGGCGGCGGGCACTGCATGACCTGTCCGCTGGTGCGGGACCCCGTCGCCTTCTGACCCGGTGCCGGAGGCGGGGGCGGGGCGCGCGGGCCCCGCGCCCACGGCTCACCGGCAGAACCCGTACGCCTGCTCCAGCCATCGGCGCAGTGCGGTGTGCACGCTGCCGGGCAGTTCGCTGAGCCGGTCGATGGCGGCACGGTCCCCGGCGGAGGGGGCGATGCCGGCCGCGGTCAGCAGGGCGAGCAGGTCCAGTCGGCGCAGGTCGACGGGGTCGATGCGGCAGGGTACGCGTTCGGCGGGGTGGGGCGGCCGGAGCAGGAAGTCGCCCTGGGTGTCGCCGGCGCATGCCGGGGCGCCGGCGGTCGGTGCAGTCGGTGCAGTCATCGTGTGCATACCGCGGTCCTCCACATGAGGGGTCGCCGTTCTCGACGGCAGAAGACACCCGCGCGACGACGGCGGTTGCGCACCGCCCGGACGACCACACGATGGATGCAATCGGCGGCTTGTCGCACGAACCGCCCGGAGCCGGCCTGCTCCGTACGAGTGGTGCGAGGCGGGACTGGGCCGTACGGTCGGTACGGGGAAACGGGAAGCGGAGACCAGCGACCCCGAGACTGCCGGGAGCAGACATGGGCACCAACCCGATGAGGGCAGCGGTCACGCTCTGTGCCGCCGCCGCGCTCGCAGTACCCCTGAGCACGGCCTGGGCCGCACCGTCGGCGCAGCCCGCGACACGGACCCAGCAGACGCAGGACCCCGTGCTGGTCGACTGCGCGGGACAGCCGGAGGTGCGGCCCACGGCGTTCGTACTCGCCTGCGGGGACGGCAACAGCCGCCTCGTCTCCCTGCGCTGGCTGCGCTGGGACGCTCAGGCCGCGGTGGGCCGGGGCACCAACGCCATCAACGACTGCGACCCGTACTGCGCCGCCGGCACGTTCCACTCGTACCCCGTGACCGTCCGGCTCGACCAGCCTCGGGCCTGGGAGAAGGACCCGGGCGAGCGGCAGTACACCCGGATGACGCTGACCTACACCGACGGCAGGCCGGACGGAGCCCCCCGAGTGGTGACGTACCCCCTGTGGTCCTGACCGCCCGGGTGGTCAGTCGGGGAGCGCGAGCCGGCAGGTGTCGCCCGGCATGAGCAGCACCTCGCGGTCCGGCAGCCGGACCTCGATCGGCAGGTGGCCGGAGGACGGCACGGCGATCTCCAGCCGGCCGTGCTCCAGCCGCAGCCGTACGCCCCAGTGCCCCTGGTAGCGCAGGGAGAACCCGTACGACGACAGCTCCGGCAGTGGCACCGGGTCCAGCCACAGGGCGCCGGCCCGGGTCTCCAGACCGGTCAGGCCGCGCTGGACGAGGTCGAGGGTGCCGGCCATGGCACCGAGGTGGACGCCCTCGCCGGTGGTGCCGCCCTGGAGGTCGGCGACGTCGCCCTTGAGCGCCTCCTGGCAGAACGCCCACGCCTCGGCGCGGCGGGCGCGGGCCAGGATCCAGCCGTGGACGAGTCCGCTGAGGGTGGAGCCGTGGCTGGTGCGGGCCAGGTAGTAGTCCACGGTGCGCTGCCAGGTCGCCTCGTCCAGGCGGTACCCGAGCCGCTGGAAGAGCGCGCGGAGTTCGGCCGGGGAGAAGAGGTAGCCCAGCATCAGGACGTCGGCCTGCTTGGACGCCTGGTAGTTGTTGACGCTGTCGTCCTCGGCCTCCAGGACGCGGTCCAGGCGCCGGATGTCACCGTACCGCTCGCGCAGGCCTTCCCAGTCCAGTTCGGCGAGGTCGCCGTACCCCTCGAACTGGCTGATGACGCCCTCGTGGAAGGGGACGTGGAGGGTGCGGGAGACGTCCTCCCACTGTTCGAGCTCGCCGTCGTCCAGCTCGGTGCGCTCGACGAGTTCCCGGCGGCGGGGCTCGGGCAGGTCCGCCAGGACCTCCAGGGTGCGGCTCAGCACCCAGGCGGCGGTGACGTTGGTGTACGCGTTGTCGTCGAGACCGGGCCGGACGGCGCCGGGGTAGGCCTCGTGGTACTCGTCGGGGCCGACGACGCCCCGGATGCGGTGCCGTCCCAGGTGCTCGTCCCAGGTGGCGGAGTCCGCCCAGAAGCGCGCGATCTGGAGCAGCATCTCGGCGCCCTTGGTGTGCAGGAACTCCTCGTCGCCGCTCGCCTCGCCGTACTGCCACACGTTGTACGCGATCGCCGAGCCCACGTGGTGCTGGAGGTGCGAGTGGTCCGGCAGCCAGCGGCCCGAGTGCGGATTGAGGTGCAGTTGCTGGGTCTCCTCGCGTCCGTCGCTGCCGCTCTGCCACGGGTACAGCGCGCCGCGCCGGCCGATCGCGCGGGCCGCGGCGCGGGCCCGTTCCAGGCGGCGGTGCCGGTAGCGCAGCAGGGCCCGGGACACCTCGGGGAAGTGCAGGTTGAGGTACGGCAGGACGAACAGCTCGTCCCAGAAGACGTGTCCGCGGTACGCCTCCCCGTGCAGACCGCGCGCGGGGACGCCGACGTCCAGGTCGGCGGTGTGCGGGGAGAGGGTCTGCAGCACGTGGAAGAGGTGCAGGCGCAGGATGCTGCCCGCCTCGCCGGGGACGTCGAGTTCGGCCCGGCGCCACAGCTGGCCCCACGCCGTGCGGTGCGACCTCAGCAGGTCGTCGAAGCCGGGGGCGTCGGCCACCCGGTCGATCGCGGCCTGGAGGGGATCGCTGATCGCCGGGTCGCGCGAGGTGTGCAGGGCCACGATCTTGTCGACGGTGACGGTGCGGCCCGCCTCCGGACGCAGGGTCGTGCGCTGGGTGACCCGCAGGTGCTCCCGTGCCGGGGTGACGGGCGTGGTGGCGTTCGTGCGGGCGGCCAGGCCGACCCGGATGTCCGAGGTGCGGGTGCGGCAGCGCAGCCACACCGTGCCGTCGTCGGCGCAGCCGGTGTGCACGTGGGTCAGGTGGCGGCCCTCCAGGTCCCGGTAGCGCGGCACCCCGGAGTTGGTGACGCCCCCGTCGAGGGCGGCCTCCACGTCCAGCTCCGCGGCGCCGGCGTCGAGCGTGAACTCCGTGCGCAGGGCGGCGAGGTGGGGGTCGGCCATGTGCACCAGGCGCAGCTGGCGCACGGCCAGCACGCGGCCGTCGTCGAGCCCGAAGTGGGTGCGGCGCTCCAGCACGCCCGTGTCCAGGTGCACGGTCTGGCGGTGGTCGAGCACCTCGGCGGTGTCCGGCGTGAGCCACTCCCCTCCGGCGAGCCTGAAGCGCAGCGGCAGCCAGTTCGGGAGGTTGACCATGTCCTCGTTCTCGACCTCGCGTCCGGCGACGGTGGAGGTGAGCCGGTTGTAGCAGCCGGCCACGTAGGTGCCGGGGTAGTGCACGTCGTCCGCGGCGCACTCGGGCAGCGCGCCGCGGGTGGCGAAGTAGCCGTTGCCGAGCGTGCACAGCGACTCGCGCAACCGCTCCTCGGCCGGGTCGTAGTGGTCGTAGTCCCAGGTCGAGGGCGTCGCGGTCACCGCGAGCCCGTCCAGGACCAGTCGGCGACCTCGGGCAGGTCCACTCCGTGCTCGCGGATCCAGTCGTGGTGGCGCAGCCTGGCGTCCTCCATCCGCTGCCGCACGGCCGCCGCGCGCACGGCGAGACCGGGTACGCGGTCGATGACGTCCATGACGAGGCGGTAGCGGTCCATGTCGTTGCCGAGCACCATGTCGAAGGGCGTGGTGGTGGTCCCGACCTCCTTGTAGCCGCGCACGTGCAGGTGGGGGTGGCCGGTGCGCCGGTAGGCGAGCCGGTGGATCAGCCAGGGATACCCGTGGTAGGCGAAGACGACCGGCTTGTCGGCGGTGAACAGGCCGTCGTACTCGAAGTCGCTCATGCCGTGCGGGTGCTCGCCGCTGGGCAGCAGCCGGGCGATGTCGACGACGTTGACCACCCGGACGGCGAGTCCGGGCAGGTGCTGCCGCAGGAGCTGGGCGGCGGCCAGCACCTCCTGGGTGGGGACGTCGCCCGCGCAGGCCAGCACCACGTCGGGTTCGCGGCTGCCGTCCTCGGTGCCGGCCCAGTCCCAGATGCCGGCGCCGCGCGCGCAGTGCGCCCTCGCCTCCTCCATGGACAGCCAGTCGAAGCAGGGCTGCTTGCCGGCGACGATCACGTTCACGTAGTCGCGGCTGCGCAGGGCGTGGTCGGCGACGGACAGCAGGGTGTTGGCGTCCGGCGGCAGGTAGACCCGTACGGCCTCGGGGCTCTTGTTGAGGATGTGGTCGACGAAGCCGGGGTCCTGATGGGAGAAGCCGTTGTGGTCCTGGCGCCACACGTGGGAGGTGAGCAGGTAGTTGAGGGAGGCGATGGGGGCGCGCCAGGGCAGGCGGCGGGTCACGCGCAGCCATTTGACGTGCTGGTTGACCATGGAGTCGACGATGTGGACGAACGCCTCGTAGCAGGAGAACAGTCCGTGCCGGCCGGTGAGGAGGTAGCCCTCCAGCCAGCCCTGGCAGGTGTGTTCGGACAGGATCTCCATGACGCGGCCGTGCCGGTCGAGGTCCTCGTCGACGGGCAGGGTCCTCTCCTGCCATGCCTTGCCGCTGGCGGTGTAGACGGCCTGGAGGCGGTTGGAGGCGGTCTCGTCCGGGCCGACGAGGCGGAAGTCGCGCCGGTCGGCGGTGGCGGCCATGACGTCCGCCAGCAGGTCGCCGAGGACCCGGGTGGGTTCGTGCGTGCTCGCGCCGGGTGCGTCGACGGGGACGGCGTACTTCTCCAGCGGCGGCAGGGGCAGCTCGCGCAGGAGCAGTCCGCCGTTGGCGAACGGCGTGGCGCCCAGGCGGCGGGCCCCCTCCGGGACACAGGACAGGACGGCGGGGCGCGGGGCTCCGGCGTCGTCGAACAGTTCCTCGGGCCGGTAGGAGCGCAGCCACTGCTCCAGCTGCGCGAGGTGCTCGGGATTCGTGCGTACGGCGGACAGGGGGACCTGGTGGGCGCGCCAGGTGTTCTCCACGGGCAGGCCGTCGACCTCGGCGGGGCCGGTCCAGCCCTTGGGGGTGCGCAGCACGATCACCGGCCAGCGGGGGCGGCCGTCGGCGCCGTCCTCGCGGGCGGCGCGCTGGAGGGCGGCGATGCGGTCGAGGGCGGTGTCCATGGCGTGGGCCATCGCGCGGTGGACGGCGGCCGGCTCGTCACCGGTGACGTGGATCGGGTCGTGGCCGTAGCCGCGCAGGAGGTCGTCGAGTTCGGCCTCGGGGAGGCGGGCGAGGACGGTCGGGTTGGCGATCTTGTACCCGTTGAGGTGCAGGATCGGCAGGACGGCGCCGTCCCGCACCGGGTCGAGGAACTTGTTGGAGTGCCAGGACGCCGCCAGCGGGCCCGTCTCGGCCTCGCCGTCGCCGATCACGCAGGCGACCACCAGGCCGGGGTGGTCGAAAGCGGCGCCGTAGGCGTGCGAGAGGGAGTAGCCCAGTTCGCCGCCCTCGTGGATGGAGCCCGGCGTCTCGGGAGCGACGTGGCTCGGCACGCCGCCGGGGAACGAGAACTGCTTGAACAGCCGGCCCATCCCGGCCGCGTCCCGGGTGACGTCCGGATACGTCTCGGTGTACGAACCCTCCAGCCACGAATTGGCCAGTACGGCGGGCCCGCCGTGCCCCGGGCCCCAGATGCACAGGGCGTCGACGCCGCGGGCCTTGATCACCCGGTTGAGGTGGGTGTGGACCAGGTTGAGGCCGGGCGAGGTGCCCCAGTGGCCGAGCAGGCGGGGCTTGACGTGCTCGGGGCGCAGTGGCTCGGTCAGCAGGGGGTTGGCCATCAGGTAGATCTGGCCGACGGAGAGGTAGTTCGCGGCGCGCCAGTGGGCGTCCAGGCCGGCGAGCTCCTCGTCGGTGAGCGCGGCGGGCGCCTGCTGGGTGTCGACGGACATCCGGGGTCCTTTCCGTGTCGGGACAGCGGTCGGGCCGGTCCAGGGCCGGGGGTGTCCCCTGCCCATCCCAACCCTGCGCGGACCGCTCGGGTACCCGACAGGGCCGTTCGGGTCACGTCGGTCGCCCGGGGGAACCGGTGCCGCTCCCCGTGGCGCCCGTGGCGCACCCGTGTCCCCCGTGGCGCCGGACATTCTCCGCCGGGTGGCTCCCTTCCTCCGTGGCGTCGGAGGTCTGGGTGACACATGTGGCACGGCCGCCACCGGCGCCGACCCCGGTGCCGACCGTGCTGGCGCAGCGTGTACCCCAACTTCCCGTTAACACGCCGGACTTGGCGGTCCGGCACCGACGGGCACGCCCGGCCCGAGGCGCGGATCACCGCCGCCGCGGAGCCCCCTCCGCACAGCGACCGCGTCACGGGTGCGGCCCGTACGCGGAAGCCTGGCGGGCCCGGCCTCGGGGCACAGCTCGCGGGCCGTCTCAGCGAGTAGGGGCCCCGGTCCTGTCCGCGCTCGCCGTTCCGGTTCACTGAGCCCGGGCCGGCAGGGTGAGCAGCCGTCAGCACTCCTCGGGCTGGTCCCTCCTTGCGGTGATCGGCCGCGTGACGCCGCCCGCCGCAGCCTGGGGTCGCGCACAGTGGTCCGGTGCCATGCCGCATGCTGATCCTCCTGTTCCTGGCCCTGCTGGGCGTCACGGGCTGCGCCTCCGTGACGCCCGACGCTCCACCGGTCGACGGCCGACCGCAGGGGGTGCGCGGCCCCACCGCTGCGGACCGCCCGCCGTCGCCGGCGGCCACACTGCCGGTGGCCCCGCCCTCCGGGCGTTCGGCGCTGGTCCGGAGCGGGCCCGACCGGCCGCGACACACGCCGAAGAGCGAGCGGACTCCCGAGCGCCGCACACCGGCGCCTGTGCGACGGCCTCCCCCCGCGGCGCCGCCCGAGCGGCCCGCCCCTCGTGTCCGGCCGGCCGCGTCCCAGCGGCCCGCGCAACCTCGTGCGCGCCCTCGCCCGAAGGTGCGGCGTCCCGTCCCCCAGGCACCGCCCGTCCGGCCACACCCCGAACAGATGCGGAACCTGTGCACACGGGCGGACGGGGTCGCGTCCTCGGAGATCGTGGACCTCTGCCACCAGACCTGGGGGTAGGTGATGATGACGCGCGACGAGGTGCCGGCGCGCAGAGCTGGTCAAAGACCTTCGCCCCTGCACGGCAAGGTCAGGTCCGCGGGGCCGGAAAGGTGACGCCCGCCAGCCGTTCGCTCTCACGCCACAGCCAGGCTCCCAGGTCGGGGTCGTCAGCCCCGGCGGGCAGCCGGGCGGGCTTGGGCGTCCCGGAGGTCTGGTCGCGTCCGGCCGGGCCGAGGTAGGCCCCGCCGACCACCTCGGGGTGGGTCGCGGCATACAGGGACGGCCAGGCCGCGCCGCTGGGAGAGCCCATCAGGGTGCGGGAGGCGAGGGCCACGAGCAGACGCCCCATGCGGCTGGTGGACGTGTGGCGTTGCAGGTCGGTGAGGGCCGAGCCCGGGTGGACGACCACGGCGCGGTGCGCACTGCGGGCGAGCCGGCGGGCGAGTTCCTGGGTGAAGACGACGTTGGCGCGCTTGGACTTCGCGTACGCGCTCATCGGGCGGTAACCGTGCTCGCTCATGAGGTCTGCGAGATCACCGGAGCGCCAGGCGGCGGCGACGGCGCTGACCGTGACGACGCGGGCAGCCGCGGACCGCTCGAGGGCCGGCATCAGGTGCGCCGTCAGCGCGAAATGGCCGAGGTGGTTGGTGCCCACCGTGAGTTCCAGTCCGTCGCGGGTGAGCCGGCGCTCCGGGACGTTCATCACGCCGGCGTTGTTGATGAGGAGGTCGAGGGTCTCGCCCGCGGCGAGCGGGGCGGCCGCCTCGCGGATCGCGGCGAGGTCGCCGAGGTCGAGTTCCACCGTCTCCAGGCGGGCACCGGGCACGTCCGCGCGCAGCCGGCGGGCGGCATCCGCCAGGGAGTCGGGGCGCCGGCCCGCCAGCAGGACGCGGGCGCCGTGCTCCGCCAGTACTTGGGCGGTGCGGTAGCCGATGCCGCCGCCGGCGCCGGTGATCAGTGCGGTCCGGCCCTTGAGGTCCGGGATGTCGGCCGGGGTCCAGCGCGAGTCGACCATGTGCACCTTCCTGAATGAATGTTCATTTATTACGGCCAGCATGCGGACGTCGGTCCGAGTTGTCAAATGAACGTTCATTAGGAAGGCTGCGTGCATGGCAACACGTGACCCCGACCGCAAGCGGCAGCAGCTGATGGAAGCCGCTCTCGCCGAGTTCGCCGAGTTCGGAGTGGCAGGAGCCCGCGTGGACCGGCTCGCGAAACGGGCCGGCATCAGCCCTGGCCTGGTGTACTCCTTCGCCGCCGGCAAGGAGGACCTGTTCGAGGCCGTCTACGAAGCGATCGCCGAGCAGACCGTGAACGCGGTCCCCGTCGACGCCGACGACCTGGCCGAATACGCCGGCCGCCTGCACGACGCCGGGCAGCGGAACCCCCAGGTCATGCGCTTCCTCACGTGGTACGCGCTGCAAAGCGCCGAACGGCCGGCGCCCGACATCGTGGCCCGCTCGATGCGAGACAAGATCGCCTCCATCGAGGCCGCCCAGCAGCGCGGCAGCGTCCGGGGGGACAAGCCGGCCGCGGAGATCCTGGCGCTCGTTCTGGCGCTCGCGAACATGTGGCAGCACCAGACGGAGGACGTCAACGCCCTCGTCCCACCCGCACGCCAGCGCGCGACGATCACCGATGCCGTACGCCGCCTCGTCACCCCGGACCGGCCCGCTGATCGCTGACGCCCGGAGTGGTGGACGGTCTCCTCCTCCAGGACCGCTCGGGCAGCTCGGGCAGCGGTCGGGAGCAGTTGGTCAGGGGTGGGTGTCGGGGTGGGTGTCGGGGTGGATGAGATCGGCCAGTTCCCCTGCTCCGGTCAGCGCAGGGGAATGTCCGGCAAGGTTGCGGAGCCGGATCGCGTAGGCCCGGCGCTGGGTGTCGGTGCCGTGCTCGGCGAGGGCCCGGGCATGGTGACATGCCTGGTCGGTGTCGCCGTCGGCCGCAGCGGACACGATGGCGAAGAACGCCCCGGTGATGTGGGTGAGCAGGTCCGGACGAGCGGCCAGGATGCGGCGCATCAGCGGTACATCCGCGTTGTCGACCGCGGCGAAGGCGTGCTCGGCCGCGATGTCCACGTCCGTCACGATCTCGTAGACCTGGTCGTGAGGGATGCCGTCTTCGGCGAGCTGGAGGATGGCGAGGTGCCGGCGCGCCTCGGGGGCGTCCACCCCGGCGAGCAGTGCCTGGACTTCCGGTGTGCGCAGGGTGCTGTCGTGCTCATCCAGGAAGGTCTTGGACTCGGTCCAGGTGGGGGTCGCGACCCAGTCCTCGAGTGCCCGGCGCATCTCGTGGTCGTGTCTGCCACGGCCCAGGACAGCATCGAGGCCTTCGGCGTCGACCTGGTCCAGGACGTCGGTGAGGTCGTCGATGTCCGGGCTTTCGGGGAAGAGGGCCGCAACCAGTGTCAGGCCGCGGCGGAAGTCAGGTTGCCTCAGCCGGTCACCATGTGCGCACAGGAATGCGTCGGCGGTGGGCCAGTCGGTGACCCGGACCCATTGGTTGAGAAGGTCCAGAACGTCGCCGGGGAGCGGGACGACGGCCCAGTCGGGCAGCCGCGCGTCCTGGATGCCGAGGCCCGCCGCAGCCCCCCGTACCTGTTGCCGGGCCCGGCTCAGGGACGATCGGTCGCCGACGACGCAGGCTTGGGCCGCCCGGACGAGTTGTTCGACCGCGAGACTTCGATCAACGTGTGCGGCGAGATAGGCGGCGTAGTGAGAACGAAGTTCCGCTTGCGCGAGCGGGTTGGGCCTCAGGTCGGCGATGGCTCCCTCCCAGGCGGACGTGGCGGCCTCGGTCCCGCGCTGCTGGTTGGAGAGGTTGTTCAGGAACGTGACGAGGTTGGAGAGGCGGGCTCCAGGACCGGCCTGGGCGATGGTACGGCCGATCTCGACAGCTTCGGTGATCGACGCCAACGCCGCCCGACGGTCCCCCGCCGCGCCCTGGTGGTTGGAGAGGTTGTTCAGGGACATCGCGAGGTCGGGCAAGTACGCGGCGGGACTGGCCTGGACGAGGGTACGGCGGATCTCGACCGCTTCAGTGATCGATACCAACGCCCCCTGGCGATCCCCCGCCTCACCCTGCCGGTTGGAGAGGTTGCTCAGGGACGTGGCGAGGTCGGGGAGGTGGGCGTCACGACTGATCCGGACGAGGGCACGGCGGATCCCGACCGCTTCGGTGATCGACGCCAACGCCGCCCGACGGTCCCCCGCCGCGCCCTGGTGGTTGGAGAGGTTGTTCAGGGACATCGCGAGGTCGGGCAAGTACGCGGCGGGACTGGCCTGGGCAAGGGCACGGTAGTGGTCCACGGCCTCGGTGATCGAGGCCAACGCCCCCTGACGGTCTCCCGCCTCTCCCTGGTGGTTGGAGAGGTTGTTCAGGGACGTGGCGAGGTTGGGTAGGTAAGCGGTGGGGCTGGCCTGGGCGAGGGTACGGCGGATCTCGACCGCTTCGGTGATCGACGCCAACGCCGCCCGACGGTCCCCCGCCTCTCCCTGCTGGATGGAGAGGTTGTTCAGGGACGTAGCGAGGTCGGGGAGATAGGCGGCAGGACTGACCTGGGCGAGGGCACGGCGGATCTCGACCGCTTCGGTGATCGACGCCAACGCCGCCCGCCGATCCCCCGCATGACCCTGGTGGCTGGAGAGGTTGTTCAGCGTCGTGGCGAAGTCGGGCAAGTACGCGGCGGGACTGGCCTGGGCGAGAGCCCGATAGTGGTCCACGGCCTCGGTGATCGACGCCAACGCCCCCTGACGGTCCCCCGCCGCACTTTGCTGGACGGAGAGGTTGTTCAAGGAGCCGGCGAGATCGGGCAAGTGGGCGGCGGGACTGGCCTGGGCGAGGGCACGGCGGATCTCGACCGCTTCGGTGATCGACGCCAACGCCGCCCGACGGTCCCCCGCCTCCCCCTGCGCGACGGAGAGGTTGTTCAAGGACATGGCGAGGTCGGGCAAGTAGGCGGCGGGACTGACCTGGGCCAGGGCACGGTAGAGATCCGCAGCCTCGGTGATCGACTCCAACGCCCCCTGACGGTCCCCCGCCTCACCCTGATGATTGGAAAGGTTGTTCAGAGACGTGGCGAGGTCGCCCAAGTAGGCGGCGGGACTGGCCTGGGCGAGAGCACGGTAGTGATCCACGGCCTCGATGATCGACGCCAACGCCCCCTGACGGTCCCCCGCCGCACTTTGCTGGACGGAGAGGTTGTTCAAGGAGCCGGCGAGATCGGGCAGATGGGCGGCGGGACTGGCCTGGGCGAGGGTACGACGGATCTCGACCGCTTCGGTGATCGACGCCAACGCCGCCCGCCGATCCCCCGCATGCCCCTGCTGATTGGAGAGGTTGTTCAGGGACATGGCGAGGTCGGCGAGGTGGGCGGCGGGACTGGCCTCAGCCAGAGCACGGTGGTGATGCACGGCCTCGGTGATGGACGCCAACGCCCCCTGGCGGTCCCCCGCTTCACTCTGATGGTTGGACAGGTTGTTCAAGGAGCCGGCGAGGTCCGGCAAGTAGGCGGCAGGACTGTCCTGGGCGAGAGCACGGTAGAGATCCACGGCCTCGGTGATCGATGCCAACGCCCCCTCCCGATCACCCGCCTCGCCCTGATGATTGGACAGGTTGTTCAGAGACGTGGCCAGGTTGGGGAGGTGGACGGCGGGACTGACGTCAGCCAGAGCACGGTAGAGATCCACGGCCTCGGTGATCGACGCCAACGCCCCCTGGCGATCACCCGCGTCCCCCTGATGATTGGACAGGTTGTTCAGCGACATGGCGAGGTCGGCGCGGTGGGCGGCGGGACTGGCATCGGCCAGAGCACGGTAGAGATCCACGGCCTCGGTGATCGACGCCAACGCCCCCTCCCGATCACCCGCGTCCCCCTGATGGACGGAGAGGTTGTTCAAGGAGCCGGCGAGGTCGGGCGAGTAGGCGTCGGGGCTGACCTGGGCGAGAGCACGGTAGTGATCCACGGCCTCGGTGATCGAGACCGCGGCGGCCCGCCGGTCCCCGGCCGCGGATTGGCGACGGCTGACGCGCTGGAGCTGCTCGGCGAGGTCGGTGGGCTGGACGTCACCGTCGGTCCGCAGGAGCGCGAGACGCCGGAGTTCGGCCCGCAGGGCGAGTTCCGGCAGACCGATCGTGGTGAAGGGGATGGCCGCGGACAGGTCGTCGAGCCACGGCCTCGCCGACTCGTCGTCGACCAGCTGCTCGAGGGCGGCCAGTGCGATACCGCCTTGTTCCGCGGCGATGCGCAGGACGGGCTTCCAGCGTTCCGTCCCGGCGGTGATCCATGCCTTCACCATGCGGGTGGCACTGTCGGGCTCCGCCATGGCGGCCCGGTTGAGCTGGCGCAGGGCGGTCAGGAGACGGTCGCCGTCGAGGCCGTCCAGGATGGCGGGGAGCAGGTCTTCGTCGTCGTGGAGTTCGTGCAGGGTGAGGTGATCGGCGATGGGGTCCGGACGTAGGACGAGGGGTTCGCCGGGGCCGGGTTGCAGGCACGTGGTCAGGGTGGTGCGGATGGTCTCGCGCCATGCCGCGTCGTCGGACAGTTCCTCGACGGCGCGCAGTGCGGCGTGCGTCTCCTTGCGTGTGGCGGGGGCGTGCAGGGTGAGGCTGGCGACGGCCCGGTTGAGGACGTCGAGCGGCGCGTCGGCGCCTCGGCCCAGGTGGGCGTTCTTCTTGTAGGTCTGGGCCCAGTAGGCGCGTTCGTGGGTGAGGACTTCTTCGTAGAGGTCCTCGCGGGTGGTGGGCAGTCGGCCGGGGCTGCGGGCGGCCAGCAGGGCCAGCAGGATGTGGTCGAGGGTGGTCCAGTCGGTGGGGGCGGCCCGGTCGGCGGCCTCGATGTCGAGTTCGTGATCGGGGCCGTGGTGGAAGGCGTGGGCGGCGCGGTGGAAGAGGACGGTGCCGGCGGGGTGCTCGGGCGGCAGGTGCACCGGGGTGCTCTCGCGGACGAGGTGGCCGTCGCGGTTCCACGCGGTGCGCAGGGTGGTGAGCCACTGGCCGTCGACGGTGCGGGCGGTCATGACGACGACGGCGGGTGCGGCGCCGCGGTCGGCGCGGCGTTTGAGGAGGGCCAGGAGGTGTTCGGCGTCGGCGGTGCGGGCGTCGGCGTAGTCCAGGACGATGAGGGTGGGAGAGACGACGGTGCCCAGCCAGTCTCGCCCGGTGGGCTGTTCGCGCAGGTAGCCGGTGTACCAGCCGTGGCGGATGGCCAGTCGATGGGCGAGTTCGAGGGCGAGGCGGGTCTTGCCCGCGCCGCCGGCGCCGTGGACGACGGTGACGCCGGTGTGGGGTCCGGCGGCCACGGTGCGGCACCAGTCGGTGAGGATGGTCAGCTCGTCACGGGCCTGGAAGGGCACCACCGCGTGCTCGGCGCGCAGCACCTGCAACGGCCGGTGGACCTGCGTGTCCAGCGGCACGTACGGCGCACGGAGGGGCTCGTCGGCGGGCCGCTCGGCGGGGGTGTGGGTGTCCTGCTTGCGCCAGGCGCGGCCGATGTCCACGGCCAGGCGCCAGTTCCACTCACGGCTGTAGCGGGCCCCTGCGGCAGCGGCGCCGGCGAAGGTGGCGCCGGCGCCGAGGACCGGTGAGTGGGGCAGGGCGTGCGCGGCGCCGACCGGGTCCAGCAGCAGCAAGGGTCTCGCCGGTCCCGTCGGGTCGGCCTGGACGAGTTCGTCGAAGTTGTCGGGACGGCCGGCCCATACCTCCGCGTCCGGCGTCCCGATGCCGTCCTCCTCGTCCGTGGCGTCGTCGATCCACACGCCGAGCAGGGCGTGGGCGGCGCGTCCGGATTCGGGTGGGTCGAGGATGAGGACGAGGGGGTGCAGGCCGGCGTGGAGGCAGGCGCCGGCCAGGATCAGGGCGAGGTCGAGGCAGGTGGCGTGCCGGGGGCACCACAGCACCTCGCCGGGCTGACGGACGACCTGGCGGCCGGGGTCGTCGGAGGGCGCCTCGTGGGAGTAGGTGACCGAGGCGCCGGCCAGTGCCTCGTACACCGCTCGGGCCTGCCCGATCCGGCTGTCGGCCGGGGGCCCGGGCAGGTGGAGCAAGGCGGCGACCTCGTCGGGCAGCACGTACTTGGCCAGCGCGGCCGGTTCCCCGTCGAGGGACCAGCGGGGCCAGGAGCCGGCCGGGCTCACGGGGCCACCACCGCGAGGGTGTCGGAGGAGGACAGGTCGCCGGCGCCGGGCACGGCCCGCGCACTGACGCGTACGTCGTACAGGCCGGGCTCCGGGCCGGTCAGTTCGGTGACGTAACCACCCCGCTCCCCGTCCCACTCCAGCCGCGCTTCCGCGACCGCGGCCCGCGGGCCGTGCACCGGACGCAGGGTGGCCCACACCGCGAGCCCGCCCGGGTCGGCCGTGGCCTCCGGAGGCAGGCGGTCCCCGCACAGCCGGACCTCGAGCGGAATCGTCGCCCCCCGGACGTGGAGTTCGTCCACGTCCAGGCCGAGGGCGATCTCGCGTTCCTCGCCCCGGGCCGCGGTCAACCGCTGCCGTTCCTCGTACGCCTGGACCAGGCCGGCCACCCAGTCGGCGGAGACGATGGGGCCGTGGCGGTCGCGTGCCCGCCAGCCGGAGGCGTCGTGGCCGTCCATCTCCACCGGCACGGCCGAGATCGCCGGTACGGTGCCGTCGCCGTGGTCCTCCTCCCAGCCCGCCAGCTCCAGCCAGCCCGGCGGCTTCTTGCGGACCTTGAGCGTGCGGCCGTCCCACACCGCCGAGCCCGCGGTGCGGTGACTCCAGCCCAGCCGGGGAACCACCTGGGGCTCGGCACCGGTGCGCGGCATGGCCTGCCACGCCTGCTCGATCTCCTCGTGCAGGGCGAAGCCGTGCTTCGCCGGGGAGCGGAGGTGCTCCAGGGGCACGTCGTGAGGGTAGAGGGGAGCCGCGGCGGCCGTGTCCCAGACCATCGGGTAGCGGGGCAGCAGCTCGGCCACCGACGGCCACTGCCCCAGCAGGTCACTCACCCCGTCCAGTCGGATCCCCGCCACACGTACTCCGTCGGCCAGCAACCGCAGTGCCTTCGGGGCGCCGCGGTGAGGGGTGCCGAGGGTGATCAGGGCCCGGCACAGCGGCCAGCCCTCCAGCGGCCCCAGCCAGTGACGGGCGACCAGTCCGCCCATCGAGTGGGCGACCACCACGACCCGGCCGGCCCGCTCGGACGGGGAGAGGTCCTTCAGCCGGTCGTGGACATCGGCCGCGAGCGACTTCGCGGCCTCCCTGACGCCGAGGCGGAAGTCGTAAGGGAACAGCACCACGTTCGCGGCCGGGTTGCGTGCCTCGGGGTGCCCGGTGTCGACGACCGTACCGGGCAGTGCCCGGAGGTTCGCCACCAGCCGTTCGTAACCGGGGACGACGGTCCAGCCCGGCAGCAGCCGCTTGGAGCGGATCAGACCGGTCGCCCGCAGCGGCTCGTCCGTCGCCAGCCGACCCGGTCGCCGCAGCAGGCCGGTGATGTCACCGAAGCCCGCGTCCCACGCCACCTCCGGCCGCTTCCCCCCGCTTCCAGGACGTTCCAGTACGCTGCCGCCGATCCCGGGCAGTACATACACCAGATGCCTACGTGCCATCGTCCCCCGCTTCCCGCCTGGGCCACCCCCGCGGCTCACGCCCCAGTGACTTCTTCTACCAGTAACCGGAAGGCGGCCGACGGAAGTTCCGGGAACGGCATCCATGGCGAGGTCGCCCGGTGCCGAGCCTCGCCGCCGATTTCCTCGTCGCCGTCGGCTTCCCGGCGGACCTCTCGGAGGCCGGCGCCCGCCGCTAATTTTGCATGGCGTGCATCTTTGCATATCATGCAACTTATGTCGGAGAAGAGTGCCGCGGGGGGCGGCCTGCGGGAGCGGAAGAAGCGGGCCACGCGTGCCGCTCTCGCCGAGGCCGCGGTGCGCCTGGCCGCCGAGCACGGGGCGGAGAAGGTCACCGTCGAGGCGATCAGCGCCGCGGCCGGGGTCTCCGTGCGCACCTTCTTCAACTACTTCGACACCCGCGAGGACGCCTTCGTCGTCATCGACGCGGACGCGGGCGGCCGCATCCGGCGTGCCGTTCTCGACGCGCCGGCCGATCTCTCCCCGCTGCAGGCCCTGCGCCGGGCTCTGGCGGCGGAGCTGGCCGAGGCGGAGCAGGACCACGAGCTGTGGCGCCTGCACGCCGAGGTGCTGCACGCCTCGCCCCACCTCCTGGCGCGCGGCGTCGGGGCGCACATGGCGGCCGAGGCGGCCCTCGCCGCGGCCATCGCCGAACGCCTGCGCGGCACCGGCGAGGGACCGCCCGCGGCTCCCGGCCTCTACCCGCGGCTGCTGGCCTCCGTGGCGCACGCCGCGGTGCGGACCAGCATGGACCACTGGTCGGCCCACCAGGACGAGACCGCCTTCCTCGACGTCTTCCACGAGGTGTTCACGCTCCTCGCCGCCGGACTTCCGGCGCCCACCGCGTAACCACCGCGCGCCGGGCGCCGGCGCGACACTTCACCACACCACCACCGAAAGAGATGCCGTGACCGCAGCACAGGCGCCCGCCGACGCGCCTCCCTCCGCCATGACCCAACGGCAGATACTCCAGGCCATGTCGGGCCTGATGGCCGGCATGTTCGTCGCCATCCTGGCGGGCACCGTCGTGTCCAACGCGCTGCCGACGATCATCGCCGACCTGGGGGCCAGCCAGTCCTCCTACACCTGGGTCGTCACCGCCGAACTGCTGGCCATGACCGCGACGGTGCCCCTGTGGGGCAAGCTGTCCGACCTGTTCAACAAGAAGCTGCTGCTCCAGCTCTCCCTGCTGATGTTCGTGGCCGGCTCGCTGCTGGCGGGCTTCTCCCACGACACCACGCTGCTGATCTTCAGCCGGGTCGTGCAGGGCATCGGCGCGGGTGGCCTGACCGCGCTCGCGCAGGTCGTCATGGCCGCCGTCATCCCGCCCCGGGAGCTGGGCAAGTACTCCGGCATCTTCGGTGCCGTGTTCGCCGTCGGCACCGTGGCCGGACCGCTCATCGGCGGCGTGCTGGTGGACACCGACTGGCTGGGCTGGCGCTGGTGCTTCTTCATCGGCGTGCCGTTCGCCCTGCTGGCCATCTTCCTGCTGCAGCGGACGCTGAAGCTGCCCACCGTCAAGCGCCAGGTGAAGATCGACTGGCTCGGTGCCTTCCTGATCGTCGCCGGTGTCTGCGCGCTGCTCATCTGGGTCTCGCTGGCCGGCAACCAGTTCGACTGGGCGTCCTGGCAGACCGCCGCGCTCGTGATCGGCGGCGTGGTGCTGCTGGGCCTGGCGGTCCTCGTCGAGGCCCGCACCGACGAGCCGGTGATCCCGCTCGACATCTTCAAGAACCGCACGGTCACCCTGACCACGGTGGCCAGCCTCCTCGTCGGTGTCGCCATGTTCGGCGGAACCGTCTTCCTCTCGCAGTACTTCCAGGTGTCCCTGGGCAAGTCGCCGACCGTCGCCGGTCTGATGAGCCTGCCGATGATCCTGGGGCTGCTGGTGTCCTCCACCGTCGCCGGGCAGCTGATCAGCCGTACCGGCAAGTGGAAGAGCTACCTGGTGGCGGGCGCGGTCATCATGACCGTCGGCCTCGCGCTGCTCTCCCTGATCGACGCGAACACGCACTTCGCCCTGCTCAGCCTCTACATGGCCGTCCTCGGTGTCGGCGTCGGCATGCTGATGCAGAACCTGGTGCTGGCCGCGCAGAACGACGTGCCCGCGGCCGAGCTGGGCGCCGCGACCTCGGTGCTGTCCTTCTTCCGCAGCATGGGCGGCACGATCGGTACCAGCGTCCTGGGCGCGATCCTCGCCAACCGGGTCGCGAGCGAGATGACCAAGGGGCTGGAGAAGGCGGGTGCCGCCGGTGCCGCCGAGGGCGGTTCGGGCGGCGGTCACGGTGCCGTCCCGGACATCGCCACGCTGCCCGCACCGATGCGGGAGATCGTGCAGCACGCCTACGGCGTCGCCACCGCGGACCTGTTCCTCATCGCCACCCCCTTCGCGCTGCTCGCGCTGGTCGCCGTGGTGTTCATCAAGGAGAAGCCGCTGAAGACCACCAGCGGCATGGAGCGCCTGGCCGAGGAGGCCGCCGGCGAGGCCGCCGGCGCGGTCTCCATCCCGGCACAGCGCTCCGGTGAGACCGCGTCGAAGGCGGACAGCGGACCGGCGTCCCCGGTCGCCTGAGCGAACCCGACGACCCGGAAGGGGCCGCGGCACCATGCGACGCGTGGTGGGCGGCCCCTTCCGCGTGCGTGCCGCGGCACCATACGGCCGGCGGGCGTGAGGCCGACCCCGGCGAGTGCTGCCGGGCCCACCCAACCCCGCTGCCGCGCAAGGCGGTTGGCCGAACATCGCAGTTGCACCTCGTGCAAACATTCTGGGAACCTCCGTTCGACTCACTGGTCGCACGAACAACGGAGGGGACCTCACATGCCCGAAAGCCGAATACGTCGCGTCGGGTTCGCGACAGCCGCCGCCGCGGCGCTCGCGTTCACCGGCCTCGCGGCGCCGGCCCAGGCGGAGGACCTTCCGCCGGACGTACCGAAGTCCTGGATCCAGGAACCCCGCGCGACCGAGGGCACCCCCGCGCCGAACAGCGCCCGCGCCTGGACCTCCCCCGGCGGCGCGGCCTCGCCCGGCGACTTCACGCTGTCACCCGGCGCGCTGAACGCCGAGACCACCAGGCGGGTCACCCGGCTGGACTCGGTGCTGCCCAAGCAGGGCGTGCAGAACCTGCTGGCCGGAGCGAACCGCGACGCCGATCCGTTCTGCTCCCGCGACCCGTTCGGCACCGCCCCGGACCCCGACCTGAAGTACTGCCTGGAAGCCGACGACTCGGTCTCCCGCGAGTGGGTCCCCCAGGGCTTCACCGGCGTCTCCGACGCCAAGGACAACGAGCTGTGGGGCGAGGCCGGCGGCATCAAGCTGATCGCCTCCTACGACGGCTGGGACCCGGGCCGGGAGGACGACCCGGCCCCGGGCGGCGACTGCACCGCCGCCGAGACGGAGGCCAACGACGCCTGCAACCAGAAGGGCGTCCGGATCACCTTCGTACAGAGCCGGACCAATCCGGCCACCGGCAGCCCCGAGGTCAAGTACCGGCACGTCCTGCTGGGCTGGACGTATGTGAACTCCGCCGACCATGTCTCCTTCGACGGGCTGCACGCCTCCGAATACCCGATCCAGAAGGGCGTCCACGCCGGCGGCATCGTCTGGTACGGGAACTACCTCTACGTCGCCGACACCCGCAACGGCCTGCGCGTCTTCGACATGCGCTACATCATGGACCTCAACCCGGACGGCGACGCGAGCACCAACGACGCGATGGGGTCGGACACCGACGGGGTGAGGACGACCGCCGACGTCCAGGACAAGACGAAGGTCGGCCGGCACAACAACGTCTGGTACAGCTTCGGCTACCGCTACGTGATGCCCCAGGTGGCCGCGTGGAAGTTCAAGGCGACGCAGAGCAACCCCAAGGGCTCCTACGCCTGTGTCTCCACCGGCGCCCCCAAGGCCTCCTACATCTCGCTCGACCGCAGCACCACCCCGGACCGCCTGCTCATGGGCGAGTACTGCCGTCCCGAGAGCGGCTACCCGTCCACCGGCCGCATCGCCTCCTACCCGGTCGCGGACCTGGAGGGACGCTCCGCCGACGTGACCGCCCAAGGCTGGGCCAACTACCTGCCGATGACCAGCGGCGGCGCCCAGGGCGCGGCGGCGTACGACGGCACGCTGTACGTGAACCAGTCCAAGGGCACGGACGAGCCGGGCAACCTGTGGCGCTACCGCTGGAGCGACGGCCGGCTGGTCCAGGACGGCCAGGCCGTGCCGACCGCCCGGGGCGCCGAGGACCTGTACGTCGAGCGCGGCGCCGGACGGCTGTGGTCGGTCTCGGAACACCGCCCGAACGTGGCGGCCGACTGCACCGCGAACCGGGACCCCGCCGATCCCGTGGGGACCGACTACTGCCAGCGGGTGCTCTACGGGCACAAGCTCAGCTGGCTCGACGGCCGGCCGTAGCCGCAGGGCGGCGGGCGGCCCGGGTCACAGGAACCGGCGGATGGGCAGGACGGCCCGCTCACGTGCCCGCTGGACCACGGACCGTCTCTTCCACCGGCCCGGACGGATCAGTTCGCTGACCGCCAGGTCGGCCTCGAAGTGCCGGTCCAGGGTCGCGGTGACGTCCTGGTCCAGGACGGCGAGCATGACCTCCTCGTCGTGGTCGAGCGAGCGGCGGTTGAAGTTCGTCGAGCCGATCAGGGCGGCGACGCCGTCGACGGTGACGACCTTGGCGTGCATCATCGTCGGCTGGTACTGGTGGATCCGCACCCCGCAGGCGGTGAGCTCCTCGTAGTGGTGCTGCCCGGCCAGCTGGCAGACCCGCTTGTCGGTGTGCGGGCCGGGCAGCAGGATCTCCACCTCGACGCCGCGCCGGGCGGTGGCGCAGAGCAGCTCCACGAAATAGGGGTCCGGGGAGAAGTACGCGGTGGCCAGCCGGACCCGTTCCTCGGCCGACTCCAGCATCACGCGGATCAGGGTCTGCATGTCCTGCCAGCCGAAACTGGCCGAACCGCGCACCACCTGCACGATGGCGTCGCCCTGCGGGCGGTGCTCCACGAACCGGTCCCGGTCGTCGAAGAGTTCGTCGTGGCACTCGGCCCAGTTCTGCGCGAACGCGGCGGCGATGCCGTCCACGGCCGGGCCCCGGACCTCGACGTGGGTGTCACGCCACTCCTGCGGGTTGCGGGCGTCGCCGCACCACTCCTCGGCGATCCCCACCCCGCCCGTGAAGGCGCTCTCCTCGTCGACCACGAGGACCTTGCGGTGGCAGCGGTGGTTCTGCTTGAGCGGCGAGAGGTACAGCGGCTTGCGGAACCACGCCACCTGCACCCCGGCCCGCTCCATCGTGCGCAGGTGTCCGGCATCGATCAGCCGGCTGCCGAACCCGTCCAGCAACAGCCGCACCCGTACGCCGGCGCGGGCCCGCTCGGCGAGGGCCTCGGCGAACCGGCGGGCGATGTCGCCCTTCCAGTACACGAACGTCATCATGTCGACCGTGTGCTCGGCACGGCGGATCCCGGCCAGCATCGCGGCGAATATCTCGTCCCCGTTGCGCAGGACCGTCAGCGCGTTGCCCTCGGTCGCCGCGATCCCGATCAGTCGCTCCAGGCGCCGCCGTATCCGCCTGACGCGGTCCTCGGCGGACGGCGCGCCCGGTGCCCACGGGGCGGTCGGGGTCAGCTCGGGCGGTTCCTGCGTACTGGTCACGGCATTCCCTGCCGGATCCCACGACGAGCGCCTCGGGCCGCGGTGCCCGGTCCGGCGCGGGCTGAGCGGCGAGCCGACTGTACCCCCGCTCGCGGAAATCGAACCCGGAGCCCGGACGGCCGGCCGGGAGCGACGGTGATCGTGTGACGGAAGTCCCAGACGTGGCGGGTGAGGGGCGACGTCCGAGCGCGACGGCCGCTGGTGACCGCCCGCACCAGGAGATGCCGTACGACGGGGGTGGTACTCCGTGCGGCCGACGGACCGTGCTCCTTGCGGCCGGCGGGTGGTGATGCTTGCGGCCGGCGGGTGCCGGACGGCAGGCTTCGGGGGTGGCCACCTTGCTCGTCGTTCATCACACTCCGTCGCCGAACTGCCAGGCGATGCTGGAAGCCGTCCTCTCCGGGGCGGGCGCGCCGGAGATCGAGGGGGTACGGGTGGTCCGGCGCGCGGCGCTGGCGGCGACCGCCGTCGACGTGCTGGAGGCGGACGGCTACCTGCTGGGCACCCCGGCCAACCTGGGGTACATGTCCGGGGCCCTGAAGCACTTCTTCGACCAGGTCTACTACCCGTGCCTCGACGAGACCCGGGGCCGGCCCTTCGGCTACTACGTGCACGGCGGCAGCGACACGACCGGCGCGGTGCGCGGCATCGAGTCGGTCACCACGGGCCTGGGCTGGCAGCGGGCGGCGCCGCCGGTGAGCGTGGCCGGTGAGCCCGGCAAGGCCGACCTGGAGTCCTGCTGGGAACTGGGGGCCACGCTCGCCGCCGGACTGATGGACTGACGCACGACGAGGCGGTCGCCGTGCGGCGTCAGTCGTCCCCCGCGTCTCCTGCGTTCCCCGCGTCCCCTGCGTGTCCCAGCAGGTCGCGCAGCAGTCGCTCGTCGTCCGGATCGAGGCCGGTGACGAAGCCGGCCAGCACCGCCGCCCGGTCGCTCTCGGCGTCCAGGACCTCGCGCATCTTCCGCGCGGCCAGGCCCGCCCGGTCGGCGGGGGTCCAGGCGAAGGAGCGGCCGGCGCGCTCACGGCTGACCGCGCCCTTCTCCAGCAGCCGGGTCAGGATCGTGATCACCGTGGTGTAGGCGAGGTCGCCGCCCAGGCGCTCCTGCACCCAGCCGGCCGTCGCGGGGCCGTCCGCGTCGCGCAGCGCCGCCAGCACCAGCGCCTCCAGCTCGCCCTGCCCGCGCCGCCGCGGACGCCGGTGATCCGTCACCGCCCGCCTCCTTCCGCCGCAGTCCTCGTCCGAGGCGACATCGTATAGAGGCGGCGGGCTCACCGTGCCGGTCAGTGGTCCGTGGAGCAGCAGCCGTCCGCGGCCCCGGTGGCCGGTGCGGGGCCGCGGCGGCAGAAGCAGGACGCCTCGACCGGTACGTCGGCCAGCGCGGCGGCTAGCTTCAGCTGCTGGGCCACGATCCGCGCCTCCCCCTCCTTGCCCAGGCGCACCAGGCATTCGTGGAGTCCGTGCAGGGACCAGACGTTGCCGGGGTGCTGCGAGGGGCGGGGCAGGGTGTCGTCCAGGCCCAGGTCGGCCCGGTAGACCGCCTCGGCCTCAGCGACCCGGCCCTGTTCGAGGAGCAGGGCGCCGTAGGCGTGCCGGGTGGGCTGCATCCAGCCCCACGGTTCGTCGTAGGGGAGGCTGTCGTCCAGTGCGACCGACCGTTCCAGGGCGGCGAAGGCGGCGGCGTGGTCGCCCTTGCGGTACTCCAGTTCGCCGTCGAGCATCGCGGAGGCGACGGCGAGGATGTCGGCGCAGGTGTTGTTGAACAGCGTGCGGCTCTCCGGCACCCGGGTCACGGCCTCGCGGAACAGCGCGCGCTCGGCCTCCGCCTCGTCGACCCTGCCGGTGGCGGAGAGGGCGACCCCGCGGGCGTAGTGGAGCATCGCGGTCGTCACGCAGTACAGGCGCGGATCGGCGGGCAGCGGCAGGCCGAGGATGTCGGTCCAGCGGCCGAACCGGATCAGGACGTGCACGCGCATGGCGAGGAAGCCCTCCAGCCAGTCGGCCATCGGCGGGCTCTCCACGCGCAGCAGTTCCTCGGGGACGGAAGCCTCCAAGCGCGCGGCGGCGTCGAGGGCGACCTCGTACTGGCCGAGGAACATCGCGCCGTAGATCCTGAAGTGGTGGTTGTGCGAGCGGTAGAGGGTGTAGAAGTTCATCGCCCCGGCCCGCGCCAGGTACTTCTCGTCGGCGGCGATGGCGGCGGTGTTGTCCGCCACCACGCGCCGGTAGTCGCCGCACAGCACCTCCAGGTGCGAGGGCATGTGCAGGAGGTGCCCGGCGTCGGGGACCAGACCGCGCAGCCGGTCGGCGACGGTGAGGGCGGCCTCCGGGGTGGGGGACATCTCCATCAGGTGGATGTAGAGGTGCAGGACACCGGGGTGCTCGCGTCCGCCCTCGGCGGCCAGGGCCCGGTCCAGGACGTCCTTCGCCTCCAGGGTGCGGGCGCCCTCGGCGGGCCGTCCGGTGCGCAGGTCCCACAACTGCCAGGGTGTCAGGTTCATCAGGGCGTCCGCGTACAGCGCGGCCACGTCCAGGTCGCCGGGGGCGAGTTCGTGGACGGCCCGCATGCTCTCGGCGTAGGGCGTGTTCCACACCGAGCAGTCCGCGGCGGCGTGCGCCTGCGGGTAGCGGGCGCGCAGGGCGCCGATCAGGGCGCGTTCCACGGGAGTGGCACCGGCCGCCTTGTCGTGGGCGCGCTCGACGGCGGCGTGGGTGCGCTCGACGGTCCGCGTCAGCTCGTCGCCGTCGAAGGCGTCCCACGGCTTGTTGTAGTTCGGGCCGAGGGCGTGGGCGATGCCCCAGTGGGCCATGGCGCAGTCCGGGTCGGCCGCGACGGCGGCCTCGAAGCAGGCGACGGCCTCCTCGTGGTGGAAGGCGTACGTCCACACCAGTCCTCGGTCGAACCACCGCTGGGCCTCGGGGGACGAGGTCGTCACGGGGCGGCGGTGGGTGCCGAGGTCGTAGTAGCCCGCGGTGTCCGTGAGGTGCGGGAGGGGCGTGAGGTCCGTGGCGTCCCAGGGTTCCAGCGGCTCCGGGGGGCCCGGCGGGTCCGGCGGGTGCAGAGGCTCCATGGGGGACGTATACCGCACTCGGGGGCGGTCACGGAGCACTTCGCGGGACGGTCGCACCCGACGGCGTCCCCGCCGGACGCGGTGCGCCCGGCGGGGGTGGGGGGATGGTGACGGCGCGGCTCAGCCGAAGTCGACGTCGCTGCAGAGGAAGTACGTCTGGTCCATGTGCGACGCCTGCCAGACGGTGTAGACGACGTGCCGGCCGCTCAGGCCCGAGGTGCTCACCGGGATCTCGTAGTTCTGGCTGGGCGCGTAGCGGCCGGTGGTCGCGACCAGTTGGAGGTCGTCCCAGCCGAGGGGCTGGGTGGCGGGGTCGAAGCCCTGGCGGCTGACGTAGACCTTGAAGTAGTCGGCGCCGTGGCTGGCCTGGTCGTACAGCTTGACCGTGAAGTCGTCCGCGACGGCCGTGGTCTTCCAGGCGCCCACGGCGTCCAGGGAGTTGTAGCGCCCGCTCTCGGTCCGGCCGCCGCTGCACAGCTGGCCGTCGGGGACGACGGCCTCGAAGTTGCCCCCGGAGCCGTTGCGGTAGAGGCCGTTCCAGTTCCACATGGCGTTGGGGTCGTCCTGCCAGGCCTGCCAGCACATGGGGTCTTCCTGGGCCATGGCCGGGTTCTGGAAGTCGTCGCCCCAGCGCAGCCAGCAGCCGTAGTTGCGGGAGGCGGGGTCGACGACCGAGCCGTGGGCGGCAGCGGTGCCGCTCCAGGGGATCAGCGTGAGCAGTGCCGCGGTCGCGGTGCCGAGGGCGACGGTCGACGCCCGCCGGACCCTTTTGATGCGATCATGACAAGCCATGATGCCCTTCTTTCCCGTGGGGGGACAGCGATGGAGGCCCGGGGTCGGGAGTGCGAAGAGAGCAGTCCAGTGGGAGCGCTCCCAACCCCTGCCGGGAACCAGGCTGCGCCCGGGTAAACGGAATGGCAATAGTCGAAACGCGCCAGTTGCCGTACGGCGATGGCGCGTTCGATGCGGTGAGGGCGGGGGGGAGGGCGAGAGAGGGCCGGCGGGTCGCCTGCCCTCTCTCGCCCGTCACCTCAGGCCGGTGTCACGTCGTACGCCGCCTGGTGCGGACCAGCAGCAGGCAGCCGCCCGCGAAGAGAACGCCGCCCACCGCGGCGGGCCACAGACCGAAGCCGGAGCCCGTCTCGGCGAGGCCGCCCCGCGTCGCCTGCGGTCCGGTTTCCGACCCGGTGCCGTCGTCACCGCCGCCACCGCCGCCCGTGGTCCGTGCCGCCTCCGGTGCGGCGACGGTACCTTCCGCGTCGTCCGGGCTGCCGGCGGGCGGGGTGGCGACGGGTGGGGTGGCGGCCCGGGGTGCGGCGCTCGGGGAGGCGTCGGCGTCCCCGCCCTGGTCCTGGGCCGGGGCTGCGGGCTTCTCCCCGGCGTTCTCCCCGGTGTTCGGCCCGCCGTCGCCCCCGTCCTGGCCGGAGTCCGCGGGCGCCGAGGCCGTGGCGGTCTGCCCGGCGGGGGGCCGAGAGGCGTCGGGAGCGTCGGTCGGCTGCTCCTGCGGGGCCTTGGTCGGGCTCTCCTGCGGGGCCTGTGACGCGCTCTCCTGCGGGGCCTCCCCCTGGCCCGGGTCCTTGGTCGGGCTCTCCTGCGGGGCCTCCCCCTGGCCCGGGCTCTCGCTCTGGCCCGGGTCCGGCCCGGGGGGCGTGTCCGCGCCGCAGGTACGGCCGGCGTTGATGCAGTCGGTCATCTCCCGCATCAGGTCCTCGTCGAAGACGTTGATGAAGTCGCTGTGGTCCGTGACCGGCTTGTGCAGTTGCTCGGGGAAGGAGTCCACGGCGAACAGCGGGACGGTCTTCCCCCCGTCCTGGAGGCTGGGCGCGTCCACGTCGTACACGATGCGCTGGACCAGTCGCGGAACGGCGCGGAACCCTTCGGGGCAGCTGCCGTCCGCGGCGGCGAAGGCCACGTGGGTGCGGTGGTTGGCGCTGTCGATGTTGCGTCCGTCCCAGCAGCTCTGGAAGGTGAAGGTGCGCACCACGTCGCTGCCGGACGGGCAGAGCGGGTACTTGTCCTTCAGCTGCCGGTCCTCGAAGCCGGTGCAGCTCCAGGAGGCGTTCGCGTTGGTGTTGCCGTTGACGAACGCCTTCGCGTCACCGGTGATGATGCGCAGCAGCCGCGGCATCTCAGTGACCTTGGCACGCTCGTTGCCCTCGAAGGTCAGCGTGACCTCGGCGGGCGTGACGATCTCGCCGGCGTTCCCCTCGACACCACCGCCGGGCGACTGGGCGTCCTGCTCGACGGTGCCGTTCTGGAGCCGGAGCACGGGCCAGTAGTACGAGGACTTGTCACCCTGGTCGGCGCAGCTCGTGCCGGCGGCGGCCAGGTCCTCGTCGCTGGAGAAGGCGTCGTTGTCCTGGTTGCCGACGTAGTCGTGGAAGTGGTGGGCGCCGTTGCTGACGCCCGGCGCGGCGATCAGGTTGTCCGAGTTGAACAGGCCCTCGGCGTTGACTCCGCAGCTGGTGGCGAAGGAGCCGCGCGAGGCGTTCTTCCGCAGAGGTGCCTTCACGACGTTGGGCTGGACGGTCTTGATGTCGACGTAGTCCGCCGCCACGGGTCCGTTGCCGGCCTGACCGCCGTTGCCGGGCTGCTGACCGTCCCCGGTCTGCCCGTCCCCGGACTGCCCGTCCCCGGACTGACCGCCGTCCTCGGCACCCTCGCCGTCCCCGGGGTCCTCACCCTTGCCGTCCTGCCGCTGTCCCTGGTCCGAGGTGCCGTCCGCCGCGTCGGCCGGCGCGGCCTGGGTACGGCGCAGGGTGCACTCCGCCAAGGTGTCCAGGCCCTGGGGGCGGTCGCCGGCCTCGTCGACGGCGGCGGCAATGCGCTCGATCGTCTCGGCGCGCTGTGTCCGCAACGGGTCGAGGACGGCGCCCTCGTCGATCCGGCCGTCGTCCGCCGTGCGTGCCGCCTCCTGCAGTTGCCGGTAGGCGGTGGCGATCTGCTCGTCCAGGCGGGCGAGTTCGGTATCGACGTCCGGCCGGGCCTGCTCCGGAACGGCCGTCAGCCGTTCGGTCAGGTCGGGGCAGTCGACCGTGACCGCCACCCCGGAACTGCCCAGGGGCACGGCCGTGTCGCCGGCCTCGGTCGCGGAGGCGAAGACGTTCACGGCCACCAGGCCGCCGCCCCCCAGTATCAGCGCGCATGCTCCGAAGGTCGCGCGGCGCGCCCCGGTCGGGCGTCTGCGCCTGTTGTGTCCCAAGACGTGCTCCTGTGTCGTGGCGGACTCGGACGTGGAATGCCCCCGGCTCCATACGGAGCCGGGGGCCGGAGCGTTCAGACGTCTCGGGGATTCTCAGCTTTCCCTCACCTCACGGGCGCGGGATCAGCCGCCCCTCGGGCGCGAGCACGGAGCGGCGGCGGGCGTCCGGCTCGCCCGAATGGCCCGCCCGCACGCGCGGTCCCGGGCCGCTCGACACCGAATGGAGGAGTCACGGCCCGGCACCGAAGGGAGGAGCCATGACCGGCAGCAGACCGCTCGCCCTGGTCACCGGAGCGTCCAGCGGAATCGGTTACGAACTCGCCAGGCTGTTCGGAGAGCACGGGTACGACCTCGTGGTCAACGCCGAGGACGACCGGCTGGAGCACGCCGCCCGACGGCTGCGGGAGACCGGCGCCGAGGTGCGGGCCGTACGCGCCGACCTCCGCTCCGCAGAGGGCGTGGACCGGCTGGTCGCCACGCTCACCGGGCTCACCGTGGACGTGGCGGCGCTCAACGCGGGTGTGGGACAGGGGGGCGCCTTCGTCGACACCGACCCGTCCGACGACCAGTCCGTCATCGACCTCGACGTGACGTCGACCGTGCGGCTCGCCAAGCCACTGCTGAGGGACATGGTGGCGCGCGGGGTGGGGCGGCTGATGTTCACCTCGTCGGTGGCCGCGACGATGCCGGGCTCCTACCAGGCGGTCTACAACGCCTCGAAAGCGTTCGTGCAGTCCTTCGCGCAGGCGTTGCAGGAAGAGGTGGCGGACACCGGCGTCACGGTCACCTCGTTCATGCCCGGCCCGACGGACACCGACTTCTTCCGGCGGGCCGGCATGGAGGACACCAGGGTCGGCACGATGGACAAGGACGATCCGCCGAGGTCGCCCGTCAGGCGTACGACGCCGTCATGAAGGGCCGTGGCAAGCTCGTCACCGGCTCGGCGAGGACCAAGGCCCAGGGCGTGGCGGACAGGGTGCTGCCGGACCGCGTCAAGGCCGCCGTGCACCGCCGGCTTGCGGAGCCGGGCACGGCGCCGGACGACGACGTCCACTAGGAGCCAGTAGACCCAGTGGGCTCAGTAGACCCAGTGGGCCCCGTAGACCCAGTGGACTCACTCGGCCCAGTGGGACGGGGTCGCCCGAAGGGGCCCTTGTCGGCGGCTCGGTCCCAGTGGAACGATGCCCGCGGCACCGGCTCACCCCGGCGGAAGGAACCTCGTGACGGACGAGCAGCAAAGGCGGCCGGCCGCCGCGGCGTTCGACGCGCTGGGCGCCGACTACGAGAAGGCGTTCGCCGGCTCGACGACGCACCGGCACTCACTGCAGTGGCTGCTCGGACGGCTCGCGCCGGGCAGCCGGGTGCTGGACGTGGGCAGCGGCACGGGCCGCCCCACCGCGGAGACGCTCGCGAACGCCGGACACGATGTGCTGGGTGTCGACGTCTCGCCGGTCATGGTGGAGCTGGCGAGCCGTCAGGTGCCGGCCGCCACGTTCCGGTGCACGGACATCCGTGACGTACCGCTCGCGGACGAGTCGTTCGACGCCGTGTGCGTGTACTTCTCGCTGCTCCAGCTGGCCCGGCGCGAGCAGGCCGGTCTCGTCCGGTACCTGACGCGTGCGCTGAAGCCGGAGGGACTCATGGTCCTCGCCACGGTGCCGCTGGACGTGGAGGGCGTCGACGCCACCTTCATGGGCCAGCCGGTGCGCGTGTCCAGCTTCACGGCGCAGGGCCTGACCACCGTGGCCGAGCAGGCGGGCCTGGAGGTCCTGGCGCAGGAGGCGACGCTGTTCACCCCGGCCCACCCCGAGGCCCGCCCGGAGCCGCACCTCTTCCTGCACTGCCGGCGCCGGCCCGCCACCGCGCCGGGCGCCTGACCTCCGCCGGCCGCCCGCCGCGCCGGAGGGCCCGGTGCGGCCCCTGACGGCCCCTCACGGCCCCTCACGGCCCCGGATGGAGGAACTGCGCACGCGCCGACCGGGGATCGCGGCCAGAGTGGGCAGCATGACAGATCCTGGCGAGCGACGGCGCGGCACGACGTCCACGGCCACGCGTGAGCGTGCCGTGCGGGGCGGCGGCGTGCGGGGCGCCCGGGACGCCGCCCAGTGCGCCGCGGACACCCTGTCCGAACTGATCCGGCACCGCCTGGAGGGAGTCTCCGCGGTCCGCCGGACCGACGACGGCGGCTGGCTCGTCAACGTGGACGTGCTCGAAGTGGCGCGCATCCCCGACACCACCAGCCTGCTCGCCACCTACGAGGTCGAGCTCGACGCGGCGGGCGACCTGCTCCAGTACCGCAGGGTCGCCCGTTACCGGCGCGGTGCCCAGGACCAGTGACCGGGCCGCCAGGCCCGCCCCCGGAAGGACCACCGCATGATCACCTACGACGACGAGGTCGTCTGCGCGCCCCGCGCGGGAACCCTCTACGACGTCCTGGAACTGATCCTCGACCGCGGCATGGTGATCGACGTCTTCGTACGCGTCTCCCTGGTCGGCATCGAGATCCTCAAGGTCGACGCCCGGATCGTGGTCGCGAGCGTCGACACCTACCTGCGGTTCGCGGAGGCCTGCAACCGGCTGGACCTGGAGCACGACGTGCGCTCCAAGACCGTTCCCGAGCTGTTCGGCGGTCCGGTCGCCAAGACCGTCGGCCGGGCGGGCGCCCGGCGGACGGCACGCTCCCTGACCGACAAGGTGCGGGACATCCTCACCCCCGAGGAGGAGGCGGCGGCGGAAGAGGAGGAGGCCCTCCCCCGTGAGCGAGCGGACCGCGGCCGCGCCCCCCAGCGGCCCCGCTCCCGTCCGGCCGCACGCCCCCGCGACGAGGACGACCGTCCGCGCTCCCGCCCCCGCCGCCGCAC
Organism: Streptomyces sp. BK79; assembly: GCF_044142145.1. Lineage (NCBI taxonomy): Bacteria > Bacillati > Actinomycetota > Actinomycetes > Kitasatosporales > Streptomycetaceae > Streptomyces > Streptomyces sp. BK79. The sequence continues at coordinate 396,227 of NZ_JBHVOC010000001.1, forward strand.
GACGGAGGAAGCATGACCGCGCCCGCCACCACCGCCACCAGCACCGCTGCTGACACCACCGCCACCGCCACCGCGGACACTGCCGCCTCCACCGCCCCTTCCGGCCCGGAGGCCCTGTACGTCTACGGCATCGCCCCCGAAGGAGTCAGCGCCCCCGGATCCGCCGGAGTCGGTGGCGCCCCGGTGCGGCTGCTGACCGAGTCCGGCCTGTGCGCCGCGGTGTCGTCCGCGCCGCTACGGATCCGGCCCCGGCGCCGTGACCTGCTGGCCCACCAGGCCGTCCTGGACGAACTGGCGGCACAGGGGCCGCTGCTGCCCATGAGGTTCGCCGTCCTCAGCCCTCGGCAGGACACCCTGCTCTCCCAACTGCGTGCCGACGCGACCCACTTGACCCGGCAGCTCGACGACGTCCGGGGCTGCGTCGAACTCAACGTCAAGGGCACCGTCGTACCAGGTCACTTCGCCGAACTGGTCCGCCGGGACGATAGCCTGCGGAACCTGGCCCTGCGCACGCGGCGGCGCCCGGACTACGAGGCCAATGTGCGGCTGGGCGAGGCGATCGCCCACGGGGTGCGCCGTGAGGCACGGCGCGCGGCCCGCGAACTCCTCGACCACCTGGCACCGTTCGCCGTGCGCACCGTACAGGGGCCCACCGACGACGAGCAGGTGCTGAGCGCGTCGTTCCTGCTCCGCGCCGCCGACGAGCGTCGTTTCCGGCAGGCGGTGGAGGACTGGGCCGGCACCCGCGGGGACCGGCTGGCGCTCAGTGTGACCGGGCCCCTGCCGTGCTACAGCTTCGTCGACCCGCGTCCCGCACCGGCCGGGCGGTGACGCGGTGGGACTCGTGAGCGGTCTCCTGCTGCTGCCCCTCGCTCCGGTGCGCGGCACGGCGTGGATCGCCGACCACCTCCTCCAGGAGGCCCGGCGCCAGACCCACGACCCACGCGCCGTACAGGCGCGGCTGGCCGCCCTCAACCGTGCTCTGGACGAGGGCGCGATCGACGAGGCGGCCTTCGAGAGGGAGGAGGAGCGCCTGCTCGACCTCCTCGAACGCCCGACCCGGCCGCCCCGGCCCACCCGGCCGACCGGTGGTACGACCACCACGGACCCCCACCCAGCGCGGAGAAGGCAGCTATGAGCGACAGCAGGACGGCGGCCGTGGCAGCGGCCGTGGCGGGCGGATACCTCCTGGGCCGCACGAGGAAGGCCAAACTGGCCTTCGCGGTCGGCTCCTACCTCGTGGGCCGGCGCGCCGGCCTCTCCCCCGGGCAGGTGCTGTCCCAGGGCCTGGGCGGCCTCCGGCAGGCGCCTCAGGTCCAGGAACTGACGGACCAGGTGCGCGGTGAGCTGCTGACCGCCGGGCGCGCGGCCGTCACCGCCGCGGCGAACCGCCGGCTCACCGGCCTCGCGGACGCACTCCGCGACCGTACCGACGCCCTCACCGGGGCGGGCCGGCCCGGCGACGAGCCCGCGGACCACGACCGGGACGACGCGTACGACCGGGACGACGGCGACTACGAAGAGCACGAGGAGTACGACGGCGACGGCGGGTCCCGTCGCGGTGACACCTCGGACGAGGACGCCTACTTCGACGAGGAGGACCGGGAGGAGGCACGGCGGCCCGCGCCGGGGCCGCCCCGGAAGACGGCCAAGAAGGCGCCGTCGCGCAAGCCGGCACCTCCCGCCAAGAAGGCCGCCAAAAAGACCGCCAGGAAAACCGCCGAGAAGGCCCCGCCGGCGAAGAAGGCCGCGGACGCGGGCGGCAGGCACGGGGGTGGGCGCGGATGACTCCGGACCGGCAGGGCGGCGGCGCGCCGTCCCCCCTCGGCGACCTCAAGGACGCGCTCGGCGGCTACCTCGCCGCCACGGGGCACAGCCTCGTCGGCAAGGCGGGGGAACGGATCGGCGGGCTGACCGAACGGCTCACCGAATCGGCCGACGGCGGCGGCTCCTCGGGCGACGGCGGCTCTTCGGGCAGCGGCGGCTCCTCGGGCGACGGCGGCTCGGGAGGCCGCGGCGGAGGGGGAGGCGGGGCCCGCGGTGGCAGCGTGAAGGCGACGCACATCATGGAGACGGTGGACATCGGTGTCCCCCTGCGCACCGTCTACGACCAGTGGACGCAGCTCCAGGACTTCAGCGGCTTCACCAAGGGCGTCCGCAGCGTCACCCCCGCCGACGAGGTGACCTCGGACTGGAACGTCAAAGTCGGTCCGTCGAGCCGGAGCTGGAAGGCGACCGTCCAGGAGCAGGTTCCCGACGAACGCATCGTCTGGACCTCCGAGGGCGCCAAGGGCAGCACCCGGGGCGTGGTCAGCTTCCACGCGCTGGCCCCCCGGCTCACCCGGGTCGTCGTGGTCGTCGAGTACTACCCGGCGGGCTTCTTCGAGAAGACCGGCAACCTCTGGCGCGCCCAGGGGCGGCGGCTGCGCCTGGACCTCAAGCACTTCGCACGGCACGTGACCCTGATGGGCGACGACGAGGTCGAGGGCTGGCGCGGCGAGATCCGCGACGGCGAGGTCGTGAAGAGCCACGAGGAGGCGCTTGAGGAAGAAGAAGAGCGGAACGCCGACGACACGCGCGAAGAGGGCGGCGAGGACGGCGCCGCGTACGAGGACGAGGAAGGCGATGAGGAGGACGAGGAGGAAGGTGACGACGACGAGTACGACGACGAGGCCTACGGCGACGAAGGCTACGCGGAAGACGACGAGGAAGAGGACGAGGAAGAGGACGAGGACGACGACGAGGACGAGGAGGACGACCGGCGTGCCGGCCGCCGTCGCTGACCTCACCGCCGACGCCCCCGCCCCCTCGGGGAGGACGCGGTGACCGACCTCGACCACCGCTACGCGGGTCCGGAGACACAGCCGTACGCGCCCGTCACCGGGAACCTCGCCGACCTGCTCGAACGCGTCCTCGACAAGGGGATCGTCATCGCCGGCGACATCAAGATCGACCTGCTCGACATCGAGCTGCTCACCATCCGGCTGCGCCTGTTCATCGCATCGGTGGACACCGCCCGGAAGGCGGGCATCGACTGGTGGGAGACCGACCCCGCGCTGTCGTCGCGGGCGGCGCGGGACGCTCTCGCCGAGGAGAACGAGCGGTTGCGGGCCCGGCTCGGCGCCCTGGAGGAGGCCGGCGAGGAAACCGTGGGAGCCGCCCGGTGAGCGCGTCCGCGGCCGCGCCGGAGGCCGCCCACGTCGTCTGCGCGTTCGCCGTCACCCGCACCCCGCCGGACGGCGCCGCCCTGGCCGCGGTGACCGGACACGAGGAGGGCGGTCCGCTGCGCGTGCTGCGCGCGGGCGACCTGTACCTCGTCGTCCAGGACGTGCCCGCGGCCCTGTTCGACGAGCGGGCGCTGGCGGAGCGGCTCAACCGCCCCGACGACCTCGAACGCTGCGCCCGCGCCCATCACCGGGGCGTCGAGGCCGCGGCCGGGCGGGGTCCGGTCGTGCCGCTGCCGATGGCGACGCTGTACCGCGGCGACCGGAGCGCGGAACGGGCCGTGACCGCCCGCCGGGCGGTGCTGGACGCCCTGCTCGACCGGCTCCGGGGCCGCAGGGAATGGGCGGTGAAGGTGCACGGCGCCGAGTCCGCGAGCAAGGCCGGGGCACGTGCCGATGTCCGCGCCGGGAACGGTCCCGGCCCGGCCCCCGGCGGGCGTGCCTACCTCAGCCGGGTCAGCGCGCGACGGCGCGAGGGGCAGGACGCGCGGGGGAAGGCACTGGCCGAGGCGGAGGCCGTCGACGCCGAGCTGCGGCGGTACGCCGTGGCCGCGACGCGGCACCGCCCGCAGAGCGAGCGGCTGACCGGCCGGCGTGCCCCGCAACTGCTCAACGCGGCCTACCTGGTGGAGGACGCGGAGTGCGCCGCCTTCACCCGCGCCCTGGACCGGGTGACCGCCCGGGGCCGGTATCCGGCCGTCGAGGTCGGCGCGTCGGGCCCGTGGATCCCGTACTCCTTCGCCCGCTGGGACGAGGAGCGGGACGGGGAGCAGGAAGAGGAGCAGGAACAGGAAGAGGAGCGGGAGGTGGTCCGCGCGTGACCGCCCTCGCCCCCCGTACGCCCGGCCCCGCCTCCGGCGCCTCCGTGCCCTGGGGCGGCCCCGAGCCGTACGCGCCGGTCGGTGTGCCGCTGGTCGACCTCCTGGACCGGGTGCTGGCGACCGGCGTCGTCGTCAGCGGGGACCTGGTGCTGGCCATCGCCGACGTACCGCTGGTGCGGATCTCGCTGCACGCCCTGCTGTCGTCGGTGAACGAGCGGGTGCCCGCCCCCTGGCCGGACAGCGGGCCGCTGTGACCGCGCCCCGGGCCCACGCGTCCCTCGACCTGGACCCCGAGCGGGTCACGGACGACCTGGCCGCCCTCGTCCTCACGGTCGTGGAACTGCTGCGCCAGCTCATGGAGCGCCAGGCGGTGCGCCGCTTCGACGAGGGCACCCTGAGCACGGAGCAGGAGGAGCGGCTCGGGACGGCGCTCATGCTGCTCGACGAGCGCATGGACGAGCTGTGCGAGCGGCACGGACTCAGCCGCGCCGATCTGAACCTGGACCTCGGACCGCTCGGCCCGCTCCTCGCGAACCAGGAACCGTAGGATCCGGCCCCCGTCCACAGGGCCCGCGCACCCATGCTCGTATGCTCCGCGCCCCGGTCCGACCTGGCGGCGCACCCCGGAAACGAACGATCGCTATGATGACGGCGAATCGCTCAAACGAACATTCTGGGTGGGGAGACCTGATGCGGGAGCCGGTCGATCTCAGGCGCCAGCGGATCCTCGCGGCGGTCCAGGCGCGCGGCACCGCGCGCGTGCGCGACCTCGCCGACGAGTTGCAGGTCTCGGTGGTGACGGTGCGCCGGGACGTGGAGGAGCTGACGCGGGAGGGCCGGCTGCGGCGCGGCCACGGCGTCGTCCGCTCGACGCTGCCCGCCCAGGAGGCCCCCGCGCCGGACACGGCCGGCGGGGACCGCGTGGCGGTGGTGGTGCCGGAGCGGCACTCGTACCTCACCGAGACGCTGCACGGGGCCCGCACCGTGCTGGAGGAGGCCGGGGTCCGCCTCGCGCTGCACATCGCGCCCCAGGCGGCCGGCGCCGAACGCCCGCTGGTCGAGCGGGCCCTCGCGGACGGCGCGCGCGGTCTGCTGCTCGCGCCGCGGTGGAACAGCCTGGCCGCCGAGGAGGCCGACCACGGGTGGCTGTCCGCCCTGGAGGTGCCGACGGTGCTCATGGAGCGGCGCCCCCGGCGCGGCAGCGCGGCGCACGTGCTGGACTCGGTCTGCTCGGACCACTGGTACGGCGCCCACCTGGCGATCGAGCACCTGGTGGGGCTCGGTCACCGGCGCCTGGTGTTCGCGACGCGCGACGACAGTCCCACCGCGCGCACGCTGCGGGCGGCGCTGGCCGAGATCGCCGACGCGCACCCCCTCGTGGAGGAGTGGGCGTGGGCGCTGAGCACGCCGGAGTCGGGGCCCGAGGGCCCGTACTCCGCGGACGAGACGGCCGAACTGCCGGTGGTGCTGCGCAGGACCGGGGCGAGCGCGGTGGTGCTGCACGGGGACGTGGACGCGCTGATGATCGTGCAGCGGCTGGCGGCCGAGTCGGTACGGGTGCCCGGGGACTGCTCGGTGGTGGCGTACGACGACGTCGTGGCCGGGCTGGCGACCCCGCCGCTGACCGCGGTGTCCCCGCCGCGGGCGGAGGTCGGCCGGGTGGCCGCGGAGCTGCTGCTGCGGCGGCTGCGGGAGGCGGGCGGGCAGCCGGCGCGGCGCGTCGAACTGCTGCCGAGGCTGAGGGTGCGCGGGTCGACGGATCGCCGGGCCGAGTGAGCGTTTGAGCGTTTTATTTTCTTCTGATCGATCTATTGACCGTTTGAGTCAGGGCGTTCAGGATTCCCCGTGTCCCGAACAGTCGTGACCGCACACACGCGGGCACGCAGGAGCCGCGGGAGGCGCCATGCCCGGACGACCCAGCCGCCGGTCCGTGCTCGCCGCGATGTCCGCCGTACCCCTGACAGGAGCCGTGAGCGCCTGCACCGGGGAGAACGGCTCATCGTCGGCCCGCACGGGCACCACCACGCGCATCACCTTCTGGTCCGCCCTGCGCGGCAGCCAGGAAGTGGTCGACGCGTTCAACCGCACCCACCGCACCGTCCAGGTGGAGTTCCAGCAGATCCCCTCCGGCGGACAGGGCGGGTACGCCAAGCTCAGCAACGCCGCCCGGGCCGGCAACGCGCCCGACGTCGCCACCATCGAGTATCCGCAGGTGCCGGGGTACGCCATCGACGGCGTCGCCCGCGACATCACCGACCTGGTGAGTGACGGCCTGCGCCGCAAGCTGCTGCCGCAGGCGCTCGGCCTGACCACCTTCGAGGGCCGGGTGTTCAGCGTGCCGCTGGACGTCGAGCCCATGGTCATGCACTACCGGGCCGACCTGTTCGAGCGGTACGGACTGACGGTCGCCCGCACCTGGGACGAGTTCGCCGAACAGGCCGCCCTCGTGCGCCGCGAGGCACCCGACCGCCGGCTGGTGCTCTTCCCCACCGACGGCATGACGCAGTTCGCCTGCTACGCCTGGCAGGCGGGCGCCCGGTGGTTCGACACCTCGAAGGGCGCCTGGAACGTCTCCCTCGCCGACGCGCCCTCCCGGCGGGTCGGCGCGTACTGGCAGCGGCTCATCGACCGGGACGACGTCTTCATGAACGCCGTCGAGAGCAGACAGGCCGACGCGCAGATCGGCAACGGACTGGTCCTCACCCGGCTCACCGGCGCCTGGGACGCCGGCGCGCAGATGAACGCGCGGCCCGGACAGAAGGGTCAGTGGCGGATCGCGCCGCTGCCCCAGTGGGACACCGGCAGCCCCTCGGTCGGCACGCACGGCGGGTCCACCTTCGCGGTCACCAAGGACAGCCGTCATCCCGAGGCCGCGATGGAGTTCATCGAGTGGCAGGTCTCCCACCCCGACGCCCTGCGCGCCCGCCTCTCCAGCGGCACCAGCAGCCAGTACCCGGCCGCGCCCGACCTGGTCTCCGTGGGCCGCGACGCCTTCGACCGGTCGTACTACGGCGGGCAGGACATCTACACCCTGTTCGAGCGGGAGGCCGAGAAGATCGGCGAACAGTGGCTGTGGGGGCCGCGGATGAGCGCCACCCAGAAGGTCATGCAGGACTCCTTCGCCCGCGTCAGCGGCGGTCGGGGCACGCTCGTCGAGTCCCTGCGCACCGCTCAGGAGGGCACCATGCCCGACCTCAGGGCCCTGGGCCTGTCCACCACCCAGCACACCACCTGAGCCGACGAAAGGCAGGTGACACCCATGACCACGACCACCCCCACCCGGGTGCCGGCCGGCGCGTCCCGCGCCGGCGCCCCGGACGACCCCGCCACCGACGGGCGGCGCGCCCGCAGAGCGGCCAGGCGCCGTCAGGTGACCGCCGCCGGCGTCCTCATGACGCCGTTCTTCGCCCTGCTGGTCACCGTCTTCCTGATCCCCGTCGGCACGGCCGTCTACCTGAGCTTCTTCAGCGACGACCAGCCCGGCCTCGGCTTCGGACCCGAGCGCACGGTCTTCGTCGGCCTGCGCTCCTACGCGGCCGTGCTCACCGACCCCACCTTCCTCGGCGGACTCGGCACGGTCGCGCTGTACTGCCTGATCTACCTCCCGCTGATGGTCGTCGGCGCGCTCGCCCTCGCCCTGCTGCTGGACTCCGGCGTGGTCCGGCTGCGCGCCTTCGCCCAGCTCGGCCTGTTCCTGCCGCACGCGGTGCCCGGCCTGATCGCGGCACTCATCTGGCTGTACCTCTACACGCCCGGGATCAGCCCGGTCATCGAGCTGTTCGCCCAGGGCGACATCACCATCGACTTCCTGGGCGTGCACACGGTCATCCCCTCCATCGTCAACATCGCCCTGTGGAGCAACCTGGGCTACAACATGGTGGTCTTCTACGCCGCCCTGCAGGCCGTGCCGCGCGAGGTGATCGAGGCGTCCGTGGTCGACGGCGCGGGGCCGGTGCGCACGGCGCTCCAGGTCAAGACACCGCTGGTGCGGGCCTCCATCGTGATGGTCTCGATCTTCACCCTGATCTGGGCGCTCCAGCTCTTCACGGAGCCGATGCTGCTCAGCCAGTCCTCCCCGATGATCAACTCCCGGTTCTCGCCGAGCATGTACATCTACGACGCGGCCTTCACCCGCAACAACTACAGCCTCGCGGCGGCCGCCTCGGTCGTCCTCCTCGTGTGCACCATCGCCCTGTCCTACGGCGTCACCCGCTTCACCAGCCGCGCCGACGCCGAGGAGGCCCGATGAGCGCCACCGACAGCTCCCTGCTCCGCCCGAGACTCCTGGGCCGTGCGACGGTCAACGTGGTCGTCGCGATCTCCGTCCTGTACACCCTGCTGCCGGTGCTGTGGCTGGTGCTCGCCTCCACCAAGACCCGGGACGCGCTGTTCAGCAGCGACCTGCTGTCCCTGAGCGACTTCTCCTTCGTACAGAACCTCGACGACCTGTTCGCCATGGACGGCGGGCTGTACGGCCGCTGGTACGTCAACAGCCTGCTGTACGCGGTGGTGGGCGCGGCCGTCGGCGCCCTGGTGAGCGTGGCCTGCGGCTACGCCTTCGACAAGTACGGCTTCCGGCACAAGGAGAAGCTGTTTGGCCTGGTGCTGGCGGCGGTCATGGTGCCGCAGACGGTCCTCGCGCTGCCGCTGTACCTGATGGCGTCCGAGGCCGGCCTGGTCAACACCTTCTGGGCGGTGTTCATCCCGGTGCTGTTCAACCCGTTCGGCGTCTACCTCGGGAGGATCTTCGCGCGGGGCTACGTGCCCGACGAGGTGCTGGAGGCGGCACGCGTGGACGGGGCGGGCGAGCTGACCACGTACGTCCGGGTGGCGCTGCGCATGCTCGGCCCCGGTCTGGTCACCGTGTTCCTCTTCCAGCTCACCGCGATCTGGAACAACTTCTTCCTGCCCATGGTGATGCTGTCCGACCAGGACCTGTATCCCGTCAGTCTCGGCCTGTACCAGTGGAACAGCGCGGCGTCCGTCTCGCCGGAGTACTACCCCGTGGTGATCATGGGTTCACTGCTCGCCGTGGTACCGCTCATCCTCGCCTTCGTCCTGCTCCAGCGCTTCTGGCGGAGCGGGCTGACCGCCGGAGCCGTCAAGTGACCCCGCACTCCCCCGGTCCCGGATTCCGGCCCCGTGCCGCCGTGGCCATGTCCCAGGACGCCGCCGCGGCCGTCCTCGACCCGCAGTCGCTCGCCGCCTTCCGCCGGGTCTGCGACCTCGCGCCGTTCCCGGTCCTGGACGACCTGTCCACCGCGCGGGCCCGGTCGGTGCTGGCCGAGGTGGACCTGCTGATCACCGGCTGGGGCTGTCCCCGGCTGGACGCCCAGGTGCTGCGGGCGGCGCCGCGGCTGCGGGCCGTGGTGCACACGGCCGGCAGCGTCCGCGGCCACGTCACCGAGGCGTGCTGGGACCGGGGCGTCGAGGTCTCCTCGGCCGCCGCGGCCAACGCCCTGCCGGTGGCCGAGTACACGCTCGGCATGATCCTGCTCACCGGCAAGCGGGTGCTGGAGCGCGCCCGTGACTACCGACTGTCCCGCGCCCGCGGCAACTGGCTGCGCACCCCGCGCGGCGTCGGCAACTACCGCCGTACGGTCGGCATCCTGTCGGCCTCGCTGATCGGCCGCCGGGTCGTCGAGCTGCTGCGCCCGCACGACGTCGAGGTCCTCCTGCACGACCCGTACGTCACCGACGCCCAGGCCGCCGAACTGGGCGTCGAGCGCGTCGAACTGCCCGAGCTGTTCGCGCGCTGCGACACCGTCAGCGTGCACACCCCGCTGCTGCCCACGACGCGCGGCCTGGTGAGCCGCGCCCTGATCGACGCGATGCCGGCCGACGCGGTGCTCGTCAACACCTCCCGGGGAGCGGTCGTCGACCAGGAGGCGCTCACCGACGCCGTCCTGGCGGGCCGGATCCGGGCGGTGCTGGACGTCACCGACCCCGAGGTGCTGCCGGCCGGCCATCCCCTGTGGGACTGCGAGAACGCGCTGATCACCCCGCACCTGGCCGGCTCCGAGGGCAACGAGTGGCGCCGGCTGGCCGACCTCGCGCTGGCCGAGACGACCCGCTGGGCCTCCGGTGCCGGCTTCCTCCATCCCGTACGACGCGAAAGGCTGGCGTTCCTGGCATGAACATCCCGTTCGAACTGCCCACCGAGGACCGTGCGCTGAGCCCGTACACCGGTTACACCCGGGATCACTGGGAGGCCGTCGCGGACGGGCTGCTGTGGGCCGCGTGGCGGTGGAGCACCCCCGGCTGCGCCCTGCTCGACCTGCCGGGGCGCCCCTCGCGCTCGGGCACGCGCTCCGACGGTCTGGAGGGCTTCGCGCGGACGTTCCTCGCGGCGGCCTTCCGCGTCGCGGGCGCCGGCGGCGAGGACCCGCACGGCTGGCTGGCCCGCTACGCGCGCGGCCTGGCCTCGGGCACCCTCTCCCCCGGCCGCGACGACACCGAGTCCTGGCCGCTGATCCTCGACCACCACGTGCAGGGCCAGCCGATGGTGGAGTCCGCGTCGGTCGCGCTCGGGCTGCGGCTGACCGCGCCCTGGCTGTGGAAGAACCTCGACGCCGGGGTGCAGGACCGCGTGGAGGAGTGGCTGCGCGGCGCGATCCGGCACGTGCCGGCGCCGAACAACTGGTACCTGTTCCCGTACACGGTCGCCGGGTTCCTGGAGTCGGTGGGCCGCGGCGACGCCGCGACGGCCGCCGTCCGGGAGCGGGCGCTGGAGCTGATGGAGGGCTGGTACCGGGGCGGCGGCTGGTACGCCGACGGCGACGGACGCGCCTTCGACCACTACAACGGCTGGGCGCTGCACCTGTACCCGGTGCTCGACGCCCACCTCGCCGGCGACACCGGACCGGCCGCCGCCCGGTACGGGGAGCGGCTGCGCGAACACCTCGACGGCTACGCGCTGATGTTCGGCTCGGACGGGGCGCCGCTGCACTACGGCCGTTCGCTCGCCTACCGCTTCGCCGCGTCCGCCGCGGTGGGTCTCGGCGCGGTCACCGGGCACACGCCGCTGGCGCCGGGCGCCTCGCGGCGGCTGGCCAGCGGCAGCCTGCGCCACTTCCTGGAGCGCGGCGCGCTCACCGACGAGGGGCTGCTCAGCCTCGGCTGGCACGGCCCGCACGAGGCCACCCTCCAGCCGTACTCCGGCCCGGCCTCCCCCTACTGGGCGTCGAAGGCGTTCGTGTCGCTCCTCGCCCCCGCCGGCCACCCGCTGTGGACGGCCGAGGAGCAGCCGGCGCCGGTGGAGGAGGGCGACCGGGTGCTGGCCCTGCCCGCGCCCGGGCTGCTGGTGCAGGCCACCCGCGACGACGGGATCGTACGGCTGCACAACCACGGCAGTGACCATGTCCGGCCGCACGAGGGCGAGTCGGCCGCCGAGGACGACCCGCACTACGGGCGGCTGGCCTACTCGACCCGGACCGGCCCCACGGCGTCCGGGAACACCGCCGACAACCACCTGTCGGTGGAGGTGGACGGCCGGCGCAGTGTGCGGCGGCGCGTCCACCCGCTCGGCGCGGGAGGCGGCGAGGGCTGGGGCTGGGCGGCGTCCTGGCACCGGCCGGTGTTCGCCGACGGGCCGCCGATGGTGCCGGGGCTGCGGGTGGAGAGCGTGACGGTGGCGCGGGGCCCGTACGAACTGCGGGTGCACCGGGTGGTCGGGGCGCCGGCCGGGGCGCGGCTGACGCAGACCGGCTGGGCCACGGGCCCGGACGAGCCGCTGGTGTCGTCGCTGCACGGCCTGCACGGCTGGCGTACCGGACCCGAGACGGTCCGCGCCCCGCAGGGCACCGCGTACGCGCCGTGGGCCGAACTGCCCCGGCTGTCCGGGGAGGCGGGCGGCACCACCCTGCACGTCTGTCTGGCCGCGCTGACCGGTGAGCCGGGGCCCGGCGCCCTCGCGCAGGCCGTCACCCGGGTCGTGGCGGATGACAGCGGCACCGAGGTGGTGTGGGCCGACGGCGGGCGGACCCGGGTCGCGTTCGGGCCGCCGGCGGTGACGCACACCGAGGCGTAGGGCGTCCGCGAGGCCCGGGGGCCCCGGCCGGTACCTCCGGCCGGGGCCCTCCCTCGTGCGCGCGTCTGGGGTGGCGCGCCCCGGCCCGGCCGGTGACGCTGGTCCGGGACCGGTGAGAAGGAGATCCCCGTGCGCGAGTCGAGGTACGCCGTGAGCGCGGCGCTGGCCCTGTCGTTGCTGTGCGCCGCCCCGGCGGCCGCCGCGGCCGGTCCCGTACGTCTGCCGGCCGAGGTGACGGCCGGTGAGTGCATCCGGGGCGGCGGCTTGATCATCATTTCGGTGGACGGGTCGGGGACGGGTTCCTTCACGAAACGCTGTCAGGGCGGCACCCACGACGGGGAGACCGTCACCTGAGACGGCCGTCCCCGTTCCCTCGCGCATGCCTTGAGTCCGGCTCGCTGGGTACGCGGTCACGGCCCACCACGGCAGTCGGTACTCGTATGCGTCCGGCCGCGAGCAGCGGCCCGCCCAGAACGGAACGGAGACAAGGCTGATGAGCGAGGCCAACCCCCTCAAGCGGGTAGCCCACAAGGTCACCGAGACCCTGACGGGTGAGGGTGGCGGACCCGCGGACGGGATCCCCGGCAAGCCCGGTCCCGTCTCGCCCTCCGTCGCCGAACCCACCGAGCCCCGGGAGCCGCTCCCGCCGAAGCCGGACCAGAGCGGCCCCGACACCGTGTCGCCGACCGGTCAGCCCACCGGCGCCGACCAGGCCCGGGTGGCCCAGTCCGGCAGCTACCTGACGAACGCCCAGGGCACCCGGCTGTACGACACCGACCACTCGCTGAAGGCCGGTCCGCGCGGGCCCGTACTGCTCCAGGACCACCATCTGCGCGAGAAGGTCATGCACTTCGACCACGAGCGCATCCCGGAGCGCGTGGTGCACGCCCGGGGCGCGGGCGCGCACGGCGTCTTCCAGAGTTACGGCACGGCCGCCTCCGTGACCAAGGCCGGGTTCCTCGCCGCGGACGTGGAGACGCCGGTGTTCACGCGGTTCTCGACGGTGGTCGGCTCGCGGGGGTCGTCGGACACCGTGCGCGACACCCGGGGTTTCGCGACCAAGTTCTACACCAGTGAGGGTGTCTTCGACCTGGTCGGCAACAACATCCCGGTCTTCTTCATCCAGGACGCCATCAAGTTCCCGGACGTCGTGCACGCGGCGAAGCCGCACCCGGACCGGGAGATCCCGCAGGCCCAGAGCGCCCACGACACCTTCTGGGACTTCGTCTCGCTGCACACCGAGGCGACCCACCACACCATCTTCTTCATGGGCGACCGGGGCATCCCGCGCTCCTACCGGATGATGGAGGGCTTCGGCGTCCACACCTTCCGGCTGGTGAACGCCGAGGGTGCCACGACGCTGGTGAAGTTCCACTGGAAGCCCAAGCTGGGCGTGCACTCCCTGGTGTGGGACGAGGCCCAGATGATCAACGGCATCGACCCGGACTTCCACCGCCGGGACCTCGCCGACGCGATCGAGGCGGGCGCGTACCCGCAGTGGGAGCTGGGGATCCAGACCTTCCCCGACACGCCGGAGCAGACCTTCGAGGGCATCGACCTGCTGGACCCGACGAACCTCGTCCCCGAGGAGCTCGCGCCGGTGCAGCCGATCGGGCTGCTGACCCTGAACCGGAACCCGTCGAACTTCTTCGCCGAGACGGAGCAGGTCGCCTTCCACGTCGGTCACCTCGTCCCGGGCATCGACGTCACGGACGACCCGCTGCTCGCGGGCCGGCTGTTCTCCTACCTCGACACGCAGATCACGCGGCTGGGTGGCCCCAACTTCCCGCAGCTGCCCGTCAACCGTCCGCAGGCGCCGGTCAACGACATGCTGCGCGACGGCATGCACCAGACGGCCGTGCACCGCGGTGTCGCGCCCTACCGGCCCAACTCCCTCGACGGTGGCTGCCCGTTCACCGCGGGGGCGGACGCGGGTGCCTACATCGAGGCGCCGGTGAAGATCCCGGCGGCGTCGAAGGTGCGCGAGGCGCCGGAGTCGTTCGCGGACCACTTCAGCCAGCCGCGCCGCTTCTGGCTGAGCATGAGCCCGGTGGAGCGCGAGCACATCATCGGCGCCTACACCTTCGAACTGGGCAAGTGCTACGAGCAGGCCGTCCGGGAGCGGACGCTCCAGGTGCTGGCCAACATCGACCCGGAGCTGTGCGCGGGCGTCGCCGAGGGTCTCGGCCTGCCCGCCCCGGCACCGACCGTGCCGCTGGCCGACGTCGAGCCCAGCCCGGCGCTGTCCCAGGTCGGGGGTGTCTGGCCGCTCGACGGCCGGGTCGTCGGCATCGTCACCGGCGGGGCCGACCTGGAGGGTGTGACGGCCGTGCGGGAGGCGGTGCTGAACGCCGGGATGGTGCCGCTCGTGGTGGCGCCGACCGGCGGCACCATCGGCTCGGGCGACGGGGCGCTGACCGTCCAGCGCAGCTACGTCACCGCGCGGTCCGTCGAGTTCGACGCCGTCCTGGTGGCGGGGACGCCCGACATGGGCGGCGACGCCCACACGCCGCGGGACTACAAGGCCACGCCGCCGCCCGCGAGTCCGGGGACGATCGACCCGCGGGTGAGCCTGCTGGTGTCGGAGGCGTACCGGCACGGCAAGGCGATCGGCGTCTGGGCGGGCGGCGAGGCCGCGCTCGAGGCGTCGGGCGTGCCCCACGACGCTCCCGGCGTGGTCGTGGCGGCCTCCGGCACCGCGGCCCTGGAGCAGCTCACGGAGCTGATGGGCGCCCACCGGGTGTGGGAACGCTTCACCACGCCCCGGGGCTGACCGTCGTACCCGCCGGGCCGGACACCGTGGATCGGTGTCCGGCCCGGCGGTGTGTTCAGCGGTGTGTTCAGCACAGGACGCGCAGGGCCCCCGGCAGCACCCTCGCCGTCACGGGGACGACGGCCTCGACCTCGCCGTCGGCGCCGTAGGGTATCGGCCGGTCGGCCTCGACGCGGACCTCGCGGCCCCGCAGGACGCGTACCTGGGGCCTGCGGACGTGGGCGCCCGACGCCAGCTCGTTCATCAGGGCGAAGAACAGCCGGCGCGGCGCCTCGTGGATCATCACGACCTCCAGCAGGCCGTCGTCCACGCGGGCGGAGGGGGCGATGTGCCGGTTGGAGCCGTAGTAACCGGAGTTGGCGGCCACCACGGTGTAGCCGCTGAAGGCGTGTTCCGTGCCGTCGACGGTGACCCGGTAGCGCGTGGTCCGCCAGCCGGCCACGGCCCGCAGCGCGCCCGCGTAGTAGGAGGCGGTGCCGCGCAGCAGGCGCGCGTGGTTGGCGTGGTGGTTGGCGAGCGCGTCGACGCCGGCGTAGACGCTGCCGAGGACCACGGTGCGGTCGTGGACGGCCGAGGTGACCTCGATGGTGTCGACGGAGCGTGGGTCGCCGTGGAGCAGTGTCCGGGCCAGGTCGGCCGGTCCGGCGGGCAGCCCCAGGGCGCGGGCGAAGTCGTTGCCGCGCCCCGCCGGGACCAGCCCGAGCAGCGCGCCGGTACCGCTGAGGGCGCCGCCGATCCCGCCCGCCATGCCGTCGCCGCCGACGGCGAGCACCACCCGGCCGCGTTCCCCGGCCCGCCGGGCGAGTTCCCGGGCGTGCGCGAGGCTGCGGCTGTACTCGGTCTCCAGCTCCGCCCCCGCCTCCCGCAGCAGCCGGGCCACCCCGAGCAGCGCGGCGGCCGAGGTGGCGCCGCCCGCGGTGGGGTTGACGACGGCGGTGAACTGTCGCATCGATGTGCCTCCGGGCTGACGGGTGGTGCCGGACTGTTGTCTCACGGGATGGCGGTGCGCCGTCTCGGCGGGGTCAGCCGGCGGGCAGCAGGACGCCCGGGCTGAGCACTCCGGCGGGGTCCAGGGTCCGCTTGACCGCGCGCAGGGCCTCGACGCCGAGGGGGCCGGCCTCGCGGACGTACCAGTCGCGGTGGTCGGTGCCGACCCCGTGGTGGTGGGTGATGGTGCCGCCCGCGGCGAGGATCGCCTCGTTGGCGGCGTGCTTGGCCCGGGTCCAGTGGGCCACGGCGTCCTCGCCCTGGGCGCAGACGACGGTGAAGTACAGGGAGGCGCCGTTCTCGTAGACGTGCGAGATGTGGCACATGACCAGCGGCGGGGTGCCGGCCTCGGTGAGGGTGCCGGTGAGGGCGTCGCGGACGGCGGTGTACAGGGCGGGGATCCGCGACCAGTAGGTCGCCGTCTCCAGGGTCTCGGCCAGTGCTCCGACGTCGAGCAGTGCGTCGCGCAGGTACGGCGCCGAGTAGCGGCCGTGCGCCCAGCGTTCGCCCGGTTCGGGGCCGGCGAAGGTGCCGCCGTGCGCGCGCAGTACGGCGGCGGCGCCCTCGCGGCGGTGCGCGGTGTCCTCCTCGGTGCCCTCGAAGCCGACGACCGCGAGGCATCCGGCGTCCCGCCGTTCGAGGGAGGCGCCGATGGCGTCGGGCTGGGCGAGGCCGATCAGCGTCTCGGTCTCGTCGGACAGCCGCAGCACCGTGGGGCGGGGGCCGTCCTGGGCGAGGCGGCGCAGGGCGGCGGCGCCCTCGTCGAAGGAGGCGAAGCGCCAGCCCTCGTAGCGGCGGGCCGCCGGCCGGGGCCGCACGCGCACGGTGACCGACGTGATGACGCCGAAGGCGCCCTCCGAGCCCAGGACGAGCTGGCGCAGGTCCGGGCCGGCCGCGGAGCGCGGGGCGCGGCCGGTGTCGAGGGTGCCCCGGGGGGTGGCGAGGGTGAGGCCGAGGACCATCTCGTCGAAGCGTCCGTAGCCGGCGGATGCCTGTCCGCTGGAGCGGGTCGCGGCGAAGCCGCCGATGGTGGCCCACTCGTAGGACTGGGGGAAGTGGCCGAGGGTGTAGCCGCGTTCGGCGAGGAGCGCCTCGGCCTCGGGGGCGCGCAGGCCGGGCTCCAGGGTGGCGGTGCGGGAGACCTCGTCGAGGTCGATCAGGCGGTTCATGCGGCGCAGGTCGAGGGCGACGAAGTCGGCTCCGTCGCCCGGTGCGAGGCCGCCGACGACGGAGGTGCCGCCGCCGAAGGGGACGACGGCCAGAGCGTGCCGGGCGCAGGCGTCGAGCACCGCGAGCACCTCGTCGTGGCTGTCCGGCAGGACGACGGCGGCGGGGGTGCCGTCGGTGTCGCCGGTGCGCATCCGCAGCAGGTCGGGGGTGGACTTGCCGCGGGTGTGGCGCAGGCGGCTCTCCGGGTCGGTGCGCACGCCGTCCGCGCGGTCGCCCACGGCGGCCTCCAGCGCACGGCGGGCGGCGTCGCCCAGGGACGGCTCGGGGACGTCGATCCCCGCCAGCGGCACGGACGCGGCGTCGTGGGGCTTGACGCCGAGCAGGTCGCGCAGCAGCCCGGTCACCGGTCCGGGCAGCGGCGTCGCCCTGGCCGGATCGCCCCAGCCGTTCCACAGCATGTCCATCGCCTGTCGTCCTCACGGTCGGTTCGGGGGTGCGGTCGAAAAGCAGCCGGCGGGACGTCGGGGGACGCGGTCCGCACGACCTCCGCTGGCGTTACACTGTTACACATGACGCCTAACCGTCACAACGACTCGGGCCGACCGAACACCTCGGACAACGACGCGGTACTGGACGCCGTGCGCGACTGCGTGCTGGCCGTCGGGGTCCGCCGCACGACGATGACCGACGTCGCCCGCCGCGCCGGCGTCTCCCGGATGACGCTGTACCGGCGCTACCCGGACGTGCGGACCCTGGTCGGCGACCTGATGACCCGGGAGTGGGTCGCGGTGGCCACCGACGCAGTCCCCGAGCCCGGGCCGGGCGGGGGCGCGCGGCAGCGCATCGTCGAGCAGCTGGTGAGGGGGGTGGAGGCGTTCCGCGCCCACCCCCTCTTCCGCAAGATCGTCGACGTCGATCCCGAGCTGCTCCTGCCCTACGTGCTCGACCGGCGCGGGGCGAGCCAGGAGGCCCTGCTGGAACTGCTGGCCGAGGCGCTCGCCGAGGGCCACGCCGACGGTTCGGTGCGCCCGGCCCACACCGGGCGGCAGGCCCGCTCGGTGCTGCTGGTCGTCCAGTCCTTCGCCCTGTCGCTGCGGACCATGGCCGACGAGGACGACGCCGAGCTGACCCCCGCGGCCCTCCTCACGGAGCTGCGCACCATCCTGGAGAGGACCCTCGCCCCATGAGCCCGACCAGCAGCGGCCCCTCCCCCGGGGCCTCCCTGTCCGCCGCGCGGCGTGCGCGCGAGCTGGCCGACACCGTGGGCGGGCCCGTCGTGGACGTCCTGGTCGTCGGCCTCGGTGCCACGGGGGCCGGTGCCGCCCTGGACGCCGCGGCCCGGGGTCTGAGCGTCGTCGCCGTGGACGCCCACGACCTGGCCTTCGGCACCTCCCGCTGGAGTTCCAAGCTGATCCACGGCGGCCTGCGCTACCTCGCCGCCGCGCAGTTCGACGTCGCCCACGAGAGCGCGGTGGAACGCGGTGTGCTGATGGAGCGCACCGCGCCCCATCTGGTGCGCGCGCAGCCGTTCGTGCTGCCGTTGACGCCGATGGTCTCCCGCGGTCAGGCCGCGCTGGCCTGGGCCGGTTTCCGGGCCGGTGACGCCCTGCGCCTGGCGGCCCGCACGGCCCGTGCCACGCTGCCCGCCCCGCGCCGGCTGTCCCCCGTGGAGACCCGCCACCTCGCGCCGGCCCTGTGCTCCGAGCGGCTGCGCGGCGGACTGCTCTCCTGGGACGGCCGGCTCACCGACGACGCCCGGCTGGTGACCGCGCTGGCCCGCACCGCCGCCGCGCGCGGCGCCCGCGTCCTCACCCGGGTGCGGGCCCTGGAGCTGACCTCGTCCGGCGCACGGATACGCGACGAGCTGACCGGCGAGGAGGGCGTGATCCGCGCCCGCGCGGTGATCAACGCGTCCGGCGTGTGGGCCGGCGACCTGGTGGAGGGCATCCGGGTCCGCCCCTCCCGCGGCACCCACCTGGTCCTGCGCTCCGACCGCATCGGCCCGCTGCCCGCCGGCCTGCACGTACCGGTCCCCGGCGAGACCAACCGGTTCGTGCTGGTCCTGCCCCAGGGCGACGGCCGCGTCTACGTCGGCCTGACCGACGAGCCCGTCGACGGGGAGATCCCGGACGTGCCCGAGGCACCCGAGACCGACGTCGGCTTCCTGCTCGACGTGCTCGGCTCCGTGCTGGACGTGCCCGTGGGACGCGAGGACGTCGTCGGCGCCTTCGCCGGTCTGCGCCCCCTGCTGGACACCGCCCCCGACGGCCGGCCCGGCGCCGGGCCCCGCACGGCGGACGTCTCGCGCCGGCACGCCGTGCTCACCTCGTCCCAGGGCGTGATCACCGTGGTCGGCGGCAAGCTCACCACGTACCGGCGCATGGCCGAGGACGCCGTGGACGCCGCCGTCGCCACCCGTCGCCTGGGCGCCGGCCCCTCTCCCACGGCCACGCTGCCGCTGGTGGGCGCCGCCGCGCCGCCGGTCCTGGCCGCGCTGCGGGCGCCGCGCCGCCTGGTGCGCGGCTACGGCACCGAGGCCCCGGCGGTCCAGGCCCTCGCCGACCGGTACCCCCGGCTCGGCGAGCGGATACTCCCGGACCACCCGGTCACCGGCGCCGAACTCCTGTGGGCACTGCGCCACGAGGGCGCCCTCGACGAGTGCGACCTGCTGGACCGCCGCACCCGCGTCGGGCTGGTCCCCGAGGACCGGGCGACGGCGCTGCCGGCCGCGCGCGCCCTCGTGGACGAGATCAGGGCGGGGCACGGCTGAGGGCCGTGCGCCGCGCGGGCGGGGGTCGGTCGAGGGGGCCCGGGACGGTCAGGCGCCTCGGGTCTCCTCCTGGACGGCCTCGCGGACCCTCGCCTCGATCGTGTGCCGGGACTGACCCCCCTCCTTGACGTACTCCGTCACCGCTGTCCGCGCGTCCCGGTCCAGGTCGCGCCAGGCCCGTACGGCCGTCTCGTAGGTCTGGGACTGCCGATCGGTCCACTGATGCTGCGTGGGAGGCCCGTACGAGTCGCGCAGTTCCTCGACCCGGTGCTGTGCCAGGTCCGCCGCGCGACGCTTGTGCACGAGCTCCTCGAATGTGTGAGCCACCACCCTTCGACGGTAGTCAGAGCGGCGCCGTCGCGCGCGCCGAGCCCGTGACGGCCGGTCCGCGTCCGCCCCGCCCGCGCCGGCCGCTTCGGCCGGTCCGCACAAGTTGCCCACACGACCCCCGAAGAGCCTTAACATCTAGCCACCGACGACGGCCGGGCATATGCGAGAAGTGAGGGAAGCGTGGCGGACATCGAGGGAGCGGCAGTACCGGAGCGGCTGCTGATCACCCGTACCACCACGGGGGACGGCGTCAGCGTCGTCGTCCTCGCCGGAGAGGTCGACCTCGACGGCAGCACTCAGCTCCGCGACGTGCTGCTGTCCAGCGTGCAGTCGGCGCCGGGCACGGTGGTCGACCTCGGCGAGGTGGCCTTCCTGGACTCCAGCGGCATCAACGTGCTCATCACCGCCCACCGCGCCGCCGAGGCCCGTGGCGTCCGGCTCCGGCTCGCCGCACCGCAGCACGCCGTGGAGCGCGTGCTGCAACTCGTGGGCGTCGACACGCTCATCCCCTGCTACCCGACCGTGGAGCAGGCGCTGAGCGCCTGACGGAGGTCAGGGGCGCAGCGGCAGGAGCGCGTACACGGTCTTGCCGCCCGCGTGGGGCTTGGTGATGACCTCGTCGCACAGGCGCGTCACGATCTCCAGGCCGTGCTGCCCGACCCGCAGGGGATCGCGGGGCAGGAACGTGGGGAAGCCCTCGCCCGTGTCCGACACGGCGATCCGTACGCCGCCGTCCACCAGGGTCAGCTCCAGCCGGCAGGGGCCGGGCGCGTGCCGGAGCGCGTTCGTCACCAGTTCGCTGGCGACCAGGCGGGCGGCGTCCAGGAAGGTGTCGGCCGTCTCCACGCCCCCCTCGCCCAGCCGCGCCACGAAGCCGTGCACGACGTCCCGGGAGGCCGGGATCATCGCCGATCCGCCCATGAACTCCACCACCGCGGACACGACCGGGGCGTTCGCGGCATCAGGTCTGTGCGCCGGAGTCATACCGAGCCTCACCGTCCGGTCCGGGGCCGAGGAAGGGGAAGCGCGAGCCCCCGGTCCCTCACGATACGCACCGGTGCGGTTCTCACGATCCGTTTGCCCCAACTTCCGCTGGACGCGCCGCTTTCCGGACAGACGCGGGCCCGCGTGGGGCCGGTTCCGCATGGACGCCGCACGCGCGGGCGCACCGGGCCGGCCCGCACCCGTCGCGGGTTGCGGTGACCGGCCCGGTGCGCCGGACGGATCAGGAGGCGGTGCAGGCCTTTCGGATCGATTTCCGGACTCCCGTCCGTGAGGTCAACGCCCGCGACGGCCACCCGTGCGGACGCACCGAAGGCGCTGGACCTGCCCGGCGGGGCGGCGCGCTCCATACGGACGGCCGGTCGAGTGGCCCGGCCCGACGGGGCCCTCCGCCACGGGGTCCTGCGCCCCGGTGGGCCCCTCCGCCACGGGGGGCGCCCCTCGCCTCCCGGGGCGCGGCAGTGTAGACATGGGCACATGGTCCGACTGACGGGTCGATCGGGAGAGCGGCAGCCCCGTCGTCCCAGCGGCCCGCTCGCCCGGCACCGGCGGGACACGGACCGGGCAGGGCGAGGAGTGGGCGCGGGGCGACGGCGGGGACACGCCGCGGCACTGCGCTCCGCGCTGTCCGGACGCAGCGTGGCCGGCCAGGTCTTCGCCATGAACGTGGTCATCGTGCTGCTGCTCGTGGTGGCCGCCGCCGTCGCGCTCGTCCTCCAGGTGCGGCACGACAGCGAGACCGAGGCCCGCAACCGGTCCGTCGCCGTGGCCGAGACGTTCGCCAACTCCCCCGGCATCGTCGAGGCGCTGCGCGGTCCCGACCCCACGGCGGTGCTCCAGCCCCGGGCGGAGGCGGCGCGCGAGGCGACCGGGGTGGACTTCATCGTCGTCATGAACACCGACGGCATCCGCTACACCCATCCCAAGCCGGACCGCATCGGCAAGGAATTCGTGGGCGATATCGGCCCCGCGCTGGCCGGGGAGACGATGACCGAGGAGATCGAGGGGACCATCGGTCCGCTGGTCCAGGCCGTCGTGCCCGTCGAAGGGCCCGACGGCACGGTCGTCGGCCTGGTCTCGGCCGGCATCACCACGGAGAACGTGGGCGGCGCCGCCGACCGTCAGCTCCCGCTGGTGCTCATCGTGGCGGGCGTCGGACTGGTCCTGGCGACCGCGGGCACGGCGCTGGTCAGCCGGCGCCTGCTGCGGCAGACGCACGGCCTGGGCCCGCACGAGATGACCCGGATGTACGAACACCACGACGCGGTCCTGCACAGCGTCCGCGAGGGCGTGCTCATCGTCGGCGGCGAAGGCACGCTGGTGCTCGCCAACGACGAGGCGCAGCGCCTGCTCGACCTGCCCGACGACGCCGAGGGACGGCACGTCCTCGGCCTCGGGCTCCCGGACGACACGGCCGAGCTGCTGGCCTCCGGGCGCGTCGCCACCGACGAGGTGCACCTGGTCAAGGACCGGTTGCTGGCGGTCAACCAGCGGCCCACGGACGTACGGGGCGGCCCGGCCGGCAGCGTGGCCACGCTCCGCGACTCCACGGAGCTGCGGGCCCTGTCCGGCCGGGCCGAGACCGCCCGGGAGCGTCTGGACATCCTGTACGCCGCCGGGGTCGGCATCGGCACCGGCCTGGACGTCACCCGTACCGCCGAGGAGCTGGCGGAGCTGGCCGTGCCCCGGTTCGCGGACTACGTCACCGTGGACCTGTACGACGCCGTCCTGGCCGGCGGCCAGCCGGAGGGGACCACCCCGCTGCGCCGCACCGCGCTCAGCGGCATCCGCGAGGAGGTGCCGCTCTACCCGGTGGGCCGGCAGATCCGCTTCGTCGCGTCCACTCCCCACGGCCGGTCCCTGCACACCGGCCGGCCCGTCCTGGAGCCCCGGCTCAGCGAGGCGAAGGGCTGGCAGGCGCAGGACCTGGAACGTTCGGCGCAGGTGGTGGAGTACGGCGTCCACTCGCTGATCACCGTGCCGCTGCGGGCCGGCACCCTGGTGCTCGGGGTGGTCAGCTTCTGGCGTTCGGAGAAGCCGGAGCCCTTCGACGAGGACGAGCTGGCGCTCGCCGAGGAGCTGGTCGCCCGGGCCGCGGTCTCCATCGACAACGCGCGCCGCTACACGCGCGAGCACAGCATGGCGGTGACCCTCCAGCGCAGTCTGCTGCCCCGCAGGATGCCCGAGCAGGACGCCCTGGAGGTCGCCTACCGCTACCTGCCCGCGCAGGCGGGGGTCGGCGGGGACTGGTTCGACGTGCTGCCGCTGTCGGGGGCGCGCGTGGCCCTCGTGGTCGGCGACGTCGTCGGGCACGGGCTGCACGCGGCGGCCACCATGGGACGGCTGCGGACGGCGGTGCACAACTTCACCTCCCTGGACCTGCCCCCGGACGAGCTGCTCGGCCTGCTGGACGAGCTGGTCGGCCGCATCGACCAGGACGAGGCGGCCGACGAGGGCACCGCCCCGGTCACGGGCGCGACCTGCCTCTACGCGATCTACGACCCGGTCTCCCGCTCGTGTGTGATCGCCCGGGCGGGCCATCCGCCGCCGGCGCTGATCCGGCCGGACGGCACCGTGGAGTTCCCGGAGGTGCCCGCCGGTCCCCCACTGGGCCTGGGCGGCCTGCCGTTCGAGACGACGGAGCTGAGCCTGGCCGAGGGCAGCCGCCTGGTGCTGTACACCGACGGGCTCGTCGAGGACCGCAGGCACGACATCGACGTCGGTCTCGACGAGTTGCGCCGGGCGCTGGAGGTGGCCGGCGAGACGCCCGAGGAGACCTGCCGGACCGTGCTCGACGCCCGGCTGCCGGACCGTCCGGGCGACGACATCGCGCTGCTCGTCGCCCGCACCCGCGCGCTCGGCCCCGACCGGGTCGCCGAGTGGGAGATCCCGAACGATCCGGCGGCCGTCGGCGAGGTGCGCTCCCAGGTCACCCGGCGGCTGGCCCAGTGGGGGCTGGACGAGCTGGCGTTCACGACGGAACTGATCCTGAGCGAGCTGGTCACCAACGCGATCCGGTACGGAGGTGACACCGTCCACGTCCGGGTGCTGCGCGACCGCAGCCTGATCTGCGAGGTGTTCGACAGCAGCAGCACCTCGCCGCACCTGCGGTACGCGGCCATGACGGACGAGGGCGGGCGCGGGCTGTTCCTCGTCGCGCAGCTCGCCGAGCGCTGGGGCACCCGCTACACGCCGGCCGGCAAGGTCATCTGGGCGGAGCAGCCGGTGCCGTGACGGACGGGGGCGTCGCCCTCGTCGGTGGCGCTGTCCGGCCTCCTGGCAGTACCGCTTCGGCCAGGCCCGGCGACCTCACCCGCCGGAGGGGGCACTTCCCACGACGCGGCGCGGGCCGCGGAACCGGCCGTGTGCCGGGTTCCGCGGCCCGCGCCGCGTCGGTTCCGGTGCTGTGTCCGGAACGTCGGGTCCGGTCTCAGTGCCGGAACGCGTCCTTGCCCTTCTCCTTGGCCTGCCGGGCGTCACCCTTGGACTGCTCGGCGCGGCCCTCGGCCGTCATCCGCTCGTTTCCGACGGCCCGGCCGACCGTTTCCTTGGCCTTTCCCTTGGCCTGCTCCATCTTGGCCTTGGACTTCTGGTTGCCGGCCACAGTGGCTCACCTCTCGGTGTCGGGGTGCGATGTCCTGACCCGCGAGTCGCCCGTAACGGGGCGGTCAAACCCGCCGTCGGCCGCCTGGGTGAGGGGGCGGCGGCGGGGTAGGAGGCCACAGAGGCAGGTCAGTCGTCGACTCGGAGGAACGTCATGGCCGGAGTACTGAACCGGATCAAGCAGTTCGCGCGCAGCCCGCAGGGCCGGCGGACGATGGAGCAGGTGCGCCGGGCCGCCGCGGACCCCCGGCGGCGTGCCCAGGCCCAGGGGATGCTGCGGAAGTTCGGCAAGCGCCGCTGACCGCGGGGCCCCTTCCGCCGGCGGGCCGTGTCAGCGCCGGCCCGCGCGGGTGTGGCGGTGGCAGGTCTTGGGCGGACGGCGCCCGGCGCGGCCCGGGCGCCGTCCGCCGCCGGGCCGGACCGCGAGGTGCGAAGTCGGGACGCAAAGCCGGGGCATGAGATCCCATAAGCGGGGCTTATGCCCTCATAGACCGGACCCGCGTACCGACTTAGGCTTGCCTTAGCTTAGGCTTCCCGTCGAGTCGATCTGTCACCGCTCGAAGGGAACCTGAACATGCCCCGCCCTCTGCGGGTCGCCATCGTCGGATCCGGCCCGGCCGGTATCTACGCCGCCGACGCCCTGCTCAAGTCCGAGGTGGCCGCCGACCCCGGTGTGTCCATCGACATCTTCGAGCGCATGCCCGCCCCGTTCGGACTGATCCGTTACGGCGTCGCCCCCGACCACCCGCGGATCAAGGGCATCATCACGGCCCTGCACCAGGTGCTCGACAAGCCGCAGATCCGTCTCTTCGGCAACGTGGACTACGGAACCGACCTCAGCCTGGACGACCTGCGCGCCTTCTACGACGGCGTGATCTTCGCCACGGGCGCCACGGCCGACCGGGCGCTGCCCATCCCCGGCATCGACCTCGACGGCTCCTACGGCGCCGCCGACTTCGTGTCCTGGTACGACGGCCACCCGGACGTGCCCCGCACCTGGCCGCTGGAGGCGGAGAAGGTCGCCGTCCTCGGCGTCGGCAACGTCGCCCTCGACGTGGCCCGCGTCCTGGCCAAGACGGCGGACGAGCTGCTGCCGACCGAGATCCCGCCGAACGTCTACGAGGGTCTGAAGGCCAACAAGGCGCTGGAGATCCACGTCTTCGGCCGCCGCGGCCCGGCGCAGGCGAAGTTCAGCCCGATGGAGCTGCGGGAGCTGGACCACTCCCCGAACATCGAGGTCATCGTCGACCCCGAGGACATCGACTACGACGACGGTTCGATCGCCACCCGGCGGGGCAACAAGCAGGCCGACATGGTCGCCAAGACCCTGGAGAACTGGGCGATCCGCGACGTCGGCGAGCGGCCGCACAAGCTGTTCCTGCACTTCTTCGAGTCGCCCACCGAGATCCTCGGCGAGGACGGCAAGGTCGTCGGCCTGCGCACCGAGCGCACCGCGCTGGACGGCACCGGCAACGTCAAGGGCACCGGCGAGTTCAAGGACTGGGACGTCCAGGCGGTCTACCGGGCCGTCGGCTACCTGTCCGACCAGCTGCCCAAGCTGCCCTGGGACATCGACTCCGGCACGGTCCCGGACGCGGGCGGTCGGGTCGTCCAGGAGTCCGGCGAGCACCTCACGTCGACGTACGTCACCGGCTGGATCCGGCGCGGCCCGGTCGGTCTGATCGGCCACACCAAGGGCGACGCCAACGAGACGGTGGCCAACCTGCTGGACGACTACGCGAACGGCAGGCTGCAGACGCCCGCCTCGCCGGCTCCTGAGGCCGTGGACGCCTTCCTCGCCGAGCGGAACGTCCGCTTCACCACGTGGGAGGGCTGGTACAAGCTCGACGCCGCGGAGAAGGCGCTGGGTGAGCCCCACGGGCGCGAGCGCGTGAAGCTGGTCGAGCGCGAGGACATGCTCCGGGAGAGCGGCGCCTGAACGGCGCACCGGGCGACGGCAGCGGGGCGCGGGCCCGGCGGGGAGTATTCCCGCCGGGCCCGCGTCCGGTTCCGCGGTCCGACGGCGGGGTCAGACCTCCAGATCGGTCTCGATGCGGCGCAGCTGGTGGCGGGCCATCGCCAGGTTGGCGCGGTTCGCGTCCAGCACCAGGTAGAGGAACAACCCGTTGCCGCCACGGCCCTTGAGCAGGCGGATCATGTGGTACTGGGTGTTCAGGGTGATCAGGATGTCCTCGATCTCCTCCTTCAGACCGAGGTGCTCCATCGTGCGCAGCTTGGACCGCACGACGTCGGTGTTGCCGGCGGCGGCGACTTCCAGGTTGAAGTCCTTGCCGCCGCCGAGCGTACCGAGGGCCATGCCGCTGGTGTAGTCGACCAGGGCGACGGCGGTCGCTCCGTCGATGGAGCTGAGGCATTCCTTGAGCGAGGTCTCCAGGTTGGCCATGCTCGGGTTCCTTTCCGGACGTGTTCGGTGCGTGATCGGTGTTCGTTCGTCGGTGCGTGAGCTGTCGGTCCAGGTCAGGTCGGACGGCTGTGGCCGCCGACCTGGGGACCGGGCTGGTGTGCGGGCCGCTGCGGTGTGCGCACCGGCAGGGTGCCGATGGGGCGGGCCGCGTCGGCCGCGGGCGCGGTGACGTGTTCCGCGCTCCGGCGGTGGTCGTGGCCGATCCGGGCGGCGACCAGCTCCCCGATCCGCGCGCCGCCGCGCCGGCCCTCCAGGTGCAGCCGGCCGACGTTGACCCGGCCGTCGGCGAGCAGGGTGAGCACGGCGGCCGGACCGGCGGCGTAGGTGGCGACGTAGCCGTCGGCCCCGCGCAGCAGCAGTTCCCGGAAGCCGCCCCGCGCCGTGGCGTCGGCCATGCGCTGGGCGACGCCGAGCGCGGCGGCGGTGAGCGCGGCGAGGCCCTCGGGTTCGGTGCCCGGCGCGTCGTGGGCCAGGACGAGCCCGTCGACGGTGGCCGCGAGCGACCCGGTCAACTGGGGTACGCGGTTGCGCAGTCGGTGCAGTTCGTCCAGGACGTCGCTCTCGACGGCCATGAGCAGTCTCCTTTCGGCACGCTGGCGACGCGCGCGGATCACAGGGCCTCCAGGGCGTCTCGGAGCCGTCGCAGCAGGGCCGTGTCCGGGTCGTCCCACGCGACGCCGTGCGGCCCGGGGACCGGCGCACGGGGCGTGGGGGCGGGCGGCGCGGCGGTGACGAGGCCGTCGGCGGCCAGGCGGCGCAGTTCGACGAGGGTGTGGTACGTACGGCAGGCGAGGGCCGAGGCGATCTCGGCCGCGGTGCGGACGCCGTCCACCTGGGTCAGGGTCCGGCCGCGCCGCACCGGCAGACCGGCGGCGCCCGCGTCCGCCACCCGGGCGAGGGGGACGGTGTCGATGGCGGGGTCCGGCCAGATCCGGTCCAGCAGGGCACGCCGGCGCCCCGACTCCCGGACGACGACGTCCACCGGTACGGACCGCACCGCGCCGAGCCAGTGCACCGCTCCGGGCCGGAAGCGGTGCGCTCGGGTGTCGTGGGCGAGGACGAAGTACGCGGCGTCGAACAGGGCGCCCAGGTGGCAGACCTCCAGCGCGCCCGCGGCGAGCCGGCCGCTGTCCACGAGGCGGTGCCCCACCCGGTGCTGGGTGCCGCCCCGGTCGACGGCGTCCCACCAGCCGTCCGGCGGGACGGCGCCGCTGCGGGTGAGCAGCGCCCCGAGGTCGGGCGTGAAGGCCGACTCCACGTGCACGACCCGGCCCGCCGACAGGTAGACGATGCCCCGCTCGCCCGACAGGGCACCGGTCGCGCCTTCGGCCGCGAGCGCGGCGAGGGCCGCCGACGTCGTCTCGTGCGTGGCCCAGGTGGTGGTCACCCTGGTCATCCGAGCACCAGACGATCGGCCATCTCGGCCAGCCGGATGCGGGCCAGGGCGAGGTTTCCGTCGTTGCGGTCCAGCCACAGGTGGAGGAAGACGGTGCTGTCGAACGGGGTGCTGACGAACCTGAGCAGGTGATAGGCGTCGGCGGTGGTGGCGATCAGATCCTCGACCGGCGGTTCCCTCTCGGGCACGGCGCCGGCCGCGGGGGCCGCCAGGGAGCCGCTCTCCGCGACGTGCCGGGCCAGTTCCGCGGTCTCCGCCGCGGTCGCCTCCCAGTCACCGCCCGGCGCCTCGCCGACGGCGCCCAGGGCGAGCCCGCTGATCCAGTCGACCAGCGACGCGCCCCGGGCGCCGGGCAGTCGCATGGCTTCCAGCAGACTCTCGTCGATTCCGGGCACGCCGGATCCCCTCCCTGCACGGCCGTACCGCGAACGTGACGCCGAGACTACGGAAAGTGCACGCATCTGGTGAGCGCTTTGGCATTTTCCAGAGGAACGTGCCCGCGCTGCGGCATACTGCGGTGTTTCGGCCGTGGGAGGGCGTCGGGGCGAGGGCGCGGGAGACGGCGCGGGCAGGCCCCGCCCCGATGCGGACGGTGGGCGGGACCTGCCCGCGCGGACCATTGTCCGCGGGGCCGCCGCCACGGGCCACGGGTGAACGCGGCGGCCTCGGGTGAGGGCGGCACACCGGGCACGCGCCTCGCGCACAGGGGCGTGGGGACGCCGAGACGGGCAACCCGGGCCGCATGGCCCGACTGCACTTTCCCCACGGCGGGAAGCACACGAAGGACGAAACGGCGCACGACGCGACGCACGACACGACGCGGGGAGCGACGGCGTCCGAGGACTACGGCCCGGGTGACTCCACCGAGCGTGCCGCCCCGGACTCCCCGGCCCAGCTGCCCAAGCGCTCGTGGTTCGCGCTGCTCAAACGCGTGATCGCCGAGTTCAAGGACGACGAGCTGACCGACCGCGCCGCCGCCCTGACCTACTACGGCATCCTGTCCCTGTTCCCGGCCCTGCTGGTGCTGGTGTCCCTGCTCGGCATCGCCGGGCGGTCCGCCACGCAGGAGGTGCTGGACAACGTCCAGAAGCTCGCGCCCGGTCCCGCGCGGGACGTCATCACCGACGCGATCGAGCAGTTGCAGGCCAAGGCCGGCCTGGGCTCCGTACTGGCGGTGGTCGGTCTGGTCGGCGCGGTGTGGTCGGCGTCCGGCTACGTGGCCGCGTTCATCCGCTCCGCGAACGCGGTCTACGACGTGCCCGAGGGGCGCCCGGTGTGGAAGGTGCTGCCGCTGCGGGTGGCCCTGACCGTGGTGCTGCTGGTGCTCGCCGTGGTCAGCGCCCTCATCGTGGTCTTCACCGGCAGCCTGGCCGAGCAGGTGGGCACGGCGCTCGGGGTGGGCGACACGGCGATGACGGTGTGGTCGATCGCCAAGTGGCCGGTGCTGGTCGTGCTCGTCACATCCATGATCGCGATCCTGTACTGGGCCACCCCGAACGCGCGGGTCAAGGGCTTCAAGTGGATCTCGCCGGGCAGTGTGCTCGCCCTGCTGATCTGGCTGGTCGCCTCCGCCGGGTTCGCCTTCTACGTGGCCAACTTCGGCTCGTACAACAAGACGTACGGCACCCTGGCCGGCGTCATCATCTTCCTGGTCTGGCTGTGGGTGACGAACCTGGCCATCCTGCTCGGCCTGGAGTTCGACGCCGAACTGGCCCGGCAGCGGGTGATCGACGGCGGCCATCCGCCCGAGGAGGAGCCGTACGTGGAGCCGCGCGACACCCGGGCCTGGGACGACGCGGACCGGCGCCGCGCGGAACCGGGCGGGTGACCGGCGGCGACCGGCGCGGGACCGGCGGCGGCTACGGAAGGATCGAGTCGACGTAGCCGCCGTCGACGCGGACGGCCGCGCCGGTCGTGGCGGACGCCTGGGGCGAGCTGAGGTACACCACCAGGTTGGCGATCTCCTCCGGCTCGATGAGCCGCTGGAGCAGCGACTGCGGGCGGTGCTCGCGCATGAAGGCGCGCTGGGCCTCGTCCCAGGGCAGGCCGCGGTCGACGAGTTGGTACACGAAGTCCTCGACGCCCTCGGTGTGGGTGGGCCCGGCGATGACCGAGTTCACGGTGACGCCGCTGCCCGCCGCCTCCTTGGCGAAGCCCCGGCTCACCGCGAGCAGGGCCGTCTTGGACACCCCGTAGTGGATCATCTCCGCCGGGACGACCACGGCCGAGTCACTCGCGATGTACAGCACCCGGCCCCAGCCCCGGTCCCTCATCCGGGGGAGATGGGCGCGCGTCAGCCTGACGCCCGCGAGGACGTTGATCTCGAAGTAGCGGCGCCACTCGTCGTCGCTGATCTCCAGCGCGGGCACGGCCCCGAAGACGCCGAGGTTGTTCACGAGGATGTCGACGTCGGGCAGCGCCTCCAGCGCCCGCCCGGCGCCCTCCTCGGTGCCGAGGTCGGCCGCGACCGGCACGAACGCGCCGTCCGGGACCTCGCCGCGCAGCCTCCCGACGCTCTCCTCCAGGCGGCCGGCGTCGCGGCCGTTGACGCCCACCGTGGCGCCGGCCCGGGCCAGCCCGGCGGCGATGGCCGCTCCGATGCCCTGTGAGGAGCCCGTCACCAGCGCGGTTCGTCCGGCGAGGTCGAGGTTCATCGGGTCGCTCCTTGTCGTGCCGTACGGTCGGTCCTCGTGCTGGTGCCCACCCTCCCCCACGACGCCTCCCGGAGCCCGCCGGCCGCACCGTGCGCCCCGTCGCGGCCCGCCCGGCCGGCGGACCCCCGGGTGTTCTCCGCTGACCTGCGCCGACGATACTTGCCTACGTCCGTGCCCCTGCTCCCCGATGGACTCATGCCGACCTCTTCCACCGACCGCCCCACGACTCCCCCCACGGTGTGGCCCGCTCGCGGGCGCCACGTCGGATCGGCGGCGGAGGACACCGTCCGGCACACCCTGCGGCGGCTGAAGGACAGTCGCGTCCTCGACGACTTCCACGAACTGCCCGGGGAACGGCCGCAGGAGCAGGCCGCCGGGGTCCGGATCTTCGAGGCGCGGTGGAAGGCACCGGAGGCCGTGACCGTGCGGGCCCGGCTGATCCTGGAGCCCCACTCGGCGGGCGGGCAGGAATGGATCCTCCTCGCCGAGGCCGAGGACGCCTGGGACCCCGCCTGGCCCTCCCCCGCCACCATGTTCTGGCCCGACGACCCGGACGTGACCTGGGACCGCGACGCCGCGACCGGGCTGCGCCTGCGGGGCATCAACACCCTGCCGGACGACGACAAGGCCGTACGCCGGCTGCTCAAGGAGGCCGGGCACAGCCCCTGGAACATCCACGTCGTCGTGCACGAGGCCATGACGCCCGACCACCGCGGCCGGGTCCCGCTCGCCGACCGGCTGCCGCCCGGTCTGCGGCACCGCGTGGTCGAGCACCGCGCCGCACCGCAGCAGCTGCGGGTGGTGAACTGGGCCCTGGAGGACTTCGGTGTCCAGGTGCCGCGCGGCGGTGCCGTGATCCTGCCCGGCACACCGGCCCCGGCCGGCTACGAGGCCCGGGACTTCTCCGTCCGCTCCGTCTTCCTGGACGGCACCGAGCCGGCCGAGCTGCTGGCGGCGGTGACGTCCTTCGCCGCGCTGCCGAGGCCGCTGTCGCCGGACGCGCAGGAGGCCCTCACGGGACTGCGGGAGGACTGGCGGCTGCTGACCATGGCCGAGGAGCTGGAGCGCGAACGCAAGCTGGTGGCCATGTACGCCGAGGCGCTGGAGGCCATGACGCAGTCCCGGGACCTGTACCGGGAGGCGGCCGAGCGCGCGGCCGAGGCCCTGGCCGCGTACCGGGAGTCCGCCGGGTCCGCCCCGGCCGGCCCGCCACCGTCGCGGACACCGGCCGCGTCCCCGCTGCGGGGGCTGACCCGCACGCTGGACCGTCTCCGGCTCCCCGGCCGGCCCCCGCGCCAGGGAACCGACGGACGCGACGACACCCACCCGCCGTCGCGACAGGACGACTGACGGCCCCGGGCTGACCGCCGTCCACCGTGACCGGCGGCGGTGGCCGTCACCCCGTGGCCGACGGCCGGTGGCCGGACGGTCGGGGGGCGGATGGCCGGCCGTCGGTTCAGCTGAAGAGCGGGATCCGGTCCGCGTCCGGGCCGAGGGTCCGCCGTTCCGCCTCCGTGAGCGGTGTGCGTCCGGTGGCGGCGCGGGCGTAGTGCTCGTCGCCCCAGTCCAGCGGCACCGGGCGGCCCAGGAGGCCGTCGAGGGTGACGCGGACCGCGGTCAGCCCGGCCGGTGACGGCCCCGGAGCGGTGGGCAGCGCGCGTGCCAGGTCGAGGTGGT
Organism: Streptomyces sp. BK79; assembly: GCF_044142145.1. Taxonomy (NCBI): domain Bacteria; kingdom Bacillati; phylum Actinomycetota; class Actinomycetes; order Kitasatosporales; family Streptomycetaceae; genus Streptomyces; species Streptomyces sp. BK79. Next base: position 429,088 of record NZ_JBHVOC010000001.1, read on the forward strand.
GGACGGTGGCCTCGACGCCCAGGGTCGTCAGCAGGTCGCCGACGGTCAGTACGTGCCCCTGGGTGGCCACCCGGCGCTCGGGGTCGGCCTCCGACGCGGCCGTCACCGTGGCCGCCGCCGTCTCCAGGTACAGCTCCCTCAGGCGGCCGAAGTCGGGGAACGTGCTCGCGGCGACCCGGGTGCGGCGCAGCTCGTGGGCCGCGCCGACGGGGTCGGGCGCCCAGTCCCGCCAGTACGTGACGGCGTCCCGGTCGGGTGGGGGCGCGGCGGGCGTGTGCAGGGCCACCAGGGCCCGCTGGGCGTCCGTGAGCAGGTGGTGCACCAGATCGCCGACGGCCCACCCGGCGCAGTCGGTCGGCAGCCACGCCTCCTCCTCGCCGAGCGGGGCGACCACGGCCGCCAGCGCCGCGTAGGCGTCGCGCAGGACGCCGGCCGGACGGGCGCGGTCTTCGGATCCCGGGGTCATGGCGCCACCTTACGGCCGCCCGCGCCGGCCGCCGCGGGCGAGTGAGGGCACCCTCACGTGTCAGCGGGCGTGACGTGGATACGCGGTCGGCACGGCAGCACGGCCCGTCCCGGAAGGTCACCGACGCCATGGACAGCCAGCACGAGGGCACCGCCCCCGCATCACCACCTCGGACGTCCCGTTCCGAGACCACGCTCCGCGTGAACGGCAAACCGCACACCCTCACCGTCGACCACCGCCGCGTCCTGCTGGACCTGCTGAGGGAGGACCTCGGTCTCGCGGGAGCCAAGAAGGGCTGCGACCACGGGCAGTGCGGCGCCTGTACGGTCCTCGTGGACGGACGGCGCGTCAACAGCTGTCTGCTGCTCGCCGTCGCCCTGGACGGCTGCGAGGTCACCACCGTCGAGGGCCTCGCCGGGGACGGCGAGGAACTGCACCCCCTGCAGCGGGCGTTCCTGGAGCGCGACGCGTTCCAGTGCGGGTACTGCACCCCGGGCCAGATCTGCTCCGCGGTCGGCGCGCTCGCCGAGGCCGCCGCCGGGCACCCGTCCCACGTCACCGACCCGGCGACGCCCTCCGGGGAGCCCGTCGCGCTGGACCGGGACGAGATCCGGGAGCGGCTGAGCGGCAACCTGTGCCGGTGCGGGGCCTACCCGCGCATCGCCGACGCGGTCGAGGACGTGATCTGAGTGAAGTCCTTCGCCTACGTACGCGCCGGCAGCGTCGAGGAGGCCACCGACGCGTTCGCGGCCCATCCCGGCGCCCGCTACCTCGGCGGCGGCACCAACCTCGTCGACCTGATGAAGCTCGGCGTGGAGACCCCCGCCGCCCTCGTCGACGTCACCCGGCTCCCGCTGGACGCGGTGGAGGAACTGCCCGACGGCTCCCTGCGCGTCGGCGCGACCGTCCGCAACAGCGACCTCGCCGCCCACCCCGTCGTCCGCGACCGCTACCCCGCGCTGTCGCAGGCCCTGCTGGCGGGTGCCTCCGGGCAGCTCCGCAACGCCGCCACCACCGGCGGCAACCTGCTCCAGCGCACCCGCTGCCCCTACTTCCAGGACCTCTCCAAGCCCTGCAACAAGCGGGAGCCCGGCACCGGCTGCGGCGCGCTGGAGGGCGTGCACCGCGACCACGCGGTCCTCGGCCACTCCGACCAGTGCGTCGCCACGCACCCCTCGGACATGGCGGTGGCGCTCGCCGCCCTCGACGCGCGCGTGGAACTGCACGGTCCGGAGGGCACGCGCGGTGTTCCCGCCGCCGACTTCCACCGGCTGCCGGGGCAGCACCCGGAGCGGGACACGGAGATCCACCCCGGCGAACTGATCACCGGGGTGCTCCTGCCGGCCGCCACGGCCGGGCTCCCGTCCGCCTACCGCAAGGCCCGCGACCGGACGTCGTACGCCTTCGCCCTGGCCTCCGTCGCCGCCGTCCTGCACCTGCGGGACGGGGTGGTGGACCGGGCCGGGATCGCCTTCGGGGCGCTGGCGCACCGCCCCTGGCGGGCGCGGCGGGCCGAGGACGCGCTGGTCGGCGCGGCCCCCACGGCGGCGGCGTTCGAGCACGCCGTCGACCTGGAGCTGGCCGCCGCCGAACCGCTGCGGGACAACGCCTACAAGGTGCCGCTGGCCCGCCGGCTGGCGCTGGACGTACTGGGCCGGCTCGCCCCGCCGGCCACGACATGAACCCGGCGTCCACGAGGAGGACTCCATGACCGGCACCGAGACCGTCCTCGGCGCTCCCGTCGAGCGCCGGGAGGGGCGGGAGAAGGTCACCGGCACGGCCCGGTACGCCGCCGAGTACGACCTGCCCGGCCGCGCCCAGGCCTGGCCCGTCCCGGCGGCGGTCGCGCGGGGCCGGGTGACCGGCGTCGACACCGGCCCGGCGCTCGCCCTGCCCGGCGTACTCGCGGTGCTCACGCACGAGAACGCCCCCCGGCTCGCGGACCCGGAGGACCCGACGCTGGCCCTGCTGCAGAGCCCGCACGTCCCGCACCGCGGCTGGTTCGTCGGCCTGGTGGTGGGCGAGACGCTGGAGGCGGCCCGGGCCGGCGCCGCGGCCGTCCGGGTCACGTACGAGGCGCAGGACCACGACGTGACGCTCACCGCCGACGATCCCCGGGCGTACGTCCCTGAATCGGCGAACGGCGGGTTCCCGGCGGTCACCGGGCACGGCGACCCCGACGGTGCCTTCGCCGCCTCGGCGTCGCGGGTCGACGTCGCGTACCGGGTCCCGCCGCTGCACAACCATCCGATGGAGCCGCACGCCAGCACGGCGTGGTGGGACGGCGACCGACTGACGGTGCACTCCTCCAGTCAGGGCACCAGCGCGGTACGCACCGAACTCGCCACGATGTTCGGGCTCGCGGAGGACCGGATCACCGTGCTCGCCGAGCACGTGGGCGGCGGCTTCGGGTCGAAGGGCACGCCCCGCCCGGACGTGGTCCTCGCCGCGATGGCGGCGCGCGAGACCGGCCGGCCGGTCACCGTCGCGCTGCCGCGCCGCTTCCTGCCCGCCGTCGTCGGCCACCGCGCGCCGACCCTGCACCGGTTGCGGCTGGCCGCCGACGCAGGCGGCCGGCTCACCTCGCTGGTGCACGAGGTGACGACGTACACCTCCCGGGTGAAGGAGTTCGTGGAGCAGGCGGCGGTACCCGCGCGCGTCATGTACGCCGCTCCCGCACTGCGCACGCTCCACCGCGTCACCCGGCTCGACGTGCCCACGCCGTCGTGGATGCGCGCCCCGGGCGAGTGCCCGGGCATGTACGCGCTGGAGACCGCGATGGACGAGCTGGCCGTCGAACTCGGCATGGACCCGGTCGAGTTGCGCGTCCGCAACGAGCCGGAGACCGAGCCCGACAGCGGCCGGCCCTTCAGCAGCAGGCATCTGGTGGAGTGCCTGCGCGAGGGCGCCCGCCGGTTCGGGTGGGAGGGCCGTGATCCCCGTCCCGGTTCCCGGCGGACCGGGGACCTGCTGGTCGGCAGCGGGGTGGCGGCCGCGACGTACCCGGTGCTGGTTTCGCCGTGCGTCGCCTCGGCGCGGGCGCTGCCGGACGGCGGTTTCCTGGTGCGGGTCAACGCCACCGACATCGGCACGGGTGCCAGGACGGTCTGCGCGCAGATCGCGGCCGACGCGCTCGGTGTCCCGCTGGACCGGGTCCGGGTCGAGGTCGCGGACAGCGGCATCGGGTTCGCGCCGATGGCCGGCGGGTCCTCCGGCACCGCGTCCTGGGGCTGGGCGGTGCACGAGGCGTGCTCCCGGCTGACCGACCGGCTGGCCGCTCACGCGGGGCCGTTGCCCGACGAGGGGATCGCGGCCGACGCCGACACCTCCGGGACCGCCGACGCCGAGAGCCCCTTCGCGCGGCACGCGTTCGGCGCGCACTTCGCCGAGGTCACCGTGGACACGGTCACCGGCGAGGTGCGGGTGACGCGGATGCTGGGGGTGTTCGCGGCGGGGCGCGTCCTCAACGCCCGTACGGCGCGCTCCCAGTTCATCGGGGGGATGACCATGGGCCTGGGCATGGCGCTGACCGAGGACAGCACGGTGGATCCGGCGTTCGGCGACTTCACCGAGTCGGACCTGGCCTCGTACCACGTGCCCGCGCACGCCGACGTCGCGGACGTGGACGCACACTGGATCGACGAGGACGACGCCCACCTCAACCCGATGGGCAGCAAGGGCATCGGGGAGATCGGCATCGTGGGCTCGGCGGCCGCCGTGGGCAACGCCGTCCACCACGCCACGGGCATCCGCTTCCGGGAACTCCCGCTCACGCCGGACCGGGTGCTCACCGGTCTGCTGGAGCACGCGCATCCGCCGGGCACGCTGGGTACGTGAGCGCGGCCCGTGGTCCACCGCGGACCACGGGCCGTACGTGCGGGGCGGGCGGTCAGTCCGTCGCGCGACTCGCCCGGACCAGCGGACGGTTCGGCCGGCGCCCGGCGGGCGCCTGCGAGGCCACCCGCACGCACAGGGCGGTCAGCGCCACCAGCGACGCGAGGACGGCGACCGCGACGGCGACCCGGGTGGGTGCCAGCGTGAGGTCCACGGCCCGGGAGATCCGGGAGGAGGGCGTCGCGCTGCCGTAGAGCTTGGCCGCGGCCAGCGCCGCCGGTGCCACGACCGCCGCGGCGAGCAGCGGTACGGCGGGCCGCACGGTCAGCAGCAGGGCCAGCAGCAGGCAGAGCGCGGACAGGCCGAGGGCGACACCGTAGGCGCGGGCGGAGGCATCGTTCTGGTGCAGCGGGAAGTAGGCCACGCCGCACCCGGCCAGGACGGCGACGGTGAGCCAGGCCGGCCAGGTCACGGCCCCGGCGGACCGGGCCGCCGTCCGCTCCCGGTCGGGCGGCGCCGTGCCGTCGGCGCCCTCGCGTGTCCGGCGGGCGGGCCGCGGCGCCCTGCGGCGTTCGCCGCGGCCCCGGCGCTCGGCCGCCCCGAACGCCCCGGCGAGTCCTCCCCGTCGGGCGGCGGGCTTCCGCTCCTCCTCATGACCGGTCACGTCCTGGCCGGTCATGTCCTGGCCCGTCACGTCCTGGCCGGTCGCGTCCAGAGCCGCCCGGGGGCGGCGGGCGTCGGGGCGGTCCTGGCGTGTCCGCCCGTCCTCGGCCATCCTGCCGATCAGCTCGACCAGTTCCTCCACGGGCCGGCCGGTCGCGGCGGCCCGTACGGCCTCCTGCCCGCAGTGCGGTTGCAGGGGCGTGCGGTGCAGCAGGTCCATCAGCCGGGTCACGTCCTCCACCGAGCGGCACTCGGCCGCGGCCCGGATGGCCTCGTCCGCGCTGTCCGGATGACGCGGCGGCCGGGTCAGCAGGCCGACCAGCCGGGTGACGTCGTCCACGGAGCGGTTCACTCCGACGGCGCGGAGCGCGTCGACCGTGGCCCGCGCGTACTGCGGGGACTGCTCCAGCGTCGTGATCAGCTCGACGACCTCCTCCAGCGGCCGGTCCGCCACCGCGGCCCGCACCAGGTCGCCGACGGGGTCGCCGTACTCGCGCGCCGCCGTGCCGGGGGCGTCGGGCCCGTGGAGGCCGGGTTCACGGGGGCCGAGGTCGTCCGGCAGGCCGGGCCGCCGGGGGCCCAGGTCGTCCAGGTCGTCGTCGAGGTCGTCCAGGAAGCCGGGGTCGGGCGGGTCGAGGTCGGGCACGTCGGCGGGCTCGTCCGGCGCGGTCGAGCGGACCGGGTGGGTGCCGGTGGCCGTGGTCGTCTCCCCGGTGGGCAGGTCCACGGCGGATATGGCGTACTCGGGCGAACGGGGTGTGGAAGAGCCGGTGGTCATGATCTCTCCGTGTGGTGGGGGTGCGGCCGCCCTGCGTCCCCGACGTGCGACACGCTGTGTGCTGACCATTACTAGGCACGCCCGGCGGGCGATGCCACCGGAGTGGGCCACAGGGATGACAGAACCGTCCGAGCGGACTTGCCGACGCCTCGAACGGGCATCCGGGGAGTAGGCGCGCGCCGCGCGCCAGGAGGAGGGGCGGGGTGGACACGACCACAGTGGTGATCATCGCGGCGGTGCTGCTGGCGGCCGTCGTGCTCGCCACGGCGATCGGCGTACTGGTGCGGCTGGTCCGCACCCGGCGGGACCTGAGGCGGGCCGGGCTTCCCACCGGACCGCGGTGGGTCTTCTGGGGCGCCGTCCTCTACCTGGTGCTGCCGACGGACCTGGTGCCCGATCCCGTCTACCTGGACGACATCGGCGTCCTGCTCCTCGCGCTGCGTTCCGCGCGCGGTTCGCTCGGCGGCCGGCGGGCGGCCCTGGAGCAGCGGGCGGGCACCCGACCGCCCGGTGATTACGCAGCGTAAGGAAACCAATCACCCGTTCGATTCGTATAAGTCTCTGGAAGCCGAAGGAAGTCGGCGGACCAGGCGACTTCGCACAGGAACCTCGCCTGATCGGCGCAGCACCGACTAGGGAGAGACGATGCAACCGTTCGCGCTCGACTACGCACGGCCCGCAGTGGAGTCGGAAGCCACGATTCCGTACGTCTACGACTCCGGGCTGCAGTTGAACGTGCTGTTGGACGGGCGGGTGGCCGCCTGTGACCACGCGTTGCTCAGGGAGCTGGGGACCACGACCTCCACCGCGGGGTCGAAGACCCACTTCGACGACTGACCACGGGCCGTCGAGAATGACCGTGCTGATCCTGACCTGTGAAGAGGACGTCACCACCGACATGGTGGTCGTGCACCTGAACGCGGCGGGGGTGCCGGTGGTCCGCCTGGACCCCGCCGATCTGACCGCGTCGGTCGCGCTCTCCGGCGAGTTCGCGCACGGCTCCTTCCGGGGCCACCTGTCGGCGGGGGACCGGCTGGTGAGCATCGGCGGGCTGCGGTCCGTCTGGGTGCGCAGGCCGGGTGGTGCGGCCACGCGGGCCGCCGAGCCCTCCGCGTGGCTGACCGAGGAGTCCGGTCAGGCGCTCTACGGCATGCTCCGGGGGTGCGGGGCGCGCTGGATGAACCAGCCCGACGCGGCCCACCGGGCCCGGTACAAGCCCTGGCAGCTGCGTCTGGCCCAGCGGTGCGGCCTGCCGGTGCCGGCCACGTTGATCACGACGTTTCCCCGGGCGGCCCGCGAGTTCGCCGAGCGGTATCCGGACCTGGTGGTCAAGCCCGTCTCGGGCGCGCATCCGCAGGATCCGCCGCGGGCGGTGCCGGCCAGCAGGGTGCCGCCCGAGGCCGACTTCTCGGCCGTCGCCCACGGCCCGACGCTGCTGCAACGCCGGGTGGCCAAGCGTGCCGACATCCGTCTCACCGCCGTAGGCGACGCGTTGCTGGCCGCGCGCAAGACGACCCTCATGGAGCCGGACCCCGCCGAGGTGGACGTGCGCTTCGCCGCGTCCCCGGAGCCGTGGCGGCCCGCCGAGGTACCGCCACGCGTGGCCGACGCGGTCCGCGCCTACCTGCGGGCCGCGGGACTGGCCTACGGCGCCCTGGACTTCGTCGAGGACGGCGACGGGACGTGGTGGTTCCTGGAGTGCAACCAGTCCGGGCAGTTCGGCTTCGTCGAGGTGGACACGGGGCAGCCGATCGCCCGCGCCATCGCCGACTGGCTGGCCCGGCCCGCCACCGAGGACCCGGTGGACGCGGGCGGTCCCGGGACGGTGTTCGCCGGGTGAGGCGGAGTGGTCCGTCGCCGCCCGGCCTCAGTGCGGGCGCGGGCCCGGCAGCAGGGCCGTGCGCTGCCAGCCGGCCCCGGGGGACGGCTGGCGCCCCCCGCCGGGCAGGTGCCCGGGTGCGCGCAACGGACGCATGACAACCTCCAGTTCCCTGGTCACGCGCTCGGCATCCCGTCGCACCTGCTCGGGGACGTCACCGCGTTCGGCGACGAGTCGGTCGTAGATGGGGGAATCCTGGAACACCCGTCAACGTGCCTTTCGTGTCGTCCGCCTCCGTACGGAGGCGCGACTGAGCAGTCTAGGCGCCCGTCCACCCGCGGGTGCGCATTCCCTCCTCACGGGTGACCCGGGGGCTCAGGCGCCGGTGGTGGAACCGGGCCGCACGATCATGAGCACCGTCACCGTGGCCCACAGCAGGTTGAACAGGCCGGTGAACATGGCGAGGCGGGCGGTACGGGCGCGCTCGACGGGCCGCCGGTCGGCCACCTCCTCGAGGAGTTCCTCCTGGCGGGGCAGGACGAAGGCGACCAGGACGCCGGCGGCGGCAGCGGTCAGGGCGATGGACGTGACGAGCCAGGCGTCCCCGAGGACGCCCATCGCGACCGCGGTGGCGAGGCCGAGGACCGGCACCGCGATCCCGAGTCCGGCATAGACCCGGCAGATGCGGTGCAGCAGCCGGACGGTACCCACGTCCCCCGCGTCCCCCGCATCCGGTGCGTGCCCGCCCGCGCCGCCGGCGGGCACGGGCGACGCCACCCGGCGGACGGCCGGCGGGAACATGCTGGCGGCGACGGTGACCGGCCCGACGGCGAGGATGGCGGCCAGGACGTGGAGGGACAGCAGGAACTTGGTCATCGGTCGGGGCTCCGGAGGCGGGATCGGTCGGTGCGAACGGTCGGTGCGAACGGTCGGTGCGGTGGAAGCCACGCTAGGAAGCGGCCGGGCCGGCGGACAGCGGCTGAAACGACAGCTTCCGACGGGTTCTCGCCAACCCCCTCACCCGGCGGTGACCGGCGGCGCGAGGTCCGGACCGGGCCTGACCGGGGCGTTCCGCGCACGGCGGGAATCCGTCTATCGTGGCCGCCATGCACTCCGTGGCGATCCTGGTCCTCGACGACGTGGTGCCGTTCGACATGGCGGCGCCCATGCAGGTGTTCGACTGGACGCGGCTGCCCGACGGACGCAGTCCGTACCGCGTCCGCCTGTGCGCCGAGACGCCCGAGGTGCGCACGGACGGGCTCACCCTCCGTGTCGACCGGGGCCTGGAGGCACTGGAGTGGGCCGACACCGTCATCGTGCCGGGCCGCTCCGAGGAGCAGGGCCCGCCCTCCGACCGCGTCCTGTCCGCGCTGCGGCGGGCGGCCGGTGCCGGTACGCGGATCGCGTCGGTGTGCGTGGGCGCCTTCGTCCTCGCGGAGGCCGGGCTGCTGGACGGGCTGCGGGCCACCACCCACTGGATGGCGACGGCGGAACTGGCCCGCCGCTTCCCGGGGGTCGAGGTGCAGCCGGACGTCCTCTACGTCGACAACGGGCAGATCCTCACCTCGGCGGGCGCCGCCGCCGGTCTGGACATGTGCCTGCACATGATCCGCCGCGACCTGGGCTCGGCGGTCGCCGCGCACGCCGCCCGGATGTGCGTCGTACCGCTGGAACGGGAGGGCGGGCAGGCCCAGTTCATCGTGCACGAGCGCCCGCCGGTACCCCGGGGCTCGGACCTGGAGCCGCTGCTGGAGTGGATCGAGGACCATCTGGCCGAGGAGGTCACCCTCGGCGCGATGGCGGCGCGCGCGGGCATGAGCGAGCGCACCTTCAGCCGCAGGTTCCGCGAACAGACGGGGACCACCCCGCTGCAGTGGCTGCTACGGGCGCGGGTGCGGCGCGCCCAGTACCTGCTGGAGAACGGCGACCACTCGGTGGAACGGATCGCGCGGCAGGCGGGGTTCGGCTCGGCCACCGCATTCCGCGAGCGGTTCCGGCGGGTGGTCGGCACGACTCCGTACGCCTACCGCGCGGCGTTCCACGGCAGGCCGGCGACCCCCGCCGAGCCGTAGGGCCCGCCCCGCGGACCGGCCCGGCGTGTGGGCCCGGTCCCCGGACGGGCCCGGGTACGGCGTTCTCACACGGCCAGCGACAGGCCGCTCTCCCCCTCCGGGTCCGCCACGCGGACGGTGTCCGGCATCCGCCCCTTGGCGAGCAGCAGCGCGTCCGCCTTGGCCAGCGCGTCGCGGATACTGGTCGTCGCCGTCATCACGCACAGCGTGTAGCTGACGTCCGCCAGCTCGCGCGCCGTCTCCGGCCGCTGACTCTCCGCCTGCGCGATCCGCAGTGACGCGTACCGCGTCAGCAACTCTCTGACGACCTTCGGGTCCGGCTCGAGCACGAATCGCCCCTCTCTCGATTTTCGCTGCGTATGCCCGAACCCGGCGGAAACACTCACATCATGCGCGCCGCTGCTCGCAATTGACGAAAATCCGTCGGTTTGTGTCCGACCATCGCCGCAAAAGGTCGACGACTTGGTTGAAAAGGGACACGATCGCCGCCCACGGATCCATGTCGGGCAACAGCCGGAGGGTCAGGCGACCTGGCCGCCGTGCAGTGCCGTGTACGCCCCTCCCCTGCCCAGGAGTTCCTCGTGGGTGCCCACCTCCTGGATGCGGCCCTCCCCCATCACCACGATGCGGTCCGCGCCCCGCACGGTGGACAGCCGGTGCGCGACGACGAACGTGGTGCGTCCGCGCAGCAGCCGGGCCAGCGCCTGCTGGACGAGCGCCTCGGAGCGGGTGTCCAGCGCGGAGGTCGCCTCGTCCAGGACGAGCACCTTGGGGTCCCGTATCAGGGCGCGGGCGATGGCCAGCCGCTGGCGCTGCCCGCCGGACAGCCGGGCGCCGTGCTCGCCGACCAGCGTGTCGAGGCCCTGCGGCAGCCGGTCGACGAACTCCAGCGCGTTGGCGTCGCGCAGGGCCGCGCGCACCTTCGCCTCGTCGGCGTCGTCCATGCCGTAGGCGACGTTCTCCCGGATCGTGCCGTCGAACAGGATCGACTCCTGCGGGACCACCGAGACGAAGCGCCGGTACGTGCGCAGGTCGAGGGTGTTCATGTCGGTGCCGTCGAGCAGCAGCCGGCCCGAGGTCGGCCGCAGGAAGCCGATGACCAGGTTGAGCACGGTGGACTTGCCCGCGCCGGACGCGCCGACCAGGGCGACGGTCTCGCCGGGGCGGACCGCGAGCGTGAAGTCGCTCACCGCGGGCCGCCCGTCGCCCTCGTAGACGTGGCCGACGTCCTCGAAGGTCACGGCCCCGCGCAGCGAGGCCAGTTCGGCCTTGCCCTCGTTGTCCTCCAGTTCGGGAGCCTGGAGCACCTCGCCGACCGAGCGGACGGACTCCAGGCCCTTGGTGATGACGGGGGCCAGCCCCGCCAACGTTGTCGTGGAGTTGGTGAGGGTGGTCAGGAAGGCGCTGAGCATGACGACGTCACCGGCGGTGACCCCCCAGACGCCGTGGTACGAGACCAGGGCGGCGCCCGCGAGGACGAGGACGCCGACCACGTTGAGCACGACCCAGGACAGCGAGCCGAAGCGGCCGTTGACCAGGTCCAGGCGCATCCCGGAGGTCAGCAGGCGGTCCAGGGTGCCGTCCATGCGGCGCAGCGCCTTGCCCTCCAGACCGTGGGCGCGGGTGACGGGGATGAGCCGGGTCATCTCCGTCACCCGGGAGGACAGGGCCTCGACCTCGTGGCGGAAGTGTTCGTTGTGGGCGCGCAGCCGGGCGCGGAGCCGGGCCACGAGCAGGGAGGCGGCGGGCACCACGACGAGGAAGACGGGCAGGAACTCCGGTGTGCGCACGGCGATGATGACGAGACCGCCGGTGAGGACGGTGAGCGCGCCGAGGCCCGTCTCGGCGGTCTGCTGCACCATCTGCTCCACCGTCTCGACGTCCCGGACGACCTTGGCCTGCAGGACGCCGGCGCTGACGCGGGAGTGGTAGCCGATGGAGAGCTGCTGCATGCGGGTGCACAGCGCGGACCGCAGTGCGGTGCCCATGCGGCGGACGCTGCCGTACAGGAGGCGGACGTAGAGCAGGTGCAGCGGGTAGTTGACCACCAGGATGAACATGATGATCCCGGTGCTGGTCCACAGGTCGCCGAGGGGCCCGTGCTGGACGACGGTGTCGATGATGGACGCGGTGATGAGCGGCAGCAGCCAGACGGGGCTGTGCTTCACGGTGAAGACCGCGACCGCCCCGGCCAGGCGGTGACGGTCGGCGCGGAACAGGTAGACGAGCGTGCGTATCGGGTGTTCGCCCCGGTAGCGGTGATCGAGCGGCTTTTCCAATGACGACGCCATCGGCGTGGTCCTCCTGGTGACCGAGTGGGGCAAGCGCTTACTTCCCGCGCTTTCCTACCCGTTCGCCGAGGAGGGCGCCACACCCTTCCGTACGTCGGGACGATCAGACCCGGTCCAGGGGCCGGTGCGGACCGCTGGGGAGCTGTGCCTCCACCGTGTCGCCGGGGCGCACTACTCCGCCTTCCTTCACGATGCTCATGATTCCGGCCTTGCGCACGACGTTCCCCGCCTCGTCGCGGCCGACGACCCGCTTCAGGAGTCCGTCCCGGAAGTGGTCGATCTGCAGGCAGGGGTTGCGCAGGCCGGTCACTTCCAGGACGGCGGAGTCGCCGATGCGCAGCAGGGTGCCGACGGGGAGACCGAGCAGGTCGATGCCGCGTGTGGTGATGTTCTCGCCGAGGTCGCCGGGCGCCACGTCGAAGCCTTCCTCGCCGACCTCGGCGAAGAGTTCCTCGTGAAGGAGGTGGACCTGGCGCAGGTTCGGCTGGGTGGGGTCCTGCGCGACGCGGGAGCGGTGCCTGACCGTCACACCGGCGTGCACGTCGCCCTCCACGCCGAGCCCGGCGAGCAGTGTGACGCTGTCCCGGTTCGGCTTGGTGAACGAGTACTCCCCGTTGCTGCTGACCGCCGTCACCCTGCCGCTCATGCCGCGTCACCCCTCGTCGGTACGTGTCCCGGCCATGAGCCTAACCCTGGCCGCTCAGGGCGACGGCGACGATCCACCGAGGGCGGGGCCGTCATGCCGGAGTCCGGCCGGCGAGGCGGCCGGCGCGGCGGCGGCATCCGGTCGTGGAACCCTTCCCCGTCGGGGGGAGAGACCCGCGCCTTCTCCCCCGTGGAGGGCGCGGGTCTCAGTCTCCGAGGGTGCGGGCCAGCTCCGTCGTGGCGCGGGTGATCTCGCTGTCGTCCTCGGCCAGCAGCCGCTCCAGCTCCTGCCGCCGGGACCGGACGGCCTGCCGGGCCGCGCGCTCCCAGGCCACCGGGTTCTCGCGGTGGTTGAGCAGTTTGGGGTAGACGGTGGCCGTGGTCTCCCACTGCCGGGCGTCGGCGATGTTCTTGAGCAGCTGGATGATCTGCGCGCGGCAGTTCACCTGGGGCCGCTGGGCCAGTTCCCACAGGAAGGGGACGGTGGCAGCGGTGGCCTGTTCGACGACGAAGCCGTACTGGCAGATGCGCTTGCGCAGATCGCCGAGGGCGGCGCGGGCGGTCTCGGCGTCGCCCCAGGCGACCTTGCGCAGCAGCCTGGGAATCGCCGCGGCCGAGCCGCTGGAGTCCTGGATGTCGCTCCACGGAACGCTGTCCAGCCCCGCGAGGGGGGAGGCGGTCCTGGGCACGCCGGGCGGCTGCGCCTGGCGGTCGGTGCGCGGGGTGCTCGGCTCGGGTGTCGGAGCGCTGCGCATGGTGGGGGCCCTTCCGCGGCAGTCGGGTCAGGTGAGGGGGCGGGTCGACAACATGGCCCAGACGGTCTTGCCCGCGGGAGGCCTCGGGGTCCAGCCCCATTCCTCCGCGAGGGCGTCGACGATGCACAGGCCGCGTCCGTGCTCCGCGAGGGCGAGGTCGCCGGACGGGGAGAACACGGGCGCGTTGTCGCCGGGGTCGGAGACAGTCAGCATCAGGTGGTCGCCGTCCAGCGCGAGCCCCAGCCTCACCTCCGGCACACCGGCCGCCGCGGAGGGAACCGCGTGGGTCACGGCGTTGGAGGCGAGCTCGGTGATCACGAGCACGGCGTCGTCGGCGTGACGGTCGAGGGCCCAGCCGCTCAACGTGTCCCGCGTGAAGACCCTGGCCCGGGCGAAGCCCTGTCCGCTGCACGCGATGCGCAGTACGGCGGACGCGGTCCGGCCGCCCGGCAGCCGGTGTTTCGCGTACGGAGCCGACGACGGCCACTCGTCCCGGCCGGCGACGGGCCGTGCCGTGTCCGGGAGACGGCCGAACCGGCTCGCCGCGCCCGCCTCCGACGCTGGTTCGCCGGACGACCGGAGCGTGGAATGCGCAGGTGACGGCACGGCATCTCCCTGATGCGACGTCAGAACGGGGCGGCCAACCAGGGGTTGACGCCACGGCTATTATCCACGCTGACAGCGCTCGCGTGCAATTGCACGAGAAATTGCGCGGAAAAAAATCGGATGGGAGCGCACGGGGACCGACGGGACTCGGTCCGCTCCCCCGAACGGCAAGGAGATCGCGGTGCCACCAGTGCACAACGGAGTGCGGGCCAGCTCTTTGGAGGCCCGCTGGACCAAGAGCCGGCACAGCAACGCCGAGGGCAACTGCGTCGAGGTCGCCCTCGTGGACGGAGGCATCGCGGTGCGCAACTCCCGTGATCCGGACGGTCCCGCGCTCGTCTACACCCCCGCGGAGGTGGCCGCCTTCCTGGCCGGGGCGAAGGAGGGCGAGTTCGACCACCTGCTGTGAGCGGGCCGGACGCCACCGGGGCGGGCGGGGCGAGGTCGCCGCACGCGGAAGCGGAGACCAACTACCCGTTTACCACTGGCGGATGCGGCGGGCACAGGCGGGATGAGATAGTGTGGTTTCTCAAGTCTGCCGGTCTGCTGGGAGTCAGGATGTCCGCCGCGTCATCGCCTCGCATCTCCCGTCTCGAACCCTATCTGGACCGGGTCGAGCCCGCCCCGACCCTGCTGAAGATGCTCGTCGGTGTGCAGCTGGCGGGCTTCCGCGAGGACGCCGGCCTGTCCCAGGACCAGGCGGCACGCGACCTCGGGTTCAGCGCGGCGAAGCTCTCGCGCATCGAGTCGGGCAAGGGCCGCAGGCCCCCGACGGAGACCGACGTCCGCGCCCTGCTGGAGCGGTACGGCACGGATCCCTACGAGGCGTCGGTCCTGCTCAAGCTGTTGCAGCGCGCCGGTGAACCGGGCTGGTGGCAGCGGTACGACAAGCGTCTGATGCCGGAGTGGTTCGACCGCCTGGTCGGCCTCCAGGAGGCCGCGGCGACCATCCGCACCTTCGAGATCCAGTACGTCCCCGGCCTGCTCCAGACGGCGGCCTACACCCGGGCCGTCGTCGAGCGGGGCCTGCCGAACGCGACGGGCGCCGAGGTGCAGCGCCGTGTCGAACTGCGCATGCGCCGCGCGGAGCTGCTGCATCGCGGTGACGCCCCGCAGTTGTGGGCGATCATCGACGAGTCCGTGCTGCTGCGCGTGCTGGGCAGCCGCGAGGTCATGCGGGAGCAGCTCGAACACCTCGTCGAGATGGCCGACGAGCCGCATGTGACCTTGCAGATCGTGCCGTTGGACGTGACGAACGCGTCGGCACCCGCCATCCCGATCACCTATCTGCGCTTCGGCGGCGTCGACCTGCCCGACGTCGTCTACCTGGAACACATCCGCAGCGCCAACTTCCTCGAGGACCTCGACGAGACCGAGGAATACCGGGTCGCGCTGGACCGGCTGGCCGACGAGGCCCTGACCCCGCGCGCGTCGAAGGACCTGCTGCGCCAGACGATGGCCTCGCGCTACCCCGAGTAAACCCAGCGACGAGTCGGCCGGGCGGCGAACGGAAGGGCCGCACGCGTCGCGTGCGGCCCTTCGTGCCGGCCCGGGGGCCGCTAGCGGATGCGACCCAGGCCGCCGAACTCGATCCACTCGTCGGTGAGCTGGCGGGGCGCCACCTCGCTGTCCGGACGCCAGGTGGAGACCTCCACCAGCCCCGGCTCCATGATGTCCATGCCCTCGAACAGGGCCTCCACGTCCTTCGGTTCGCGGACCCGGCCCCAGTGTCCCTGCGTGGCCTGGTCCATGAAGTCCGTGACGAACTTCCGCACTTCCGCGTCCTCGCTGACCAGCTGGCACATCACGGCGTAACTGCCGGGCACGAGCCGCTCGGTCACGCGCCGGACGACCGCCATCGGGCCGTCGGTGTCGCTGTCCGGGATGCAGTGGAAGACCGAGTTGAACAGCACGGCGACCGGCTGCGAGAAGTCGATCAGCCGCTGGGTGTCCGGGTGGGAGAAGATCTCCTCCGTCGAACGCATGTCGGCGTGGATGACCGCGGTCTGGTCGTTCTGGTCGAGCAGCGCGCGGCCGTGGACCAGCACCATCGGGTCGTTGTCGACGTAGACCACACGGGATTCCGGGTCGACGCGCTGCGCGATGGTGTGCACGTTGTCCTGCGTGGGCAGGCCGGATCCGTGGTCGAGGAACTGGCGGATGCCGTATTCCTGGGCGAGGACCCTGACCACCCGCTGGAGGAAGCGCCGGTTGTTCAGCGCCAGCCGACGGGTGCTGGGGACGACCTTGTCGAGTTCACCGACCGCCGCCCGGTCGGCCGCGTAGTTGTCCTTGCCGCCCAGGTAGTAGTCGTACATGCGCGCGGCCGTGGGCACGCTGGCGTCGATCTCCGTGGACAGCTGCTTGTCGGCTTGCATCGTTCCCCCAGCTCCGGACGGGCGCCAACTGGACTGGCATGACAGAGAGTACATCCTAGGGACCCGGTGGTCAGGGAAACCAGAGGGTGGGCCCAGTGGCCGCCAAGGCGACTGCCGCGCAGTCGAGTTGGCGGCCACCGGCCCCTCACTCAGCCGCGTGCGGCCAGGTACGCGTCGACGCCCGGCGCCTTGTGCGCCTCCTCCACGACGACGAGCCCGCCCACGGCCTTGGCGTCAGGCTTGAGCACGTAGGTGGACCGGCTGGCCGGCTCGGTCACGAGGGAGAAGTTCTGCGGGGTGCCGAGGCCGGTGTCGGCGTTCTTCTGCGACCGGTGCGCCTTCACGACGGCCTCCCGGGTGAGGCTGCCGCCCTCACAAGCCTTCTTCAGGTCGGAGCCCATGAGCTGGGCGGCGTTGTAGCCGGAGAGCACTCCGGAGTCGACCGGCTCGCCCGGGTACTTCTTGGTGTACGAGGCGACCATCTTCTTGACGCCGGGCAGGTCGGAGCTGGTCGCCGGGGCGGCGCTGACGACGTGGACCATGGCCTCGAGCGCCGGTGCCGCGGGCGTCTTCATCAGCTGCGGGGAGTAGCCGGGAGCGCTGCTGACGATCGGCACCTGGAGGCCGCGGGCGGCGGCCACGCCCGCGAGGGACGCGGTCTGGGCGGGGCCGGCGCTGATCAGGACGGCCTTGACGCCGGCCTTCCGCAGCGCGGAGACCTGGGCGGACAGGTCGGTGTCGGTGGCCTTGATCTTCTGCCCGACCACCTTCATCCCCGCCTGTTCGGCGGCCCACTCTGAGCCCTCCAGCGCGTTGGCGCCGTAGTCGCCCTCGAAGTACACGTGGCCGATGGTGTCGCCCTTGGCGATCTTCTTGGCACGGGTCAGGAAGTCCACCGCGGCGATCATGTCGAGGTCGTAGGTGGTGCCCAGGACCTGGACCGGGTCCATGCCCAGCAGGGAGGCGGCCCACGCCTGCGGGAAGGTCAGCATGTGGTCCCGCTCGATGTCGTCGAGCAGCGCCGCGACCACCGGCGAGCCGATGACCTGGGGCAGCGCGACGACGTCCGGGGAGATGTCGGCGTACGCGGTGACCGCCTTCTGCACGTCGTAGCCGTGGTCCTTGACGACGATCTCGACCTTGCGCCCGCAGATGCCGCCCGCGGCGTTGGTCTCGTCGGCCCACATCTGCTGGGCCTGCACGATGGACTTGCCGAGGGTGGCGTAGGGGCCGGTGAGGTCGGTCAGCGCGCCCAGCTTGATGGCCTTCTCGCTGACGCCGGGGCCGGCCTTGACGCCGTCGGCGGCGTCGTCGGTGCTTCCGCCGTCCGCCTTGGAGCTGCATGCGGTGCCCGCGAGCAGCACGGCGGCCAGTGCCGCGGCCAGGGCGGCGGTCCGGGTGGTGCGGGACCTGGGGTGCGTGACGTTCACGGGGTGTGCTCCTTGGCTCGTGCGGTGGGT
Source organism: Streptomyces sp. BK79 (assembly GCF_044142145.1). Taxonomy (NCBI): domain Bacteria; kingdom Bacillati; phylum Actinomycetota; class Actinomycetes; order Kitasatosporales; family Streptomycetaceae; genus Streptomyces; species Streptomyces sp. BK79. Next base: position 446,855 of record NZ_JBHVOC010000001.1, read on the forward strand.
GCGGTCGTTGCGGTCGTTGCGGAGGAGGCGTCGGGTGGGGACCCGGTGCCGGAGGGGTCGGTGGCGGGTGGCCGGCGGCGGCGCAGGCGGGCGCGGGTCCGCCGGGCGAGCCCGTGCAGTCCGTCGGGGGCGTAGAGCAGGATCACGACGATCGCCGCGCCGTAGAGGTAGCGGGCGGCCTCGGTCGGGCCGATCGAGCCGTCGCCGGAGCCCGGCGTCGCCACCAGCGGCAACTGGTCGGCGTAGCGCGTCATCAGCAGCGGCAGCGCGGTGACGAAGACGGCGCCGGCGGTGGCTCCGGCCACCGAGCCGAGGCCGCCGATGACGATCATGGCGAGGTAGTCGACGGAGAGGAGGAGGGAGAAGTAGTCGGGCACCACGCGGCGGAAGGAGAGCGCGAGCAGGACGCCGGCGAGGCCCGCGTACATCGAGGAGACGACGAACGCGGCCGAGCGGTAGCGGGCCACGTGCACGCCCATCACGGACGCCGCGGTCTCGCTGTCGCGCAGCGCCACCAGGGCGCGTCCGGGGCGCCCGCGCAGCAGTCCGCGGGCGGTGAACCAGGTGAGGGCGAACAGGGCGAGGCCGAGGTACCAGAGCCGTTCCTCGGCGCCGAACGGCACGCCCATGACCGTCAGTTCGGGGTCGGACTCGGCGAAGGTGAACCCGCCGATCTCCAGCGGCGGCACCGAGCTTCCGTTGAAGCCGCCGGTGACGGAGTCCGCGGTGAGCAGGACGTGGTGGCCGAGGAAGACCAGGGCGAGGGTGGCCACGCCCAGGTAGACGCCCTTGACCCGGCCTGCGACGGGGCTGAACAGGCCGCCCGCGGCGCCGGCGAGCAGCACGGCGAGGACCGCGGCGACGGCGGGCGGCAGCCCGGGGCCGGTCTCCCCCGCCAGCCACACGTAGCCGTAGGCGCCGACGGCGAGGAAGAAGGCGTGTCCGAGGGAGAGCTGGCCCGCGGTGCCGCTGAGCAGGCCGAGCCCGATGGCGCCGATGGCCGCCGCCATGGAGAACAGGCCGATGCGCAGCCAGAACGCGTCCAGGTAGAAGGGCAGGAGGCACAGGAGGAGGGCGGACAGCAGGAGCGGGCCGCGTTTGAGGAGGCCGCTCCGGTCGAGGCCGCGCTTGGCAGGGCCGCTCTTGGCGGGGCTGGTTTTGGCGGGGCCGCTCTTGGTGTGGCCGCTCTCGGTGAGGCCGCTCTTGGTGAGGCGGTCAGACACGGGTCGCTCCCTTCGCCGCGAAGAGCCCGGCGGGGCGCACCAGGAGGACCAGCACCATCACCGCGTACGGGGCGACGTCGCCGAAGCCCTCGCCGAGGACGTGCAGGTCGGACTGGTAGCCGGCGACGAAGGCCTCGGTGAGGCCGATCAGCATGCTGCCGACCAGGGCGCCGACCGGGGAGGCCATGCCGCCGAGGATGGCGGCCGGGAAGGCCTTCAGGGCGATCTGCCCGGTGGTGCGTTCCAGTCCGGGCGCCGGGAAGGCGACCAGGAAGACCGCGGCGAGTGCGGCCAGTCCCCCGGCCAGGCACCAGGCGACGGTGCGTACGCGGGTCAGCCGTACGCCCATCAGGGCGGCGGCCTCGCCGTCCTCGGCCGCCGCGCGCAGCGACAGGCCCCAGGGGGTGAACCGGAAGAGGGCGAAGGCGCCGCCGATGGCCACGGCGGAGACCAGGATCGCGGCGATGCGGCTGTCGGCTACGGTCACCGGCCCCAGGTCGGTCACCGCGTCGCCCCAGGGGTCGCCGAGCGGCAGCAGGTCGCCGCCGATCCGCCGGGCCAGGTCGGTCACCAGGACGATGTCGACGCCGATGGTGACGATGGTCTGCACATGGGCGGCGTGCGGATCGGTGCCCCCGACCCGCTGGAGCACCAGGCGGTCCAGGACCCCGGCGACGGCGGCCGTCACGAGGACCGCGACGGCCAGCGCGCCGGCGAAACCGATGTCGTCGTTCAGGACGGCGACCAGGTAGCCGCCGAGCAGGAGGAGCGAGCCGTGGGTGAAGCTCAGGACGCCGGACGCCTTGAAGATGGTGACGAAGCCGAGGGCGATCAGTGCGTAGACGGACCCCAGGGCGAGGCCGTTGAGGAGGTTGTCGAGGAAGCCGGTCATGCCGCGTCCTCCCCGCTGGTGCCGGTGCCGAGGTAGGCGCGCAGCACCTCGGGGTCGCGCCGGACCTCGTCGGGGGTGCCGTGGGCGATGGCCTTGCCGAAGTCGAGGACGGTGACGTCGTCGGCGAGGCGCATGACCAGGCCCATGTCGTGCTCGACCAGCACGACGGAGAGGCCGAGTTCGGCGCGGATCTCCCGGACCACCTCGGTCATGCGGGTGCGTTCGGCGGCGTTCATGCCGGCCACGGGTTCGTCGAGCAGCAGGACACGGGGCTCCAGACAGAGGGCACGGGCGAGTTCGACGCGTTTGCGGTCGCCGTAGGAGAGCAGGGCGACGGGAGAGTCGAAGTGGGGGCCCAGGCCGGTGAGTTCGGCGATCTCGCGGGCCTTGGCGAGATGTTCGCGCTGTTCGCGCACGGCGCGCGGCAGACGCAGGGCGCTGGCGGCGAAGCCGGCGCGGGACAGGGCGTGGCGGCCGAGCATCAGGTTGTCGGCGACGGTGCCCTGGGTGGTGACGATGTTCTGGAAGGTGCGGGCCACTCCGAGGGCGGCGATCTTGTGCGGGGCGAGCCGGGTCAGGTCGGCGTCACCGAGGCGCACGGTGCCGGCGGTGGGCCGGTACAGGCCCGACAGGACGTTGAAGCAGGTGGACTTGCCGGCGCCGTTCGGGCCGATGACCGCGTGCACGGTGCCCGGGGTGACGGTGAAGGAGACGTCGTCGAGGGCGACGAGGCCGGCGAAGCGCACGGTGACGCCTCGGACCCCGAGCACGGGGGGTGCGGTGGTGCGGGTGGTCACGCGGCCCCCTTGCCGTCGGTGGCCTCGGTGGTGGCGGTGGTCGCGGTGGTCGCGGTTTCGGTGGTGGTGGCGGTTTCGGTGGTGCCGGTGGTCTCGCCCAGGTAGAGGCGGCGTACGGCGTCCGTGCGGGCGAGTTCGCCCGCGGGGCCGGACAGCCGGATCTCGCCGACCTCCAGGACGTAGGCGTGTTCGGCGAGGGACAGGGCCATGCCGGCGTTCTGCTCGACGAGGAGTACGGCGGTGCCCTGGGCGTTGATCTCGCGGACGACCTCGGCGATGCGGTCCACCATCATCGGGGCGAGCCCGAGGGAGGGTTCGTCGAGCAGGAGCAGCCGGGGCGCGGCCATCAGGGCGCGGCCGATGGCGAGCATCTGCTGTTCGCCACCGGACAGCAGGCCCGCGGCCTGGCGGGTGCGTTCGGCGAGTCGCGGGAAGAGGGTGAAGACCCGCTCCCGGGCCTCGCGGACCTGCGCCGGGGCGCGTCGGCCGAGACCCAGGCCCCCGGACCGCAGGTTCTCGTCGACGGTGAGTCCGGCGAACACCCGCCTGCCCTCGGGCACCTGGACGACTCCGGCGCGTACGGCGGCGACCGGGTCGCGGCCGTCCAGGGCCGTGTCGCCGTAGCGGACGCGGCCGGCCGTGATCGCGCCGCGGTGCAGGCGCAGTGTGCCCGACACGGCCCGCAGCAGGGTCGTCTTGCCCGCGCCGTTGGCGCCGAGCAGCGCGACGACGCCGCCGTGCGGGACGGTCAGGGACACGGAACGGAGGGCGGACAGTGCGCGTCCGTACGCGACGTCGAGGCTCTCGACGTGCAGCGCGGACTCGCCGTCCGGTGGTGCTGCGGGCATCGCGGCTCCTTGGGACCGTGCCGGGGCTCGCCGGCACGGTGACGGGAAAGGGGGAGCTCACGACAGCACGCGCGCCGGTACCGGTACAGGGCCACGGCCCTGGTCGCTGCGGCGTCCCAGTCCCGGGCGGGAGACTCTGTGCGGATGCCCAGACCGGGCGGGGTGGCGGCGGGACCGGTGCGCTACGGGGACCGCGCGAGGGGAGGGGAACGACGGTGCGGTGGCAGGGCGTCGGGGCAGCGTCCTCGGGCTCCCCCTGGCGCGGGAGTCGTCGGGGGGCGCCCGGTGCAGGGCGGGGCGCCCCGGGGGTGGGGGCGGGCGCGCCGGTAGAAGGCGTCCTGGGGTGGCGCCCGGGAAGCCCGGGAAGGGGGCGCGTCGGGGCGTCGTATGACGCTCCACCGGGGCGGGGGGGGGGGGGGGGGGGGGGGGGGGGGGGGGGGCGCCCC